>NZ_JBZXDO010000023.1:0-82403 GCF_058725505.1 Serratia sp. A07
ACCGAACAGCAAAATGTTTTCTCCTGACGCCACCCAGTCGTCGTTTTCGCACAGTTGTCGAAACTGCCCGCTGTTCAACTCCGGTACCTGGCTGAAGTCATACCCATCAAGGCCTTTTCCAGCCGGCAGACGCGCTTCTTTCAGATAGGCTCCGGTTGCTTGACCTGTACTTCCCGTTGCCGCAAAAGCTGCAGGTGATGCGTGAGCATGCCGTTACTGACGAAAGTCAGGCGCAGGTGACCGTGTCGACGGCGCACCGGAGCAAGGGGCTGGAGTGGCCGGTGGTGGTGCTGGACGAGGATTTTGCGGACATCACTGACCCTTTGATGACCGAGCGTGAGCGTACCGATGAGACCAATCTGCTGTATGTTGCAGTGACCCGCACCAGGGAAACACTGGTGCTGAACGGATTGCTGCAGTTGCTAATGGAGAGCGAAGAGGATACGACAGGAGAGGCTGCATGCTGAAAGCCATCAAAGCGATGCTGGTTGGTGTCAAAGAAATACCGGTGAGGCCAACGGCACGCGTTGCAACCCCGCAGAGCCCGGCAGGCTATTTTATGCCGGCGACTGCCGAGCGGTTGCTGGATACGGCATCCCGCAAGCAGTGCCTGCAGCAGCTGTGGGAGAACAGCGCACTGCCCAAAGACCTCTATACGGATTTCTATCTACAGCCGCTGAAGCAGCTCATGACGCTGCTGCAGGTACTGCCGGCTGCGCAACAGGGGGAATATGCCCGGGAAGGCGGGTTGGCTGAAGTCACCCTCCAGACGGTGACCTATGCGGTGCGCCTGGCCAAGGGGCATATGCTGCCCCCTGGGGCCGCACCGGAAGAACAGGCGGCCCAAAATGTGCAGTGGAACATGGTGGTGTTCTATGCGGCACTGTGGCACTACCTGCCGCTGCTTAGCCAACTGGAGGGCGAACTCCGGAGCGGTCAGCCCTGGTTGGTTGGTGTGGTCATCCCCACAGAACCTTACCGCTTTCGGTTCTCTGCTACCTCGTCAGATCCGGTATTGGCGACAAGTCAGAGCACGATGATTGCGGCACGTTTGCTGCCGGCAGCGGTCATCGACTGGCTGTCAGCACTGCCGGCGGCCATTCAGTCGTTGATGCTGATTGCATCACGTCAACCGAGTGCATTACCGGTAATAGACGACATTGTCCAGGATGCGGTCAGGCTGGCCCGTGGCGAGGATTTGTTGGCTGCCCTGCAGGGCGGTGGGGCTGCGCTTGTCACGCCGGCAGTGCCATTAACGTCGATGGTGCCGGCAGTTGAAAAAGAAACTTTCACTCCGCCGGTGTCGGCGATTGATAAGCAAAGCACAGTCAGCAGCACCCACTCACCTCTTATCGAGGAACAACTGCCGGCAGAGATAGCAGGTCCGTCTAACGGGAATGTACCGTCAGCAACAGATGCATTACTCAGCTCGGCACTGGATACACCGGTGAACGACAAGCCGTTGGCCGAGATGAAGATAGAACCGGAGCCGGTTGTCGGCACGGGTGAAGATATTCAGGCCCTGTTGTCATTAATGGCCGTTGAGGTGTCTGCTCCGGTGAACCAGACAGAACAGGCGTTCGGGGACGCCCTTCACGAAAGTGAAGGCCCTATGCCTGCTAATAATCCTGTGCTTACTGTTGAAGTGACCCAGGAGGTTGAAGTTGTCGAAGCAAACTCCGAACTTGGCGCTCCTCAAATACCAACACCGACTATTGAAGTTAATGGAGAGGTAACGCCCGGAGAAGCCTTTTGGCGTTGGTTAGCTGATGGACTCAATTCTAATCAAATCCTCATTAACACTGCAGAGGCTAGGGTTCATCTTGTTTCTGGTTTTATCTTTATCACCGTGCCTGGAGTTTTTTATTTGTATTTGAAACAGAGGGGTCTGGATGGCTCTCAGCGAGAAGTCCTTCAGGAAGACTTTGAACGCCTGGAAAAACACCGCAGGGGAAAGGGTAAGCGATTTTATTTTGCGCACCTATATAAAACGTCAGAGTGCACAGGTGCGTTTAAACGAACCAAAGGTTATCTCGTTAAAGCAAGTTTGCTCTATCGGGGAGAAAAACTACCTGACGACAGTCCGGTATTGGTGATCCCTTAACAGGGATTAATCGTGTCATGCGAACATATCATGCTCGCATGATTTTTGTTTAAGCTAGGGAGATATCATGCATAAATTGTGTGCTATGGATTGGGAAACTCTGCTTGAGGAATATTTTTTCTCAAAAGCGCTACGTCCAGAAACTGAAAAGAGTTATCGCCGTGTCGTTGCCGTTTTCAGGAAGTTTATTGGGTATGACAAGTTACCTGATGACGTTACAAATCGAGAGCTGATTTTGTGGCGTAGAGACATGCTTGGAAGGGGAATTACAACAAGTACCTGGAATAATAAAGCTCGCCATTTGCGTGCGATCTACAATCAGGGGATAAAGAAAAAATGGTTGAACATAGAGGAAAATCCCTTAAACGAAACGCAAGTACCACCAGGTAGTAAGCGTAAAAAAATACTGAACCGTGACCAGTTGGTCAGGATTAATCTGGTGTTAGAGCAATTTGAAGAACGCGAAAAACGCCAAGTGGGCAAAAGTCGTTCCTGTGCTCTCTTTCCTGTTTGGTATTGGCGGACGGTTATCGACGTTTTGCGTTCGACGGGGATGAGACAAAACCAGTTATTACATATACGTCTTATGGATGTTGATCTTGAGGCAAACTCGATGTTGCTGTGTAAAGAGGGGAGTAAAACTCATCGTGAGTGGTTGGTTCCTATAGTCAGTTTTGTCCGCGAACGTATGCGAATACTTATAAGTCGGGCAATTGAACAGGGAGCCGAACCGGCAGATTATCTGTTCGATGTATCGCGATTCTTGACTCCATTCGGTGAGGTTGACTCAGAGCCAGCAATACAGCCTGTTCGCTCGTTTTTCACCAGACTAACAAAAGAGTGTGGTTTTAAGGTAAGTCCACATCGGTTTAGGCATACACTAGCGACTGAGATGATGAAGTCGCCAGATCGTAATTTGGCAATGGTTAAAGGTCTGCTGGGACATCGAAGTGTCAGTACAACGATGGAGTATGTTGAGCTGGATTTGAAGATTACAGGGCAAGCGCTTGAGAATGAATTGTCACTGTATATGGATGTCGCATCCAACGGTGAAGAAGGGCGCAGACACGCCTTGACATAACTTTAACAAGCTGTAAAAATCACCAGTGATCGAGAAAAGGACGCCTGTGCGGGAACACAGGCATCCCTTTTAAGAGGAACCTAGTTATTAACATCGAGTGTGCAAATTCGAAAAACACTGCGATATCAACTTGCTGGTTCCTTTGTTCCGCCCGTTAAAGGGATTGCCTCTAACCAGCGTGCTTTCATGCAGAATTAGTGGTGCCCGGACTCGGAATCGAACCAAGGACACGGGGATTTTCAATCCCCTGCTCTACCGACTGAGCTATCCGGGCAACGGGGCGCATTAAACCGTATTGGCCGGGTGGCGTCAATCGCTTTCTGTCACAAAGCCGATCGGTTGCTCTATTTTCAGGCAGCGAACCTGGCGGAGTGGGGAATGGGAGGGTATCGTCATTCAATAAATATGCATATAAAACGTGTATTTATACCGTCGTTAAGATGGGTTTTTATGATTTTTTAATTAAATAACAATGCGTTATTTTAAAATCAATGCGCGTTAAACCAGGGCGATTCTTGCTTGAACCCCGCAACGAATCATGCAATCATTGCGCAAATTTTAGCACTCTCCGTTCCCTGACGGTGTTCCCGCTTCTTATAAGCCAGAGGGTTATTGGCATGACTGGTTTTGTTGCTCAAGCGCTGCTGCGCACCAGACATCTGACGCCGCCACCGTTCCGCCGTTGTCTCCTTTGCACGTCATCCGCCCGAATACGCCTGCCGGCCATGCGGTAAGGCCGCCTGATGCTCGCTGTTAGGCATGCGTAAAGCCAGCGCTATGGCCCTGATTTTACTGATGCCTGTCGGACGCTGCCAAGACCAGTTCCCCCGATAGCCGCCTGATGATCCCCGATCATGAGCCGGTCACGCACGCCGCTTATGCTGCCGTGCCCGGGTATCGCTTTACCGGGATAACCGCGTTATCTCATTACCGTGCCGGTGGCACACCCTCATCCTTCACCGTTTGAGAGTCAGCATGATGAAAGAATTGAAAATCGCGACCAGCGCCAGCCTGGTCGCCACCATTGAGACGCTGCGCCAAATCGTGCGCGTAGAGCAGACGGACTACACCGACGTGGCGGCGGTGGTGGTGTCGGTCGCCGACGTTAACGCCGGCATTCTGGCGCGCTTGCAGGCGACGGGGTTCGACATTCCGACCTTCGTGGCGGTGGAAGGGGATGAGCATCTCTCGCCGGACTATCTGCCGTTCGTCAGTGGGGTTTTCGCGCTGCTGGCCGGCGCCAGCAAGCCGTTCTACATGGCGCAGCTGGAGGCCGCCGCCGACGCCTACGAGCAGGCGCTGCTGCCGCCATTCTTCAAAACGCTGAAGACCTACGTCGAGATGGAAAACTCGACCTTTGCCTGCCCGGGGCATCAGGGCGGTGAGTTCTTCCGCAAACACCCGGCCGGCCGGCAGTTCTTCGATTTCTACGGTGAGACCCTGTTTCGTTCCGATATGTGCAACGCCGACGTCAAGCTGGGCGATCTGCTGATCCACGAAGGATCGGCCAAGGATGCGCAAAAGCACGCGGCGCGGGTGTTCAACGCCGATAAAACCTACTTCGTGCTCAACGGCACCTCGGCGGCCAACAAGGTGGTGACCAACGCGCTGCTGACCCGTGGCGATCTGGTGCTGTTCGATCGCAACAACCATAAATCCAACCACCACGGGGCGCTGATCCAGGCCGGGGCCACGCCGGTCTATCTGGAAACCGCCCGTAACCCGTTCGGCTTTATCGGCGGCATCGATGCGCACTGCTTCGACGAACGCTACCTGCGTGAGCAGATCCGCGAAGTGGCGCCGGAGAAAGCCGCGGCGGCGCGGCCGTTCCGGCTGGCGATCATCCAGCTCGGTACCTACGACGGCACGATTTACAACGCTCGCCAGGTGATCGACACCATCGGTCATCTGTGCGACTACATCCTGTTCGACTCCGCCTGGGTGGGCTACGAAGGCTTTATCCCGATGCTGAAAGAGTGTTCGCCGCTGCTGCTGGAGCTGGACGAACACGATCCGGGCATTTTCGTCACCCAGTCGGTGCATAAACAGCAGGCGGGGTTCTCGCAGACCTCGCAGATCCATAAGAAAGACGACCACATCAAAGGGCAAAAGCGCCACTGCAACCACAAGCACCTGAACAACGCGTTCATGCTGCATGCGTCGACCAGCCCGTTCTATCCGCTGTTCGCCGCGCTGGACGTCAACGCCAAGATGCACGCCGGCCCCGCCGGGCGCCGCATGTGGATGGACTGCGTCAAGCTGGGCATCGAGACCCGTAAACAGCTGCTCAAGCGCTGCTCGCAGCTGAAGCCGTTTATTCCGCAGCAGGTGGCGGGCAAAGACTGGCAGGATCACGATACTGACCTTATCGCCAACGACGCGCGCTTCTTCACCTTCGTGCCGGGGGAAACGTGGCACGGCTTCGAAGGCTATGCCCAGGATCAGTATTTGGTGGATCCGTGCAAGCTGCTGCTGACCACGCCGGGCATCGACGCCGCGACCGGCCAATACACCGAGTTCGGCGTGCCGGCCACCATTCTGGCCAACTTCCTGCGCGAGAACGGCATCGTGCCGGAGAAGTGCGATCTCAACTCGATCCTGTTCCTGCTGACCCCGGCGGAAAACCCGGCCAAGATGGAGCACCTGGTGGAGATGCTGGCGCAGTTCGAGCGCTATGTTGCAGAGGACGCGCCGCTGAGCGTGGTGCTGCCGACGGTGTACCGCAAGAACGAGCAGCGCTACCGCGGCTACAGCATTCGCCGGCTGTGCCAGGAGATGCACGATCTGTACGTCAGCTTCGACGTCAAACAGCTGCAAAAGGAGATGTTCCGCCAGGATCATTTCCCGCCGGTGGTGATGAACCCGCAGGACGCCAACGTGGAGTTTATCCGCGATAACGTCGAGCTGGTGCCGATCGGCCAGGCGGAAGGGCGCATCGCGGCGGAAGGGGCCTTGCCGTACCCGCCGGGCGTGCTGTGCGTGGTGCCGGGCGAAGTGTGGGGCGGCGCGGTGCAGCGCTACTTCCTGGCGCTGGAAGAGGGCATCAACCGTCTGCCGGGCTTCTCGCCGGAGCTGCAGGGGGTCTACATCGAGAAAAAAGATCACGGCTGGAAGCGCATCTTCGGCTATATGATCAAGCCATAGAAAAAGGGCCGGTTTGCACCGGCCCTTCTCATTTATCCACGCGGAACGCGTTACTTTCTGCGGTAGCTCTTCTGCGCGGTATTCACTTTCACCAGATAGCGGCGCGACTCGGCGGCCGGGTGCTTGGTGGTCAGCGTCTGGTACACGTCGCCCGGCTGCATGCCGTTGATGATGCCTACCGCGCGCGTTCTGTCGCTGGAGAACACCCGCAGCACGCTGCCTGCGCCGCCGTTGTAGGCGGTGATCACCGCATAGCGGCGCGAGGTCGGGTTCTGAATGCCGCCCAGGTAGTTGTTCTGCAGGATAGCCAGGTAGGCGGTGCCGGTGTCGATGTTGTTCTCCGGATCGAACAGGTAGCTGCGGCTCGGGGTGCCCCATTTGCCGCGCATCTGGAACACATCCTTACCGGCGGTGTGCTGCACCACCTGCATCAGGCCCAGCGCGTCCGAACCGCTCACCGCATACGGGTTGAAGCTCGATTCGGTCTGCATGATCGCCAGGATCAGCGACTCGTCCACGCCGTATTTTTCCGACGCCTTGCGCACCATCGGCAGGTATTTGTGCGCACGTTTGTCCAGGTGGTTCGGCACCAGCTGGATGGTGACCGAGTAGATCACGTGCAGGCCGGAGGTGCGTTTTTGCAGCTTGGTCTGCAGCAGGTAATCGGCGAAGTGCGCCGCGCGCCATTCCCAGCGGATCGGCGCGCCCTTGTTATCCAGCACCTGGCCGTACAGGAACGGCTCTTTGCTGATCTGGATATCGTTGGCGTCGGAATAGAGATCGATGGACCCCGGATCGTCACCCATCAGCAGCGTGCTGATGATCGCCTGGCGCAGGTGCGCGGCCGGATCGGTGGTGGCGATGGTCTCGATGGTAATGGCGCCGGTGTCGAAGTTGATGTGGCTGCGGGTTTGGTATTGGTCGGTATATTTGACGTAGTCTTTCGGCCCGGCGATCAGAACTTCGTTCAGACCCCAGATGTTCTCGATGTTGTGGGCGAATTGGCCCATCAGAATGTCGAAGCCGTTGGTATCTTTAATCCAGGCTTCGTTGATTTCTTCACTTTTTTTGCCGGAACAGGAGATCAGCAAAGGCGCTATTACGAGCAAAGCTAAAATTTTCTTCATCTTAAAGCCGTTTGGAAGAAGTATAAGAGGATTGAAGCGGGCCAGCGCCTGGCCCCAACAGCGTTATTCGCTCGGCGGCGTATAGCCTTCGATGTGCACGTCGTGCCCTTCGAACAGGAACTTGATCATTTCCTCTTCCAGCAGCTTGCGGTCGTCCACGTTCATCATATTCAGCTTCTTCTCGTTGATCAGCATGGTCTGCTTCTTCATCCACTCGCCCCAGGCTTCCTTGGAGATCTCGTTGTAGATGCGCTTGCCGACGTCACCGGGATAAAGTTGGAAGTCCTGGCCTTCGGCGTCGCGCTGCAGGAAAGTACAAAAAATGGTGCGGCTCATGCTAATTCCTCATCGATGGCGCTATCGCCATATAAGTTTTGTTGGATCGGGGGCTGCTTCGCCAGCTGTTGCAACAGGCGATCCACCGGCGCTGCCAGCCCGACCGACGGCGGCTGCGCTAAGTTATACCAGAGACCTGCGCCCTCATCCATGCCGCTGCCCGCCGCGTCGAGCGACAGCCACATCGGCACGATATCGAGGTGGAAATGGCTGAACGTATGGCGAAACGCGGTCAGCTGCTCCAGGCGCTTGCCTTTCAGACCGCGCTGCTGCAGCCAGAGTTCCAAATCCACGCGCGCGCTGAACTGCGGGAAGCAGAACAGGCCGCCCCACAGGCCCACCGCCGGGCGCTGCTCCAGCCACACCCGGTCGCCGTGCTGCAGCAATAAGAAGTAGGCGGTTTTTTCCGGCAGGGTCTGCTTGGGTTTCTTGCCGGGGTAGTTGGCCCAGCTGTGGTTGGCGTAAGACAGGCAGCCGACGTTGAGCGGGCAGAGTTCGCACTTGGGCTTGGAGCGGGTGCAGACCATGGCGCCCAGATCCATCATTGCCTGGTTGAACTGGCCGACGCCCTGCGCCGGGGTGACCTCTTCGCTGATTTTCCACAGCCGGTTTTCGACTTCTTTCTTGCCCGGCCAGCCCTCCACCGCGTAGCAGCGGGCCAGCACGCGCTTCACGTTGCCGTCGAGGATCGGATAGTGTTGGCCCAGCGCCAACGACAGCACCGCGCCGGCGGTAGAGCGGCCGACGCCCGGTAAATCGGCGATTTCTGCGAAGGTTGTCGGGAACTCGCCGCCGTGCTGTGCGACAATGGTCTGCGCCGCCTTGTGCAGATTGCGGGCGCGGGCGTAATAGCCGAGGCCGGTCCACAGATGCAGCACTTCGTCGAGCGGGGCTTCCGCCAGCGCGCGCACGTTGGGAAAACGGGCCATAAAGCGCTGAAAATAAGGAATGACGGTGGCAACCTGGGTCTGTTGCAACATCACCTCGGAGAGCCATACTTGATAGGCGGTTTTTTCCAGCTGCCACGGCAGGGTCTTGCGACCGTAGCGCTGATACCAGTCAAGCACCACCTGTGCTAATTGTTGTGCTTGCATCATGAGCAGCGTCGTTATCCGGCAGAAAATGAAGCGAGATTGCAGCATAGAGTCATGGTGCTGTAAACCGGAACTTTCCGACGCCGCACGGCGGGTACAGAAGATGAACACTTGCTAAACCAATGTATCTTTGCATAATGCGCGTTTCCCTAATTGGCAGCCAAACAGACAGAAAGCACTATGATTAATGACGTCATCTCCCCGGAATTTGATGAGAACGGCCGCGCGATGCGCCGTATCCGCAGTTTTGTCCGCCGCCAGGGGCGGCTGACCAAAGGCCAGCAGCACGCGCTGGAGAACTATTGGCCGGTGATGGGCGTGGAGTATCAGGCTGACGCTGTCGATCTCGCCGCGCTGTTCGGTCGTGACGCGCCGACGGTGCTGGAGATCGGTTTTGGCATGGGTGCCTCGCTGGTGACCATGGCGGGCAACAACCCGCAGCAGAACTTTTTAGGGATCGAAGTGCACTCGCCGGGCGTGGGCGCCTGCCTGGCCGACGCCCACGAGGCGAAGCTGAGCAACCTGCGCGTGATGTGCCACGACGCGGTTGAGGTGCTGGAAAACATGATCCCGGACGGCTCGCTGGATATGGTGCAGCTGTTCTTCCCCGATCCGTGGCACAAGGCGCGCCATAACAAGCGCCGCATCGTGCAAACGCCGTTTGTCGAACTGGTGCTGCGCAAGCTGAAGACCGGCGGCGTCTTCCACATGGCCACCGATTGGCAACCTTATGCGGAACATATGTTAGAGGTTATGAACGGGGTCGCAGGCTACCGTAATCTTTCCAGCGATAATGATTACGTGCCGCGTCCGGATTCGCGCCCACTGACGAAATTTGAATTACGCGGCCAGCGCCTGGGACATGGCGTTTGGGACTTGATGTTTGAGAGGAAAGAATAATGGCTAAGAACCGCAGTCGTCGTTTACGTAAAAAGTTGCACATTGAAGAATTTCAGGAGCTGGGTTTCTCCGTAGCCTGGCGCTTCGCCGAAGGCACGTCGGTGGAAGACATCGACAGCACGCTGGATACCTTCATCGATGAAGTGATCGAGCCGAACGGCCTGGCGTTTGACGGCAGCGGCTACCTGCAGTGGGAAGGTCTGATCTGCCTGCAGAAGATCGGCCACTGCACCGACGAGCAGCGCGAGCTGGTGAAAAACTGGCTGGAAGCGCGCAAACTGACCGACGTTAAGGTCAGCGATCTGTTCGATATCTGGTGGGATTGATCGCGCTTGCCCGATGAGCGCGGCTTCGCGCCGCGCCGTTTTATTGATCTAAGGTGCCTTAACGGCGCCTTTGTTTTGCCCGGAGTGTGACCGAGGTGGTAACAACATTGGATAACGCGTTGCTGGAGGAAATCCTGCAACAGGTGCGCCCGCTGATTGGCCAGGGGAAAGTGGCCGACTACATCCCGGCGTTGGCGGAAGTGCCCGCCGATCGGCTGGCGATCGCCGTCTGCACGGTGGACGGCGAACTGTTCCAGGCCGGCGACGCCGCGGAGCGCTTCTCCATTCAGTCGATCTCCAAAGTGCTGAGCCTGACGCTGGCGCTGACGCGCTATCAGGAGCCTGAGATCTGGCGGCGCGTCGGCAAAGAGCCTTCCGGCCTGCCGTTCAACTCGCTGCTGCAGCTGGAGATGGAGCAGGGCAAACCGCGCAATCCGTTTATCAATCCCGGCGCGCTGGTGGTGTGCGACATGTTGCAAACCCGGCTCAGCGCCCCCAAACAGCGCATGCTGGAGGTGGTGCGCCAGCTGGCCGGCGAAGACGACCTGGCCTATGACCTGCGGGTGGCGCGCTCCGAGTTTGAACACTCCGATCGCAATGCGGCCATCGCCTATCTGATGAAGTCGTTCGGCAACTTCGAGAACGACGTGATCACCGTGCTGCAAACCTATTTCCACTACTGTGCGCTGCGCATGAGCTGCGTGGAGCTGGCGCGCAGCTTCGTCTATCTGGCCAATCACGGCCGCGATCTCAACGGCGAGACGGTGATCAGCCCGCTGCAGGCCCGGCAGATCAACGCCCTGATGATGACCAGCGGCATGTACGACGGCGCCGGCGAATTCGCCTATCGGGTGGGGATGCCGGGCAAGTCCGGCGTGGGCGGCGGCATCGTGGCCATCGTGCCGGGCGAGCTGTCGATCGTCGTCTGGTCGCCGGAGCTGGATGCTTCCGGCAACTCGCTGGCGGGAACTGCGGCGCTGGAACTGTTGTCTCAACGTATCGGTCGTTCGATTTTTTAATCCCAATCTGGATGGGAGTCAGGAGAAGCTATGTTGAAGAAAACCGGGTTAGTCTTACTGCTGCTGGCGGCGACTGCCGCGCAGGCCCACGCCGAGTACCAATGCAGCGTTAAACCCCAGGACGATGTGATCATCAGCCCGCAGAGCGTGCAGGTGAAAGGCGCCAGCGGCGACCTGCAAATTTCGCCGGATGGCGACGTGATCCGCAACGGTCAGGCGCTGAGCCTGAGCGACAGCCAGCGGCAGAAAGCCTTCAGTTACCAGAGCGCGCTGCGCAAGCAGCTGCCGTGGATCGACGACGGCGCGCAGAAACACCTGGAGAAAGCCCGCTCGGCGCTGGATAAGGTGATCGTCAAAGAGCTGGGCAGCAACAGCAACGTGCGCAACCGGCTGACCACCCTCAACGGCCAGCTGAAACAGCAGATGAACCGCATCATCGAGCACCGCAGCGACGGCCTGACCTTCCACCACAAGGCGATTGACCAGGTGGAACAGGATGGCCGCAACATCGTGCAGCAGAGCATGGGCGGCGTGCTGCAGGACAGCCTGAACGAGATGGGCGTCAAACAGGCTGCCAACAGCGGCGGCAATCCGCTGCAGGCGATCATGGGCAACCTGGGCGGCTTGCAGAAGGCGATCCAGAACGAGTGGAACAACCAGGAGCAGGACTTCCAGAACTTCGGTCACGACGTTTGCAACCGCGTCACCGCACTGGAAACCCAGCGCAAGGATCTGCTGAAGGCGTTGAAGTGATTTAAGAACCTTCTCGGCAGTATGTTTTTTGACCTTCTGAAGCTTATCTGACAGACTGGTCAAACTACGTACAGACTTATGGATGTTTACGGAGGACGCTATGAGCCATACACGTTACGAAACCGATGTTGTTGCCTGGGCAAATGAACAGGCCGCTCTTTTGCGCTCCGGAAAATTGTCTGAGATCGATATTGAAAAGATCGCCGAGGAGATTGAGGACGTGGGGAAGAGCGAGCAAAGGGAACTTGCTAGCCGGATGACGGTGCTGATTGCACATTTGCTTAAATGGAAATATCAGCCGGCCAGGCGCGGAACCAGCTGGGAGAGAACGATTAAAGCGCAGCGCAAAGAGGTGCTTTACAGCTTGAAAGAGTCGCCCAGCCTAAAAGGTAAACTGAGCGATGCTGATTGGCTGGATGTCGTCTGGTCGAAGGCCGTTGCGCTCGCTACGGCCGAAACTGGGCTGGATGTATATCCGGAAAACGGCATCTGGGAAACTCAGCAGATTCTGTCTCAGACGTTTTACCCGGATTAACACCAATAAAAAAGCGCTGATTATTCAGCGCTTTTTTTTACTCGTCGTCCGCCAGGAACAGTTCCAGCAGCGAGTTGAGGAACAGTTTGCCCTTCTCGGTGATTTGCCAGTGCTCCGCGGTTTCTTCCAGATAGCCTTTGGCCAGCGCTTCGTCCAGCTGCGGGCGAATGACGCTTTCCGCTAGCCCGGTGTAGTTGACGAAGTCGGCGCGCGGCGCAGCTTCCAGCAGGCGGAAGCGGTTCATGAAGAATTCGAACGGCCGATCCGCCGCCGCCACCTCATGCTGCTTGTCCATGTAGTCGCCGCGCATAAAGCCGCGCGGGTGCTTGGTCTTGGCGGTGCGCAGGATGCGCCCGTCGCTGAAGGTCACCTTGCCGTGCGCGCCGCAGCCGATCCCCAGATAGTCGCCGAAGCGCCAGTAGTTGAGGTTGTGCTGGCATTGGTAGCCCGGTTTGGCATAGGCCGAGGTTTCATACTGCTGATAGCCGGCGGCGCTCAGCAGCTGGTGGCCGCGCTCGAAGATGTCCCACAGCGCGTCGTCGTCCGGCAAAACCGGCGGGCGCGAGCTGAACAGGGTGTTCGGCTCGATGGTCAGCTGATACCACGACAGGTGCGGCGGGTTCAGGGCAATAGCCTGGCGCAGATCGTCCAGCGCCTCTTCCAGCGACTGATTCGGCAGGCCGTGCATCAGATCGAGGTTGAAGCTGCGCAGGCCGAGGCCGGTCGCCAGCGTTGCCGCGCGCTTGGCCTCTTCCGGGCCGTGGATGCGCCCTAAGCGGGTCAGCTTCTCGGCGCTGAAGCTTTGCACCCCGATGGAGATGCGGTTGACGCCGGCGCGCTGGTAGCCGCTGAAGCGATCGGCCTCCACGGTGCCGGGGTTGGCCTCCATGGTGATTTCGGCGTCGTCGGCGACGCGAATGCGCGCCCGCACGCCGTCCAGCAAGGCTTGCATCGCCTCTGCGCTCAGCAGGCTGGGGGTGCCGCCGCCGATGAAGATGGTGCTTATCTCCCGGCCGCCGGCCAGCGGCAGATCGGCATCCAGATCCGCCAACAGATGATCGACATACTCCTGATGCGGCACGTCACCCTTCAGCGCATGGGAGTTGAAGTCGCAGTACGGGCATTTCTGCACGCACCACGGGATGTGAATGTAGAGACTCAGCGGGGGCAGCTTAAGCATTGCGCATGGCTTCCAACATCAGCGTCAGCGCCTTGCCGCGGTGCGAAATCGCCCGCTTCTCGTCGCGGCTCAGCTCGGCGGCGGTGCGGCCCAGCTCCGGCACGTAGAAGACAGGATCGTAACCGAAGCCGCCTTCGCCGGCGGCCTGCTCGGTGATCTCACCGCCCCAGCTGCCGTGGAACACCAGCGGCGTCGGATCTTCTGCATGGCGCAGATAGACCAGCACGCAGTGGAATTGCGCGCCGCGCCGGCCCGGCGCTACGCCTTTCAGCGCCGCCAGCAGCTTGTCGAGGTTCTGCCGATCGTCGGCGTCTTCACCGGCATAGCGTGCGGAGTAGATGCCCGGCGCGCCGCCCAGCGCGTCGACCGCCAGGCCGGAGTCGTCGGCGATCGCCGGCAGGCCGGTGACCCGTGCCGCATGGCGCGCTTTCAGAATGGCGTTTTCGATAAACGTCAGCCCGGTTTCTTCGGCGGATTCCACGCCGAGATCGGTTTGCGCGACCACGTCCAGGCCGAAATCGGCCAACAGGTCGGCAAGTTCGCGCACTTTGCCCGGGTTACCGGTGGCAAGAACGACTTTTTGCATAATGACTACCTTGAAAATTATTCGATGAGCGCCGCGACCACGGCGGGGATCTGTTGCGGATTCACGATGCGTAACTGTTTATGCCGCCCCAGTTCGCCTTTCTCGATGGTGACGCTGCTTTTCGCCACTTTGAACTGCTTGGCGATAAACTTGATCAAATGGGCGTTGGCTTGGCCGTCGACCGGCGGGGCGGTGATGGCGACTTTCAGTTCGTCGCCATGCAAGCCGATAATTTGGTCACGGCTGGCTTTCGGCTGAATATATAGCCTGATCGCCAGCCCGTCCAGCACCGGAGTGACTGCACTCACAGCAGGAACCAGATCTCGCCGAACAGATCCATGCCCAGGTAGTTGATCAGATAGAGGATCAGGATCACCACCATGGCGGAAAAGTCGATACCGCCCATCGCCGGGATGATGCGACGGATCGGCGCCATCAAGGGTTCGGTCAGCTGGTACATCACGTAGTCGATCGGGCTGCGGCCCTGACTGATCCAGCTCATCAGCGCACGAATGATCATCACCCAGAAGATCAGGTAGCCGGCGGATTTCACCAGCGAGATCAGGCCAAACAGCAGGTTATAGGGGCTGAGCGACATTGCACCGCCCTGGATCAGCAGCAGCAGCGGGTACTTGATGGTCATCAGCAGGAACGCCAGCAGCAGCGAAGCGCTGTCGATAGGCCCCAGCGACGGGATGATGCGGCGCAGCGGGCCGACGATCGGCTGAGTGATCTTCACCACAAACTGCGAGAACGGGTTGTAAAAATCGGTGCGCGTCCATTGCATCCAAATGCGCAGCAACAGCACCATCACGTACAGATCAATAACGGTCTTGACCAGGAAAGTCAGCGTTAGCATGAAGTGGTCCTTCTCCTTAACTCATGGTTATTTAAAATAATTTTTCCATCTCTTGGGCACGAGAAACGGCGGCCTGCATCGCTTGCGCCACGGTTTCCGGCAGTTGGCGTTCGTTGAACACCCGCAGCGCTTCGGCGGTGGTGCCGCCTTTGGAGGTCACCTGCTCGCGCAGCGTGCCTAGCGGCGTATCCGGGTTGGCCTCAACCAGCGCGGCGGCGCCGGAAGCGGCCTGCTGCACCAGATCGCGCGCGGTCTGGCTGTCGAAGCCCATGCGTTCGGCCTCTTTTTGCATCGCCTCCATAAACAGGAAGAAATAGGCCGGGGCGCTGCCCGCGGCGGCGATCACGCCGTTGATGCCATTTTCGTCATCGACCCAGCAAACTTTACCGACCGACGCCATTAAATCGCCGGTGTAGTCGCGATCCTGCCGGCTGACCTGCTCCGGTGCGTACAGCCCGCTCATGCCCTTGCCGACCAGCGACGGGGTGTTGGGCATGATGCGCACGATGTTCAGCTTGTCGCCGAGCAGCTGATAGAAACGGCTGACCTGAATACCGGCGGCGATCGACAGCACCAGCTTGCCTCTGAAATCGACCTGCTCGCGCAGCGGCTGGCAAACGTCGGCCATCAGCTGCGGTTTGACCGCCAGCACTACCACGTCGGCCGCGCGCGCGCAGGCGACGTTGTCGCCGCTGCTGACGATGCCGTAGTCCGCCGCCAGCGCGTCACGGTTTTTCGCCGAAGGGGCGCAGACGCTGATGGATTTGGCTGGATAGCCGCCCGCCACCAGGCCGGCGATGATTGCACGCGCCATGTTGCCGGCGCCGATAAAGGTAATCTTGCGATGTTGCATCAAATCCCTCGTCTGTTTGTCAGGCCTGCGAGTAGTCGCGGGCGCCAAAAATTGCGGTGCCGATGCGCACCAGGGTGCTGCCAGCGGCGATCGCCGCCGCCATGTCGTCCGTCATGCCCATCGACAGCGTATCGGCCTGCGGATAACGCTGACGCAGGGCGAGAAAGGCGTCGTTCATCCGGCTGAATACCGCCAGCTGCCGCTGGTAATCCGCTTCCGGCGCCGGAATGGCCATCAGGCCGCGCAGCGTCAGGTTCGGCAGCGCGGCGATCGCTTCGGCCAACGCCGGCAGATCGGCCAGCGCGATGCCGGATTTACTCTGCTCATCGCTGATGTTGATTTGAATCAGCACGTTGAGTGGCGGCATACCAGCCGGGCGCTGATCGCTCAGGCGCTGGGCGATACGCAGCCGGTCTACGGTATGACACCAGGCGAAGTGTTCCGCCACCAGCCGACTCTTATTGGATTGCAGCGGGCCGATAAAGTGCCACACCAACTCGCCGCTCTGCGGCGACTCGGCGAAATGCCGGATCTTGTCTACCCCTTCCTGCACGTAGTTCTCGCCGAAGGCGCGCTGGCCGGCGGCGATGGCTTCTTCGATCGCCGCCACAGGTTTGGTTTTGCTGACTGCAAGCAGAGCAACTTCTTCTGGCGCCCGCGCGCAGTTTTGCGCGGCGGCCGCGATGCGGTTTCTGACATCCTGCAGGTTCTGTTGGATAGTGCTCATTATTGACCCGGGAGAGTGATATGGATATCGATGAATTCGTGGCCCTTAGTGTAAAGCATAATGCTTCCGATCTGCACCTTTGTGCCGGTCATCCGCCGATGTTGCGCATCGACGGTGAACTGCAGCCGCTGGCGGCGGCGCCAACGCTGACGGCGCAAGGCGTGCAGGCCCTCTGCGACGGATTGCTGAATGCGCAGCAGCGCGAGAGCCTGCGGCGGCTGGGGCAGATCGATCTGGCGCTGCACAGGCCGGGTGGGGAGCGGCTGCGAGCCAACGTTTTTCAGCAACGCGCGGGGATGTCTCTCGCATTGCGGCGCATCGCCGGGCAGGCGCCTTCGCTTGCCGAGCTGGCGGCCCCGGCCATCGTCCCGGCACTGCTGCGGCGCGACGACGGGCTTCTCCTGGTCACCGGCGCCACCGGCAGCGGCAAGTCCACCACGCTGGCGGCGATGATCGACGAGATCAACCGGCACCAGCCGCGGCACATTTTAACGCTGGAGGATCCGATCGAATTCCTGCACCGCAGCCGGCGATCGCTGATTCAACAGCGGGAGATCGGCCGCGACACTCACAGCTTCGATGCGGCGTTGCGCGCCGCGTTGCGCGAAGATCCGGATGTGATCCTGCTGGGCGAGCTGCGCGATGTCGCCACCATTCGGCTGGCGCTCACCGCGGCGGAGACCGGCCATCTGGTGCTGGCGACGCTGCACACCCGCAGCGCGCCGCAGGCGGTGGAACGGCTGGTGGACGTGTTTCCGGCGGAAGAGAAACCCTATGTGCGCGCCCAGCTGGCCGGCAGCCTGCAGGCGGTGATCGCGCAAAAGCTGATTCGGCGGCCCGGCGGCGGGCGAGTGGCGATCTTTGAGGTGCTGACGGCGACGGCGGCGGTCAGCAACCTGATCCGCGAAGGGAAAACCCATCAGTTGGCGAGCGTGTTGCAAACCGGCGCGCAGTCCGGCATGCAAACCTTTGAGCAAGGTTTGCAGCAGCGGATCGACGCCGGCGTGTTGGGGGATTGTGTTGGCGAAGGGGCGGGGAGTTAACCCAGCTGCCGTTCGAACCAGCTTTCGAGGATCACCACCGCAGAGGCGGAATCCACGCTGCCTTTGTCGAGCGCGCGGAAGCCGCCGCGATCGAACAGGTTGGCGCGCGCTTCCACGGTGCTCAGGCGCTCGTCATGCAGATCGATCTGGATGCCGAAGCGGCCGTGCAGGCGGTTGGCGAACTTGCGCGCCTGGGCGGTCACCGGTTGTTCGGTGCCATCCATGTTCAGAGGCAGGCCGACCACCACCAGATCCGGCTGCCACTCCTTCAGCAGCTTTTCGATTTTCAGCCAGTCCGGCGAGCCGTCCTGCGCTTTGAAGGCCGGCAGGGCGCGGGCACTGCCGGTCAACTCCTGGCCGACGGCCGCGCCGATGCTTTTGGTGCCGAAGTCGAAGGCGATAATGGTGCGGTTGCTCATCAGGCGTGTCCTGCGTGGTTGGCGATGCTGCGAATGTCGATACCCAGAAGGTTCCCCGCCTCGCGCCAACGGCTGGCGATCGGCGTGCGGAACAGAATGTCGGTGTTGGCCTCGATGGTCAGCCAGGCGTTCTCCAACACCTCCTGCTCCAGCTGGCCCTTTTCCCAACCTGCATAACCCAACGCCACCAGCACGTCGTCCGGTTGTTCCGGGGTGCCGAGCGTTTCCAGCACGTCTTTCGAGGTGGTGATCATGGTGTTGGGGGAAATTTGAATGCTGGCACCGAAGCCGTGGCGCGGCGTATGCAGGATAAATCCGCGATCGTCCGCCAGCGGGCCGCCAGCGAACACCGGCTTGTCCAGGCTGATGGCCGGATCGCGCGCAGGCGGCATGATCTTCAGCTTGCTCAGTACCGTGGCTACCGTGAACTGCTCCACCGGTTTATTGATCACCAAACCCATGGCGCCTTCTTCGTTGTGCTCGCAGACGTAAATCACCGAGCGCTTGAAGCGAGGATCCTGCAGGGTGGGCATGGCGATCAGAAAATGGTGCTGTAAATTCATGGCGTTAGTATAAGGTAATCAATGGGTGAGAAAATAAACAGCCGCCAGTATGCGGCTATACCCGCCGCCTTTCAAGCCGCGTGCAAAGGCGTGCTTTGGCGGGCGCGATGCAGGATAGCGGGCGGCAGGCCGCCCGCATGGCGCATTACTTCGCCGCCAGGCGCTTTTCAATCGCGTCCATCAGCATGCCGGTAATCGAGATCGGGAATGCCGCCTCAATTTCGCGCGCGCAGGTTGGGCTGGTCACGTTGATTTCGGTCAGGCGATCGCCGATCACGTCCAGGCCGACGAAGATCAGCCCTTTCTCTTTCAGCGTCGGCGCGACAGCGCGGGCGATTTTCCAGTCGCTCTCGCTCAGCGGACGCGCTTCGCCGCGGCCGCCGGCCGCCAGGTTGCCACGGGTTTCGCCCTGCGCCGGAATGCGCGCCAGGCAGTAAGGCACCGGCTCGCCGTCGACGACCAGAATGCGTTTGTCGCCGTCCTTGATCGCCGGCAGGAAGTTCTGCGCCATGCAGAAACGGCTGCCGTGTTCGGTCAGGGTTTCGATGATCACCGACAGGTTAGGATCGTCCTGCTTCACGCGGAAGATAGACGCGCCGCCCATGCCGTCCAGCGGCTTCAGGATGACGTCGCCGTGCTGCTGGTGGAATTTGCGGATGTGCGCGGCGCTGCGGCTGACCAGCGTGTCCGGCGTCAGTTCCGGGAACCAGGCGGTGAACAGCTTCTCGTTGCAGTCGCGCAGGCTTTGCGGCTTGTTGACCACCAGCGTGCCTTTGACTTCGGCGCGCTCCAGAATGTAGGTCGCGTAGATGTATTCGGTATCGAACGGCGGATCCTTGCGCATCAGGATCACGTCCAGATCGTGCAGCGCCAGATCCTGCTCGCTGCCGAAGCTGAACCAGTTCTCCTTGTCTTCCTTCACGCTCAGCAGGCGGGTGCGGGCGCGCCCGTCACCGGCGTGCAGATAGAGATCGTTCATCTCCATGTAGTGCAATTCGTAACCGCGGCGCTGCGCTTCGAGCAGCATGGCGAAGCTGGTGTCTTTCTTGATGTTGATGGAGTCGATAGGGTCCATCACGATGCCGAGCTTAATCATCTTTTCTCCTTTAACCCAGGTCGCCGAAGCGGACCTGCAGAGCGGTAATGGCGGTGAGCGCTGTGGTTTCGGTACGCAGCACGCGTGGCCCCAGCAGAATATCAGTAAATCCGTGGTTGGTGGTCATGGCGATTTCGTCGGCGGACAAACCGCCTTCCGGGCCGATCAGCAGGCGGACGCGGTCTACCGGCTGCGGCAGCGTGTTGATGCTGTGGCTGGCGCGCGGATGCAGGTTGAGCTTCAGGCTGCCGTCCTGCTCGGCGCACCAGGCTTCCAGCGACATCGCCTCGCGGATTTCGGGAATGCGGTTACGGCCGCACTGTTCGCAGGCGGCGATGGCGATCTTTTGCCATTGCTGGATTTTCTTCGCCAGACGCTCGCCGTCCAGTTTGACGCCGCAGCGCTCGGAAAACAGCGGGGTAATGACGTTGACGCCCAGCTCGATGGACTTCTGAATGGTGAACTCCATCTTCTCGCCGCGCGAGATCACTTGGCCCAGATGCAGGTTGAGCGGCGATTCGATGTCATCCAAGCGGCCGTCGCCGAGGCGCACCAGCACGCTCTTTTTGTCCACCCGAACTATCTCGGCGTCGAACACCTGGTTGCTGCCGTCGAACAGCTGCAGCGCCTGGCCGGCGCTCATGCGCAGCACGCGGCCGACGTGGTTGGCGGCGTCCTCGCTCAGGGCGATCTCCGCCCGATTGGTCAACGGCTGCGGATGGTAAATGCGGGGTATGCGCATGGGTAGTCTGATCCTGACGAAACGGCGCCGCGGGTTGGCGGCGCCATGAAAGATAAAGGCTATAGTAGGTTAGCTTTTCCGCTGCTGACAAGCCTGTTGAATATAGGGGTTGTGGTTGCCCTGCACCTTGGCGATACGTGCTTCACGCTGACATTCCCATTGGCTCACCGGATATTGCCGGTTCCACACCTCGAACAGCTGAGTTTGCTGGCGTGACAGCCGCAGCTGGTAGCGATCGCGCATGTAGAAGTAGGTGCGGGCAATGGCGCCGCGGGCGCGGGCGGGCGGCTCCGCCTGTTTATTCTTGAAGTCCACCTTCATCGGGCATTGCCCGTATTGGCCTTCACCGCCGTTCCATTGGCTGTACATGAAGTTATTGCGGTCGCCGTTCACTTCGCCGATCGCCGGCTGCAGGTTGTGCAGATCGGTTTCTATCTGGCGATAGGTGGCGTCTTTGTTGCAGTTCTTGCGCCCGCCGTCCTGCCAGCACTGCAGCTGGTGGCCGAACTGCCAGGCCGGCACCACGTGTTCCCACTCGATGCGCTGCGCGCGTTGGGCGTTTTTACGCACCTGATAGCCACAGCCGGCGAGATCCGGGATGCCCTTCTTGCCTTGCCAGTCGATGCGGCAGCCGCAGTAAAAACTGCCCGGCGCATCCTGGTTAATCTTGGCCGCCGCCGCCTTGGCCTGAGAAAAATTATTGATGCCGTGCGCCTGTACGGCGCCTGCGGCGAAAACCGCCATAAACAAAATTCTGCGAAGCATATTCCAAAACAGCTCAAAATTGGAAAAGCAGGCAGGGTAACGGAACTTGCCGGCAGTGGCAAATGGCGATATTTGCTTGTTTTAACGTATAAATCGTTTAACTAAAGGTTCTCGCTAGCAAGAAATTTCAGTTTCTCGCCGCACCGGCGGCAGCGGTATTCGCTTTCGCCACGCAGCACGCGGTTATGGCGGCGAATGGTGAGCTGGTGCTGTCCGCAGCCGCAGCGGTAGGGGAAGGTTTTGCTTTGCACCGAGGCGGTTTCGAAACGGTGAGTGCGGCTGGCGGGGGTCAGCAGCACGCTTTCCATCATCCAGCGCCATTCGCGGCCGTGCGGCGCCACCCGGCCGAATTGGCGAAACACCAGCAGGTGCGCCAGCTCGTGCGGCACCACTTCATCGATAAACGGCTGTTGGTTTTCCAGCAGCAGCACCGGGTTCAGACGGATTTCCCAGCTTTGCAGCCAGGCGGTGCCCGCGCTGGTGCCGCGTTGCTGATAGACGATGCTGGGTTCGGGGAACTCGACGGCAAAATGCCGGCGTGCCAACTGCAGCTTTTCTCGCAGGCAGCGCATCACCGCTTGTTGCAGCGCGATGGGGATTCTTGGTTTGTTCATTGCGGCCTAGCTTAAGCAATGGCGCGGCGGCTGACAATATGCCCCGGCCTAAATCCGCATCCGACGCTTTCTTGGCGCTGTGCGCCGGTTTTTCGCCACATTGATAAGACGATCGCCGCCGATGGATTGTAATCAATGTGTTAACTGCGGGATAATAAAGCGTGCATGATGAGCCTGTACCCGCAGTTCTCACCGAGCAAGGTTGAAACGCCGCCTGTGGTAATCCCTTACGCAAAGAGCGGTTATTTTGCGATTTGGCGCAATAACTGACTGATTAAAAATACGTAAGGTGGAGGCAGTTTTTTGACAAGGCGCCGAGCCGTGCGCCGCAAGTGTGAATTTAACGCAGCTGATGTTGCAAGTGAGAGATCAATGTCGAATAAACCGTTCCACTATCAAGATCCGTTCCCGCTGAAGAAAGACGATACCGAATACTACCTGCTGAGCCGCGACCACGTTTCCGTGAGCGAATTTGAAGGCCAGGAAATTCTGAAAGTTGCCCCTGAAGCGTTAACCCTGCTTGCCCAGCATGCGTTCCACGACGCCTCGTTCATGCTGCGCCCGGCGCACCAACAGCAGGTGGCCGATATCCTCGACGATCCGGACGCCAGCGAAAACGACAAGTACGTTGCGCTGCAATTTCTGCGTAACTCAGAAATCGCCGCCAAGGGTATTTTACCGACCTGCCAGGACACCGGCACGGCGATCATCGTCGGCAAAAAGGGCCAGCGCGTCTGGACCGGCGGCGGCGATGAAGCGGCGTTGTCGCGCGGGGTGTACAACACCTACATCGAAGAGAACCTGCGCTATTCGCAGAACGCCGCGCTGGATATGTATAAAGAGGTCAATACCGGTAGCAACCTGCCGGCGCAGATCGATCTCTACAGCGTGGACGGCGAAGAGTACAAGTTCCTGTGCATCGCCAAGGGCGGCGGTTCCGCCAACAAAACCTATCTGTATCAGGAAACCAAGGCGCTGCTGTCGCCGGGCAAACTGAAAAACTACCTGGTCGACAAGATGCGCACGTTAGGCACCGCGGCTTGCCCGCCGTACCACGTGGCGTTCGTCATCGGCGGCACCTCGGCGGAAGCGACGCTGAAAACCGTCAAGCTGGCCTCGACCAAGTATTACGATGGCCTGCCGACCGAAGGCAACGAGCATGGCCAGGCGTTCCGCGATCTGGAACTCGAAGCGGAACTGCTGCAAGAAGCGCAGAACCTGGGTCTGGGCGCGCAGTTCGGCGGCAAATACTTCGCGCACGATATCCGCGTGGTGCGCCTGCCGCGCCACGGCGCGTCCTGCCCGGTCGGCATGGGCGTCTCCTGCTCGGCGGACCGCAACATCAAAGGCAAGATCAACCGCGACGGCATCTGGCTGGAAAAACTGGAGCACAATCCGGGTAAATTCATTCCTCAGGAACTGCGTCAGGCCGGGGAAGGCGAGGCGATCAAAGTCGATCTCAACCGCCCGATGGCCGAGATCCTTAAACAGCTGTCGCAGTACCCGGTTTCCACCCGCCTGTCGCTGAGCGGCACCATCATCGTCGGCCGCGATATCGCGCACGCCAAGCTGAAAGAGCGTCTGGATCGCGGTGAAGGCCTGCCGCAGTACGTCAAGGATCACCCGATCTACTACGCCGGCCCGGCCAAAACGCCGGAGGGCTACGCGTCCGGTTCGTTGGGGCCAACCACCGCCGGGCGTATGGACTCTTACGTCGATCTGCTGCAATCCCACGGCGGCAGCATGATCATGCTGGCGAAAGGCAACCGCAGCCAGCAGGTGACGGATGCCTGCCACAAGCACGGCGGCTTCTACCTCGGCAGCATCGGCGGCCCGGCGGCGGTGCTGGCGCAGCAGAGCATCAAGAGCCTGGAGTGCGTGGAGTACCCTGAGCTGGGCATGGAAGCGATCTGGAAAATCGAAGTGGAAGATTTCCCTGCGTTTATCCTGGTGGATGACAAAGGCAATGACTTCTTCCAGAAGATCCAGGCCGGTCAGTGCTCCAGCTGCCTGAAATAATCGTTGCCCCCTTCGCCGCCTGCGGGCGGTGAAGGGGAGTGTGTAAAGTCCTGTAGCTTGCTGGACGTCGAGTTTTAACCTGTATACCCTACGCGGATAGCACTAAAATTCGACTAATGGAATATCGGCAACAGAAGGTTCGGCAAGCACATGGGTACGCAGGAAAGTCATATCAAGGAATTGCTGGTCTGGATTGAAGATAACCTGACCAATCCGCTGTCGTTGGATATCGTTTCCGCCAAGTCAGGCTATACGAAATGGTACCTGCAGCGCATGTTCAAGAAGCAGACCGGATTGTCGTTAGCCTCGTACATCCGCGCTCGCCGCCTCTACCTCGCCGCTTTCGCCTTGCGTTTCACGCAGAAGAGCATTCTCGATATCTCGGTCGAATACCAATTCGATAACCAGCAGACGTTCTCGCGCTGTTTCAAGAAACACTTCGCCGAATCGCCCAGCGTGTATCGCCATGCCCGCAAGCAGGACTTCAGCAATCTGGTGCGTTCGCTGGCGGCCAGCCAGCCCGGCGATATTCAGGTTGAACGCGTCAGCATCGCCCGGGGGCAATACGCCTTTCACGGCAAGCGGTACGCTTATCACCTGGATATCGAGAAGCTGGACAAGTCGCACCTGCCGCAGCGCAGCGCGCTGCGGGGGCAGTTCTACACCTTGTTGGGCGAGCGCCCGACGCAAACCTATTCGTTTACCCAGCTGGTGCCGGACGGCGAGCGGGTCAGGGTCGATTATACCCTGGGCGTGACGACGGAATACCCGCTGCGCGAAGGCGTGGTGCTGGAGCCGCTGCCGGAGATCCACGGCGAGTTTTGCCGTTTTCGCTATTCCGGCAAGCCGGTGGCGCTCAACGACCACATCATTCAGATCTACACGCAGGTATTGCCCGAAATGGGGCTGGCCCGCGGTGACGGGCCGGACATTACGGTGTTCAGCTATTCGCTGAGCGGGAAAGAGGAACTGCATCTGGAGCTGCAGCATCTGGTGCCGGTGGTGCCGCTGCATTGATCCCGTCGGCGGCCGGCAGCCGGTTTTTTTGCTGCACGATCGCCGCCATCACCGCCAGGGCGATCTCCGCCGGGGTTTTGCTGCCCAGCGGCAGGCCGATCGGCGCATGGATGCGTTCCAGCTCCTGCGGCGTGAATTCGGCAATCTGCTGCAAACGCTGGCGCCGCCGCGCGCTGTTTCTGAGCGATCCCATGGCCCCGATGTAAAACGCCGGGGTGTGGATCGCTTCCATCAGCGTCAGGTCGTCCATGCGCGGATCGTGGGTCAGCGCCACGACGGCGGTATTGGCGTGGCATCCCCCCTCTTCAATAAATTTGGCCGGAAACTGGCGCAGCAACGTCACGCCCGGTTTCAGCTCGGCGGCAAAGTTATCCAGCACCTCCGGGCGGCTCTCGCACACCAGCACCTCAAACCCCAGCGCCACGGCGAAATCGGCGCAGTACAGCGCCACGCTGGACAGCCCGGCGATCAGCAGGCGCGGCGCGGCCGCGATGTGCAGGGTGATCTGCTCGAGCCGGCGTTCGACCTGCGTGGCGCTGGTGAAGTGGCTTTGCTCGAGGCTGTGGCAGGCGTTGGGCAGCGTCAGGCGTTTGATCAACGCGTGATGCCCTTCCAGCGCGCCGGCGATGCGTTGCAGGTAAGCGATGCTGTCTTCACCCGCCGGCAGGTATTCGATCAGCACGTCCAGCACGCCGCCGCAGGGCAGCGCCACGTTGGGCGTCATGCCGCCTTCGCCGTAACGGATCACCTGGCTGGCCGCCTGATACTCCCCGGCGGCCACGCGGCGCAAAAAATCCTCCTCAACGCAGCCGCCCGACAGCGAACCGCTGTAGCGGCCGTCGCGGGTCGCCGCCATCAGCGCGCCCGGCGACCGCGGCGAAGAGCCGTAGGTACTGAGCACGGTGCATAACCAGACCGGCTGTTGCTGCAGCCAGCTTATCGCCTGGCTGACCACGGTGACATCAAGATGTTGCATAGGTGAATTTACTCGCTGGCCGGGAGTTGCGATGGAAGATCAATATCCTGCACGACGCCGGGGTGCTCAAGCGGCAGCAGGTGCACTGCCGCGCCTTGCAGCAGTTCACGCGCGCCATTATCGCCGCGCAGTTGGCAAAGTGGTTTGCGCAATAGGGCGGAAAAGCCGACCGGGTGGCCGGGCTGTTGCGCATAGCAGGGGCGCACGATCGCGTGCTGCCGTAAGGCATCCGCCACCTGCCGGAAAACCTCGGCGCCGACGAACGGCATATCGGCCAGGTGGATCAGCCAGCCCTGCCAGTGCGGCGTGGCGGCAACGCCCGCGGCGATCGAGTCGCCGAGGCCCGAACTGGCGAGCAGGGTGACCGGCACCTGATTGGCGGCGCAGGCTGCCAGCACCGGCAGATTATCCGGCCGGGTTACCACCTGTACCGGCAGGCCGGAAGCCAATGCCTGGCGCAGGGTGTGTTCGAACAGCGATCGCCGCTCGCCCGCCGCATCGGCAAATCCGGCGTTCAATTTGTTGCCCTGGCCGCCGGCCTGAATAAAGCGCTCCCCGCGTCCGGCGGCGGTAATGACAATGCCCGTGGTCATGGTTGAAGTCCGCGTTTGCGCAAATTATTTATTAGCCTACAAACTACCTGTGTTTTGTAAATGTTTTTTTGTTGAAAACAACCTGTTAATCATCACATAATTTTAGTTATAAGCATATGCTTATGACGTCTACGGCAAGGTCGTCAGCGTTTGCGCAACAACACCGCGAACAAAAACCAATTACAAGAAAGACGTGAAGGACTTATTTATGAGCAATTTCAACCCGTCGCGGCGCCGCTTTATCAAAAGCGCCGTGATTGCGGGGGTGTCTGTGTATCTCGCGCCCCTGTACAGCCGCGCCTACGCCGCGCTGTTCGAGCAAAAAATCCTCCAGTCACCCAACTGGGATCCGCAGACCAAACGCGTCCGTTTCCGTATCGATGGCCGCGCCAAGGTCATGGGGCAGAAGGTGTTCGCGCGCGATATCCGCGCGGTGGACATGCCGCACTGGCCGCAGAAACAGGCGCACGCCTTCATTCTGCGCGTCACCAAAGCCGACCGGCTGTTCGAAGGGGTCGATCTGTCGCTATTGGGGGACGACCTGCAGCCGGATCGCCTGGTGACGGCGGAAGATCTGGCGCGCGACGGCCTGGCCTTCCCGGCGTTCTACGGTGACGACATGCTGCTGCCGAGCGGCAAAACCCCGGCCTACCTCGGCCAGGCGGTGGCGATCCTGATCTATCACGACTTCGCCCGGTTCCGTTTCGCCAAGGACAAGCTGAAATTCCGTGAAGAGACCATCAAATACGGCGCGGTCACCGGCCCGCTGGAGCGCGATCCCTGGGGCAGCTTCCGCTATGTGCGGGTGGGGGGCGATCAGCCGTTCGACGACGATCGCTTCTCCAGCCTGAAGGACACGCCAATCTTCCCGGTATCGATGAAAAAACACCTGCCGGTGTGGCCGGAAGGGCGCGAGGGCGGCAAGCTGGATCAGGAAGGCATGCGTTATGCGGGCCTGATCGCCGACGAGATGGCCAATCCGCCGGCCGATTGGCTGGTGATGTCGCGCCGCTACACCACGCAGTCGATCGACACCTCGGCGCTGGAGCCGGACAACGCCAACGGCTGGTTCGACGCCGAGACGCAAACGCTGCATCTGGTGGTGCCGACCCAGTCGCCGCAGGAAGTGGCCGACGAGATGCCGCGCATGCTGGCCAAGCGCAATCCGCCGGTGAAACAGCTGATCCTGCACCCGTGCTACACCGTGGGCTACGGTTCGAAAGATCACTACAACTTCCCGTATTACGGCGCGGTGGCGGCGATGTACGGCGACGGCCACCCGGTGCGCCTGGCCAACGACCGCTTCGAGCAGTTCCAGACGGCGCTGAAGCGCCACGCGTTCGATATGAATTACCGCATCGCGGTGGATCGCCAGACCGGCGTCATGCAGTCGTTCCTCGGTGACATGACCGCGGATGGCGGCGGCCGCAGCAACTTTACCCCTTCGGTGGTGATGGTCGGCGCGACCGCCGCCCAGTCTATTTACTACTTCCCGAAAAGCGATCTGTCGTCGGTCGGGCTGGCCTCACGCGCCATCGACGCCGGCTCGGCGCGCGGTTACGGCACGCTGCAGAGCATGGCCGCCACCGAGATGATGGTGGATGAGCTGGCCGCTGAACTGAAGATCGACCCGATCGAATTCCGCCTGCGCAACGTGTTGAAATCCGCCATGAAAAACACCCAGGGGGCGATCCCGGCCGGTGCGATCCGTGCCGATGAAGTGCTGGAGAAGGCGGCGAAGCATGAGATGTGGCTCAAGCGCGCCGAACGCAAGGCCGAGTTTGAGAGCCGCCATCCCGGCAAGCGCTATGGCGTTGGCTTCGGCTGCGTGCAGAAAGACTTCGGCACCGGGGCGGAAACCTCGTTCGCCCGGGTGGAGCTGAGCGAAGACGGCCGCATCACGCTGCATCACAGCGGCGCGGAGATGGGCACCGGCATGTCGACCTCGCAGTCGGTGCTGTGCGCACAGTGGCTGGGCAAACCGGCCGACGAAGCGCATTTCTCGGTCACCGACTGGTCGGTGCTGCCGATGGTCACCAGCGGCGATCCTTACCTGATGTCGCAAGAGGAGCAGGATAAGCTGCAAACCAACCCTAACTGGACGCCGAGCTACTGCTCGCCGTCCAGCGCCAGCAACTCGGCCTATTACTTCTCGCATAGCACCCGCGAAGCGGCGCGCCTGATCTTCGATCGCGGCCTGTGGCCGGCGGCGATGGCGCTGTGGCAGGCCGGCATCGGCGGCGGCCAGGCGGCACCGCTGGTGGTGCGGCGTGAGGATGCGCGTTGGGTCGAAGGCGGCCTGACGGCGGCGGGCATGTCGGTGCTGAGCCTCGAGCTGCTGGCCAAGACGGCCTATCAGATGGGCGGCGTCACCGGCGCGGCGGTGCACGTTTTCAACCGCTGGCAGTGGGCGGAGGCCGATTTCACGCTGAACGGCAAAAGCGAACGCCTGCCGATCGACGGCATGGCGCTGCGCAACGCCGGCGGTGAATTCAAACCGCTGGCGCGCGGGCAAGTCTACTACCCGCCAACCCAGCGCAACAATGCGGCGGTGACCTACTACAGCGCCGTTGGCACGCTGGCGGAAGTGGCGGTGGATATCGCCACCGGCCAGGTGGAATTGCTGAATCACCATTCGATCATGGAGTGCGGCAACCTGATCGTGCCGGAACTGGTTTCCGGCCAGCTGCAGGGCGGGCTGGCGATGGGGATCGGCCATGCGCTGCACGAATATTTACCGCTGTACGAAGACGGCCCGGGCAACGGCACCTGGAACTTCAACCGTTACCACCTGCCGCGCGCCAGCGACGTGGCGGTGTGGAAACAGAGCGGCGACATCCTGCCGGCGCTGTCGGAAACCGATCCGCCGAAAGGCATGGCGGAGGTGGTGATGATCCCGATCGTGGCCGCGCTGGTCAACGCCATCGCCGACGCCACCGGCCACCGTTTCCGTGATTTGCCCGTTCGTGCAGAAAATATTCGTGAGGTATTACAATGAGCATTAAAACCCAGCCGATCTCCCTGACCATCAACGAGAAGCAGTACGGCCCGATCGAGGTGCCGGAAGGCTTGATGATGATCGATTTCCTGCACGAGTACCTTGACCTGACCGGTTCGCGCCTCGGCTGCGGGCAGGGCATTTGCCACGCCTGCGTGGCGATCGTCGATCACCCGAGCGGCACCAGCGAAGAGGTGCGCACCTGTATCACCGGCGCGCATTTCTTCAACGGCAAGAAAGTGCGTACCGTCGAAGGCCACGCCAAGATGGACGAGCAGGGCGAGGTGGTTGAACTGTCGCCGATCCAGCAGGCGTTTCTGGAGCACTACAGCTTCCAGTGCGGCTATTGCACGCCGGGCTTCGTCAATGCCGCTACCATTTTCGTGGAAAAGCTCAAGCGTGAACCTATCGCTCGCGAGCAGCTGGAAAGCGCCATCGAGCAGGCGCTGGACAGCCACATCTGCCGCTGTACCGGCTATGTGCGTTACTACGAAGCGGTGCGCGACGTGGTGCTGAAAACGCCGGGCCTGCTGAAGGAGACGGCGCAATGAAAAAACGTCTCGCAGTATTGATTGTGCTGGTGGCGATCGTGGTGATTGCGCTGCTGTGGTGGCGGGAAAACCGCCGTTACGACGGCCCGGTGCAGCAGGTGAGCGCCGGCGCCGAACAGATCGCCCGCGGCCGCTATCTGGCGCAGGCCGCCGACTGCGCCGCCTGCCATACCGCCAGCGGCGGGGCGCCGTTGGCCGGCGGCTATCCGCTGGAAACGCCGTTCGGCACGATTTACGGCAGCAATCTGACGCCGTCGGCCGACCACGGCATCGGGCGCTGGACCAAGGACGACTTCTTCCTGGCGCTGACGCAGGGCGTGGCGCCGGGCGGGCGACACCTGTACCCGGCGATGCCTTACACCTCGTACAAGGGCATGTCGCGTCAGGATGCCGACGACATCTACGCTTACCTGATGATGCGCCCGGCGGTGGACGTCGCCATTCCGGCCAACGAGATGCCGTTCCCGTTCAACCAGCGCATGGCGCTGATCGGCTGGAACCTGCTGTTCCGCAGCCAGGATCCGCTGCCGGCCAGTTCGCAGGGCAGTTCGCCGCAATGGCAGCGCGGCCGCTATCTGGCTGATGTGCTGGGGCACTGTGGCGAATGCCACACGCCGCGCGGCGCGCTGGGGCAGATGGATCTCGCCAAGCCGATGCAGGGCGGCGATCTCGGCCGCTTCATGGCGCCGGACATTACGCCGCACGGCCTGGCGCAGCGCGGCTGGACGCCGCAGGACGTCAGCCGCTTCCTCAGCACCGGCCTCGCGCCGCAGGGTTCCGCCTTCAGCGAGATGCACATGGTGGTGGATCTCAGCACCCGTCATTTGACGCCGGAAGATCATCAGGCGCTGGCGCTGTATCTGATGGGCGAGCAGCCGCCGGCGGCGGTGCCGGTGAAAATGGGCCAGGGCAGCGATGCCGGGCGCATGGCCTATCTGGAGCAGTGCGCCGGCTGTCACGCGCGTGAAGGCGAGGGCAAACCGCACGTGGCACCGGCGATGCGCGATAATGCCACGCTGCGCCAGGCGGACGGCAAGAACCTGATCGTGTCGGTGCTGGACGGCCTGCCGGCCCAGCAGTTCCCGAACGATGAAAGCATGCAGAGCATGCCGGGCTTCGGCGAGCGGCTGAGCGATGCCGAAGTGGCGGAGCTGGTGAATTACCTGCGCGTGACCTGGGGCGGCTTGCCGGCGGATATCACCGCCGAGCAGGTGAAAGCGCTGCGCAAGTAAGCGGCGTTCAGGCGAAAAAAATGGCCCGCATCTGCGGGCCATTGTATTTATTGTGCGGTCACGGGATTCAACGGCTGGTGACGCCGTCTACGCGTTGGCTGCGCTGTTTGATGGCGTAACCGACGGCCAGGATCGCCACCCATACCGGGATCAGCAGCACCGAGATTTGAATGCCCGGCGTCAGGTACATGATCACCAGGATGCCGGCCATGAACAGCAGGCACAGGTAGTTGCTGAACGGGTACCAGAAGGCTTTGAACTTCGGCACCACGCCTTCGCGGTTTTTGGCGGCGCGGAACTTCAGGTGCGCCAGGCTGATCATCGCCCAGTTGATCACCAGCGCCGATACCACCAACGCCATCAGCAGTTCGAAGGCCCGCCCCGGGATCAGGTAGTTAATCAGCACGCACAGCGCGGTGGCGAGGGCGGAAATGCCGATGGCTACCACCGGCACGCCGCGGCCGTCGACCTTCAGCAGGCTTTTCGGGCCGTTGCCCTGCTGCGCCAGGCCGTACAGCATGCGGCTGTTGCAGTAGACGCAGCTGTTGTACACCGACAGCGCGGCGGTGAGCACCACGATGTTCAGCACGGTCGCCACCAGATTGCTGTTCAGCGCGTGGAAGATCAGCACGAACGGGCTGCCGCCTTCAACCACTTTGCCCCACGGGTACAGCGACAGCAGAATGGCCAGCGAACCGATATAGAAGATCAGGATGCGGTAGATCACCTGATTGGTGGCTTTCGGAATGCTTTTTTGCGGGTTGTCGGCTTCGGCGGCGGTGATGCCGACCAGCTCGAGGCCGCCGAAGGAGAACATGATCACCGCCATCGCCATCACCAGGCCCATGACGCCGTTCGGGAAGAACCCGCCCTGCGCCCACAGGTTGGTGACGGTGGCCTCCGGGCCGCCCATGCCGCTGAACAGCAGGTAGGCGCCGAACACGATCATGCCGATAATCGCCACCACCTTGATGATGGCGAACCAGAACTCCATCTCGCCGTAAACTTTAACGTTGGCCAGGTTGATGGCGTTGATCGCCAGGAAGAACACCGCGGCGGAGACCCAGGTGGGGATCTCCGGCCACCAGTACTGCACGTAGATGCCGACCGCAGTCAGCTCCGCCATCGCCACCAGGACATACAGCACCCAGTAGTTCCAGCCGGAAGCGAAGCCGGCGAAGTTGCCCCAGTATTTGTAGGCGAAGTGGCTGAAGGAACCGGCAACCGGCTCTTCCACCACCATTTCCCCCAGCTGGCGCATGATCAGAAACGCGATGAAGCCGCCGATGGCGTAGCCGAGAAGCACTGACGGGCCGGCCATTTTTATTGTTTGAGCGATACCGAGAAATAACCCGGTGCCGATTGCGCCACCTAAGGCGATGAGCTGAATATGGCGGTTTTTCAGGCCGCGTTTCAGCTGGTCACCATGCTGTTGACCATCCATCAATCTAACCCTCTGTCGTTGCGAATGACCACATGCCTGTAAAGCAGTGGTTACGATGTGTGTTTTGTTTTATTTACGGCGTTATAGCTATTAATTCCACGGCGCCGCTACCGTTTGGCAGAGAATAATGTTATGCGCGTCTGTTTGCACCTGCTTTGTCGTGTGAGTGATTAAGATTGCAGCAGTTTAGGAAACAAAATGCGGGTTGTGTGACGGCGGGGGGGATTCTGTGCATGAAATAAGCAACAAATCACATAATGCGCAAAAATAACGTAGATCCGAGCGGCGGCGCGCGTTCAAATAATGAACGAATCCCCGTTGCGCTGCTCGCCAAATAGCCATTCATTAAAGCGTCATAACCATGCAATAAAACTCGGGCAAAAAGTTTGCACTCTGCCTTGCGTAAGGTTTGGTAAAAGTTAAATCCCCAACCCGGCGCGTAAATGGTAATACCATCACGGCGTTACCGGTTTGCAGCGGGGTTTTCAGCGGGGTGTTAAAATGTGCGGGTAACCTGATTTCGATCAAGGCCCGTATGGACAGGAGGTGAATACTTTGTTACTTTACCGTCACGTTTTTGAAATTGGTATTACCAATTGACTCCGCGCCATTCGCAGAGAAGAATTCACTCATGGCCTACAGCAAAATCCGCCAACCCAAGTTGTCAGATGTTATCGAGCAACAGCTCGAATACCTGATCCTCGAGGGGACACTGCGCCCAGGCGAAAAACTGCCTCCGGAGCGCGAGCTGGCGAAACAATTTGATGTCTCCCGTCCTTCTCTGAGAGAGGCCATTCAGCGCCTGGAAGCGAAAGGGCTGCTCCTGCGCCGTCAGGGCGGCGGCACCTTCGTGCAAACTAATCTGTGGCAGAGCTTCAGCGATCCGCTGGCCGAGCTGCTGGCCGACCATCCCGAATCACAGTTCGATCTGCTGGAAACCCGTCACGCGCTGGAAGGCATTGCCGCCTATTACGCGGCGCTGCGCGGCACCGATGAAGATCTGGCGCGCATCCGCGACTGCCATATCGTGATTCAACAGGCTCAAGACAGCGGCGATCTCGACGCCGAAGCCGATGCGGTCATGCAGTATCAAATCGCCGTGACCGAAGCTGCCCACAACGTTGTGTTACTTCACCTGCTACGCTGCATGGGGCCGATGCTGGAACAGAACGTGCGTCAGAACTTTGAATTGCTCTACTCGCGCCGTGAGATGTTGGCAAAAGTGAGCAGCCACCGCGCCGGAATTTTTGAGGCGATTGTGGCACGCGAGCCGGAAAAGGCCCGTGAAGCCTCGCATCGCCACTTGGCGTTTATCGAGGAAATCTTGCTGGATCTCAGCCGGGAGCATACTCGGCGCGAGAGATCGCTACGGCGTCTCCAGCAACGCAAGGATTAAGAGCTGTCCTCTTCAGGGTACACCAGCCTGCGGGGGTTAAGTTCGAGGTACTTAGTTAAGTACTTAAGCGGCAACTAAACTGATGGGCCTGTCTTCGTGTGTTTTTGCACAGAGCACTGGAAGACAGGCTCCAAACAAACCATTAGACAGATAAGGAATACCACCATGTCAGAACGTTTAAACAATGACGTGGATCCGATCGAAACCCGCGACTGGCTGCAGGCGATCGAATCGGTCATCCGTGAAGAGGGTGTTGAGCGAGCTCAGTTTCTGATTGATCAGGTATTGGGAGAAGCCCGCAAAGGCGGCGTTAACGTTGCGGCCGGTGCTGCAGCGCACAACTACGTCAACACCATCGCGGTAGAAGACGAACCGGCCTACCCAGGCAACCTGGATCTGGAACGCCGCATTCGCTCAGCGATCCGTTGGAACGCGATCATGACCGTTCTGCGCGCATCCAAAAAAGACCTGGAGCTGGGCGGCCACATGGCTTCCTTCCAGTCTTCCGCGACCTTCTATGAAGTCTGCTTTAACCACTTCTTCCGCGCACGCAACGAGAAAGACGGCGGCGACCTGGTGTACTTCCAGGGCCACATCTCTCCGGGCGTTTACGCGCGTGCCTTCCTTGAAGGCCGCCTGACCGAAGAACAAATGAACAACTTCCGTCAGGAAGTGCACGGCAATGGCCTGTCCTCTTACCCGCATCCTAAGCTGATGCCGGAATTCTGGCAGTTCCCGACCGTTTCCATGGGCCTGGGCCCAATCAGCGCCATCTATCAGGCGAAGTTCCTGAAATACCTGGAACATCGCGGCCTGAAAGACACCTCTGAGCAGACCGTTTACGCCTTCCTGGGCGACGGCGAGATGGATGAGCCGGAATCCAAAGGCGCCATCACCATCGCGACCCGAGAGAAGCTGGACAACCTGGTGTTCGTCATCAACTGCAACCTGCAGCGCCTGGACGGCCCGGTCACCGGCAACGGCAAGATCATCAACGAACTGGAAGGCATCTTCTCCGGCGCAGGCTGGCAGGTGCTGAAAGTGATCTGGGGCGGCCGTTGGGACGAACTGCTGCGTAAAGACACCAGCGGTAAACTGGTTCAGCTGATGAACGAGACCCTGGACGGCGACTACCAGACCTTCAAATCCAAAGACGGCGCTTACGTGCGCGAGCACTTCTTCGGCCGTTACCCAGAAACCGCGGCGCTGGTCAAAGACATGACCGACGACGAAATCTGGGCGCTGAACCGTGGTGGTCACGATCCGAAGAAAATCTTCGCTGCACTGAAAAAAGCGCAGGACACCAAAGGCAAACCGACCGTTATCCTGGCCCACACCATCAAAGGTTACGGCATGGGTGAAACCGCGGAAGGTAAAAACATCGCTCACCAGGTGAAGAAAATGAACATGGAAGGGGTTCACCACTTCCGCGATCGTTTCAACGTGCCAGTTGCCGATGCTGACATCGAAAAACTGCCGTACATCACCTTCGAGAAAGATTCCGAAGAGTACAAATACCTGCACGAACGTCGCCAGGCGCTGAAAGGCTACGTGCCGACGCGTCTGCCGGAGTTCACCCAGAAGCTGGAAATGCCGGCGCTGGAAGATTTCAGCTCGCTGCTGGAAGAGCAGAACAAAGAGATCTCCACCACTATCGCCTTCGTGCGTGCCCTGAACGTGATGCTGAAGAACAAGTCGATCAAAGATCGCCTGGTGCCAATCATCGCCGACGAAGCGCGTACCTTCGGTATGGAAGGTCTGTTCCGTCAGATCGGTATCTACAGCCCGAACGGCCAGCAGTACACTCCGCAGGACCGTGAGCAGGTGGCTTACTACAAAGAAGACGAGAAAGGCCAAATCCTGCAGGAAGGCATCAACGAACTGGGTGCAGCCTCTTCCTGGCTGGCCGCAGCGACTTCCTACAGCACCAACGATCTGCCGATGATTCCGTTCTACATCTACTACTCGATGTTCGGTTTCCAACGTATCGGCGACCTGTGCTGGGCAGCGGGCGACCAACAGGCGCGCGGCTTCCTGATCGGCGGCACTTCGGGCCGTACTACCCTGAACGGCGAAGGTCTGCAGCACGAAGATGGCCACAGCCACATTCAGTCTCTGACCATCCCTAACTGCATCTCTTACGATCCGGCTTACGCGTACGAAGTGGCGGTGATCATGCACGACGGTCTGGTGCGCATGTATGGCGACAACCCGGAAAACGTGTACTACTACCTGACCACGCTGAACGAAAACTACCACATGCCTGCGATGCCGCAGGGTGCGGAAGAAGGTATCCGCAAGGGTATCTACAAGCTGGAAACGCTGGAAGGCAGCAAAGGCAAGGTACAGCTGCTGGGCTCCGGTGCCATCCTGCGCCACGTGCGCGAAGCTGCGCAGATCCTGGCGAAGGACTACGGCGTGGGTTCCGACACCTACAGCGTGACCTCGTTCACCGAACTGGCGCGCGACGGCCAGGACTGCGAGCGCTGGAACATGCTGCACCCAACCGAAACGCCACGCGTGCCTTACATCGCTCAGGTGATGAGCGACGCGCCGGCGGTAGCTTCTACCGACTACATGAAACTGTTCGCCGAACAGGTTCGTACTTATGTGCCGGCCAGCGATTATCGCGTACTGGGCACCGACGGCTTCGGTCGTTCGGACAGCCGCGAAAACCTGCGTCACCACTTCGAAGTCGATGCATCCTACGTGGTGGTTGCTGCTCTGGGTGAACTGGCTAAACGCGGTGAGATCGAAGCTTCTGTGGTTGCCGATGCAATCAAGAAATTCGACATCAACCCGGAAAAAGTTAACCCGCGTCTGGCCTAAGAGGTACTGAATAATGTCTATCGAAATCAACGTACCGGACATCGGTGCAGATGAAGTCGAAATCACCGAGATTCTGGTGAAGGTCGGCGATAAAGTTGAAGCGGAACAATCGCTGATCACCGTGGAAGGCGACAAGGCTTCCATGGAAGTGCCCTCCCCGCAGGCGGGCGTGGTGAAAGAGATCAAAGTGGCGGTCGGCGATAAAACCGAAACCGGCAAACTGATCATGATCTTCGAAGCGGCAGGCGCAGCGGAAGCTGCACCGGCGGCGAAAGCGGAAGAAAAACCGGCGGCAGCAGCAGCTGCCCCGGCCGCCGCTGCGGCCAAAGACGTTGCCGTGCCGGACATCGGCGCTGACGAAGTCGAAGTGACCGAGATCCTGGTGAAAGTGGGCGACAAGGTGGAAGCCGAGCAGTCCCTGATCACCGTTGAAGGCGACAAGGCTTCCATGGAAGTCCCTGCGCCGTTCGCGGGCACCGTGAAAGAGATCAAGATCGCGACCGGCGACAAAGTGAAAACCGGTTCCCTGATCATGGTGTTCGAAGTGGCCGGCGCCGTTTCCGCTGCGGCCCCGGCTGCGGCGCAAGCCCCTGCCGCCGCTGCAGCACCTGCGGCCTCTGCGGCCAAAGACGTCGCCGTGCCGGATATCGGCGGTGACGAAGTCGAAGTGACCGAAGTGATGGTTAAGGTGGGCGACAAGGTTGCCGCCGAGCAGTCTCTGATCACCGTGGAAGGCGACAAGGCCTCTATGGAAGTGCCTGCACCGTTCGCGGGTACCGTGAAAGAGATCAAGATCGCGACCGGCGACAAAGTGAAAACCGGCTCCCTGATCATGGTGTTCGAAGTGGAAGGCGCTGCGCCTGCCGCTGCCGCCGCTCCAGCCGCTAAAGCGGAAGCTGCGCCGGCTCCGGCCGCCGCTAAAGCCGCCGCTCCGGCTGCGAAAGCTGACGACAAAGGCGAGTTCGCCGAGAACGCGGCATACGTGCACGCGACCCCGGTCATTCGTCGTCTGGCGCGTGAATTCGGCGTTAACCTGGCGAAAGTGAAGGGCACCGGTCGTAAAGGCCGTATCCTGCGCGAAGACGTTCAGACTTACGTGAAAGACGCAGTGAAACGCGCTGAAGCGGCTCCGGCTGCTGCCGGCGGCGGTCTGCCAGGCATGCTGCCATGGCCGAAAGTGGACTTCAGCAAGTTCGGCGAGATCGAAGAAGTCGAAATGGGCCGCATCCAGAAGATCTCTGGCGCGAACCTGAGCCGCAACTGGGTGATGATCCCGCATGTGACTCACTTCGACAAAACCGACATCACCGATCTGGAAGCGTTTCGCAAACAGCAGAACGAAGAAGCGGCCAAGCGCAAGCTGGACGTGAAGTTCACGCCTGTCGTGTTCATCATGAAAGCCGTTGCTGCCGCTCTGGAGCAGATGCCGCGCTTCAACAGCTCGCTGTCCGAAGACGGTCAGAAGCTGACGCTGAAGAAATACATCAACATCGGCGTGGCGGTAGATACCCCGAACGGCCTGGTGGTTCCGGTGTTCAAGGACGTGAACAAGAAGAGCATCACCGAGCTGTCTCGCGAACTGATGGCCATCTCCAAGAAAGCGCGCGACGGCAAGCTGACCGCGGGCGAGATGCAGGGCGGCTGCTTCACCATCTCCAGCCTGGGCGGCATCGGGACGACCCACTTCGCGCCGATCGTCAACGCGCCGGAAGTGGCTATCCTGGGCGTCTCCAAGTCTGCGATGGAGCCGGTCTGGAACGGTAAAGAGTTCATGCCGCGCCTGATGATGCCGATGTCGCTGTCCTTCGACCACCGCGTTATCGACGGTGCCGATGGTGCGCGCTTCATCACCATCATCAACAACATGTTGTCCGACATTCGCCGTCTGGTGATGTAATGCAAAAGGGGCGCAGCATGCTGCGCCCCTGACGATTCTGTAGCAGTTTTGTCGGATTTTGCACAACTCGACAAAATTGTTGAGACACGGGTCACTCGAACACGCTTTGCAGATTATTAACAATTCTGTAAACTGCTCGCGGTGTAAGCGTCCCGGTGGATGAAGGGCGTTATGAGATCGATTAGCAATAAAAATGACGTCTGACCCGCCGGACAATCAATTAAGAGGTCATGATGAGTACTGAAATTAAAACTCAGGTCGTGGTACTTGGGGCGGGCCCGGCAGGTTACTCTGCAGCCTTTCGTTGCGCTGACTTAGGTCTTGAAACCGTTCTGGTTGAACGTTATTCCACTCTGGGCGGGGTTTGCCTGAACGTGGGATGTATCCCTTCCAAAGCACTGCTGCACGTTGCCAAAGTGATCGAAGAAGCCAAAGCGTTGGCCGAACACGGCATCGTTTTCGGCGAGCCGAAAACCGACATCGACAAAGTGCGCGTCTGGAAAGAAAAAGTCATCACTCAGCTGACCGGCGGTCTGGCTGGCATGGCGAAAGGCCGTAAAGTGAAAGTGGTCAACGGCCTGGGCAAGTTCACCGGCGCTAACACCCTGGTTGTGGAAGGCGAAAACGGCCCAACCACCATCAACTTCGACAACGCCATCATCGCTGCAGGTTCTCGTCCGATCCAACTGCCATTCATTCCTCATGAAGATCCACGCGTGTGGGATTCTACCGATGCGCTGGAACTGAAAACCGTCCCAGAGCGTCTGCTGGTTATGGGCGGCGGCATCATCGGCCTGGAAATGGGCACCGTATACCATGCGTTGGGTTCACAGATCGACGTCGTTGAGATGTTCGATCAGGTTATCCCGGCGGCAGATAAAGACGTGGTGAAAGTCTTCACCAAACGTATCAGCAAGCAGTTCAACCTGATGCTGGAAACCAAAGTGACCGCGGTAGAAGCCAAAGAAGACGGCATCTACGTCACGATGGAAGGTAAAAAAGCGCCGGCAGAACCACAGCGTTACGACGCGGTGCTGGTGGCGATCGGCCGCGTGCCGAACGGCAAACTGCTGGATGCCGGCAAAGCCGGTGTTGAAGTTGACGAGCGTGGCTTCATCAACGTCGACAAACAGCTGCGCACCAACGTGCCGCACATCTTCGCTATCGGCGACATCGTCGGTCAGCCGATGCTGGCGCACAAAGGCGTGCACGAAGGCCACGTTGCCGCGGAAGTTATCGCCGGCATGAAGCACTACTTCGATCCGAAAGTGATCCCATCCATCGCTTACACCGAGCCGGAAGTGGCATGGGTGGGTCTGACCGAGAAAGAAGCGAAAGAGAAAGGCATCAGCTACGAAACCTCCACCTTCCCGTGGGCGGCTTCCGGCCGTGCGATCGCTTCCGACTGTGCAGACGGCATGACCAAACTGATCTTCGACAAAGAAACTCATCGCATCATCGGTGGCGCGATTGTCGGCACCAACGGCGGCGAGCTGCTGGGTGAAATCGGTCTGGCTATCGAGATGGGCTGCGACGCGGAAGACATCGCGCTGACCATCCACGCTCACCCGACCCTGCACGAATCCGTGGGCCTGGCGGCGGAAATCTACGAAGGCAGCATCACCGACCTGCCTAACCCGAAAGCCAAGAAGAAGTAATTCTGCTGGCTTGACCGGTTAACAAGCGGCTCCTGAAAAGGGGCCGTTTTTTTTTGCTCAAACTCAGAAAGTGGTATTTTTGTGGCCGCTGCGCCAAATTCCGATCCCCCTGCTTATATCCACTCTAATTATATGGATATAATGCCCTGCTAGTCCGGCAGCCGATTACGCTGCGCTCAACGATTCAGCAAAGATTTAATGTTGCTTTTATGTGAACGAATTAACAACCGTTTCAAATCCTGATATGCTGGCTGAGCGGAACCGGGCACTGTACCTTACAGTCCAGGACATCGACAGCAGTGCCCCGTCAGGATAGATGGCATCTATATCGCCGTGCGCTCTACCCATCAGTCTTTCATGCTGTAACGCTGTTTGACCGTGCTTGTTTGCCCCAATCACCGTTTCGGGGCCTTTACGGGCCGATCGCCTAGCCACAGAGTGAAACCCCAAGGGTATAAACCCGGTTTGCATATACGCCAGGCACAATAAATGACAATGAGAGCGAGGAGAACGTCGTGCTAGAAGAATACCGTAAGCACGTAGCCGAGCGTGCTGCTGAGGGCATCGCCCCTAAGCCGCTAGACGCCACCCAAATGGCCGCGCTGGTCGAACTACTGAAGAATCCGCCAAAAGGCGAAGAAGAATTCCTGTTAGACCTGCTGATTAACCGTGTTCCACCGGGCGTCGACGAAGCCGCCTACGTCAAAGCAGGTTTCCTGGCGGCCATCGCCAAAGGCGAAGCGACATCCCCCCTGGTTACCCCCGAGAAAGCCATTGAACTGTTAGGCACCATGCAGGGCGGCTATAACATTCACCCGCTGATCGAAGCGCTGGACAACGAAACGCTGGCGCCTATCGCCGCGAAAGCGCTGTCCCACACGCTGCTGATGTTCGACAACTTCTACGACGTGGAAGAGAAGGCCAAGGCCGGTAACCCACACGCCAAGCAGATCATGCAGTCCTGGGCCGACGCCGAATGGTACCTGTCGCGCCCTGAGCTGGCGGAAAAGATCACCGTCACCGTGTTCAAAGTCACCGGCGAAACCAACACCGACGACCTTTCCCCGGCGCCGGACGCCTGGTCGCGCCCGGACATCCCGCTGCACGCGCTGGCGATGCTGAAAAACGAACGTGAAGGCATCGTGCCGGATCAGCCGGGCAGCGTCGGCCCGATCAAACAGATCGAGCTGCTGAACAAGAAAGGCTTCCCGCTGGCCTACGTCGGCGACGTGGTCGGCACCGGTTCTTCCCGTAAATCCGCTACCAACTCCGTGCTGTGGTTCATGGGCGACGACATCCCGCACGTGCCGAACAAGCGCGGCGGCGGCGTGGTGCTGGGCGGCAAGATTGCGCCTATCTTCTTCAACACCATGGAAGATGCCGGCGCCTTGCCAATCGAAGTGGACGTGTCCGAGCTGAACATGGGCGACGTGATCGACGTTTACCCGTACAAAGGTGAAGTGCGCAACCACGAAACCGGCGCGCTGATCGCCAACTTCGAGCTGAAAACCGACGTGCTGCTGGATGAAGTGCGCGCCGGCGGCCGTATCCCGCTGATCATCGGCCGCGGCCTGACCACCAAGGCGCGCGAAGCGCTGGGTCTGCCGCACAGCGAGGTGTTCCGTATCGCCAAGCCGGTTGCCGCCAGCAGCAAAGGCTTCTCGCTGGCGCAGAAAATGGTCGGCCGCGCCTGCGGCGTCGCCGGCATTCGCCCTGGCGAGTACTGTGAACCGAAGATGACCTCCGTCGGTTCTCAGGACACCACCGGCCCGATGACCCGCGATGAGCTGAAAGACCTGGCCTGCCTCGGCTTCTCCGCCGATCTGGTCATGCAGTCGTTCTGCCACACCGCCGCGTACCCGAAACCGGTCGACGTGACCACGCACCACACGCTGCCTGACTTCATCATGAACCGCGGCGGCGTCTCGCTGCGTCCGGGCGACGGCGTGATCCACTCCTGGCTGAACCGCATGCTGCTGCCTGACACCGTCGGCACCGGAGGCGATTCCCACACCCGCTTCCCGATCGGCATCTCCTTCCCGGCCGGTTCCGGCCTGGTGGCGTTTGCCGCCGCGACCGGCGTGATGCCGCTGGATATGCCTGAGTCGGTGCTGGTGCGCTTCAAAGGCAAAATGCAGCCGGGCATCACCCTGCGCGATCTGGTGCACGCCATCCCTTACTACGCGATCCAGCAAGGCTTGCTGACCGTCGAGAAGAAGGGCAAGAAAAACATCTTCTCCGGCCGTATTCTGGAGATCGAAGGCCTGCCGGATCTGAAGGTCGAGCAGGCGTTTGAGCTGACCGATGCGTCCGCCGAACGTTCCGCCGCCGGTTGTACCATCAAGCTGGACAAGGCGCCGATCGAAGAGTACCTGAACTCCAACATCGTGTTGCTGAAGTGGATGATCTCCGAAGGCTACGGCGATCGCCGTACGCTGGAACGCCGTATTCAGGGCATGGAAAAATGGCTGGCGGATCCGCAGCTGCTGGAAGGCGATGCGGATGCGGAATACGCGGCGGTGATCGACATCGATCTGAATGAGATCAAAGAGCCGATCCTGTGCGCGCCGAACGATCCTGACGATGCGCGCCTGCTGTCTGACGTGGCCAACAGCAAAATCGATGAAGTGTTCATCGGTTCTTGCATGACCAACATCGGCCACTTCCGCGCGGCCGGCAAGCTGCTGGATCAGCACAAGGGCCAGCTGCCAACCCGTCTGTGGGTGGCGCCGCCAACCAAGATGGACGCGGCTCAGCTGACCGAAGAAGGCTACTACAGCGTCTTCGGCAAGAGCGGTGCACGTATCGAGATCCCGGGCTGCTCGCTGTGCATGGGCAACCAGGCGCGCGTGGCGGACGGTGCGACGGTGGTCTCCACCTCGACCCGTAACTTCCCGAACCGTCTGGGCACCGGTGCCAACGTCTATCTGGCGTCTGCCGAACTGGCTGCGGTTGCGTCCCTGCTGGGCCGCCTGCCGACGCCGGACGAGTACCAGACCTATATGGCGCAGGTCGACAAGACGGCGGCGGATACCTATCGCTATCTGAACTTTGACCAACTGGGGCAGTACACCGAAAAAGCCGACGGCGTGATCTTCCAGACCGCGGTTTAATTCAGCGTCAATCCCAAGCAGCGGGGCCCTTTCCAGGGCCCCGTTTTTTTATTTTACGTTCAAAGCCTGCCCGCTATTTTTTGAATATTTCCACGTGGATATCTTTGTGATCGCTCTCTTGCCCGGTGGCGGAGATGATGCGATAGAAGCAGTCCTTCCCATCCAGCCCGCTGAGTTCATTACATTTCTTATCAACCTCTGAGGAAATATATTTATGGCCGACGGTAGGCACGCCGGTCTGCTGAATGGAGAGATCGCCGAGTTTGGTGTAGTTGGCGGATTCTTCAAGGGTGATTTGTTTGGCGGCGAACGCCGATGCAGAGAACATCATGCTCAGTGCGATAATGGAGGTTATGTATTTCATGGCACACATCCTGATCGTGGTGATAGGTATGAATGAGGTGAGAACACCTCTGGCCGCTGGTGAACATAATTAGAGCTCCTTATTTAAAAGCTAATCGATATTGAGGGGATGTCAATAAAGTCGCGTCGCGCCAGGAATCAGTAACTTATTTATTTTAAAGGGAAATCATAATCCCGATAAAATCGTGACATACATCTCCACGGTATCTACATGATTCAAATAAATAACCGGCGATCGGCGGATTGTCGGCCGACTTTTCGCATGGCGGGCATGCGCCGCGCGGCGATGAGGCACCGCTTCGCTTTCCTTGAGGGATCGCGGCCGGCGTCTTCCCATCGCCGCCGCAAGCCGCTATATTGCGCGCCGCCAAGGTTTTATTTTGCCGAGTTGCCAACTTTGCGAGCGCTCACTGAGTTAGCAATCAATTTATGTTTACACTAAGAAAAAGGGCTCAGGAGGGCATGCTATGGATTACGAATTTCTGCGTGACGTTACCGGTCAGGTGATCGTCAGATTTTCGATGGGGCATGAAGCGATTGGCCACTGGATCAACGAAGAAGTCAAAGGCGATTTCAACCTGCTGGACCGCATAGAAGCCGGTGCGGCCGAGGTCAAAGGCAGCGAGCGTCAATGGCAGCTGGAAGGCCATGAATATACGCTGTTGATGGATGGTGAAGAAGTGATGATCCGCGCCAATCAGCTGGAGTTCGAAGGCGATGAAATGGAAGAGGGGATGAACTACTACGACGAAGAAAGCCTCTCATTCTGCGGCGTTGAGGATTTTCTGCTGGTGTTGAAGGCCTATCGTTCTTTCATGCTGAAATACTAAGCATCAGGGCGCGGCGTGCCGCGCCCTTTCCATCACAGAGGCGGGATATTGCGGCCGTAATAGATTTCCTGCATCTCTTTCCATAACAGATCGGTGATCTGTTTGCGTTCGACGGCGCTCAGCGCTTCCGGTGCCGCATTGAACAGGTAATGCTTCAGATCGAAATCCTTCAGCAACATCTTGGTATGGAAGATATTTTCCTGGTAAACGTTCACGTCCATCATGTGGTACAGCGCCTTGATGTCTTCCGACATAAAGTTCTGGATCGAATTGATCTCATGATCGATGTAATGTTTCACGCCGTTCACGTCGCGGGTGAAACCGCGCACGCGGTAGTCCATGGTGACGATGTCGGATTCCAGCTGGTGAATTAAGTAGTTCAGCGCCTTGAGGGGCGAAATGACGCCGCAGGTCGAGACTTCAATATCGGCGCGAAAGGTGCATAGCCCGCCTTCCGGATGGCTTTCCGGGTAGGTGTGTACGCAGATGTGGCTCTTGTCCAGGTGCGCGACGACCGTGTTCGGCAGCGGGCCGGGGTGTTCCGACGTATCGACGTCTTTCGGATCGATCGGCTCTTCGCTGACCAGGATGGTGACGCTGGCGCCCTGCGGCTCGTAGTCCTGACGTGCGATGTTCAGAATATTGGCGCCGATGATTGAGCAGGTCTCGCTCAGGATCTCGGTCAGCCGGTTGGCATTATATTGTTCGTCAATGTAGGCGATATAGCCGTCGCGATCGTCCGCGGTCTTGGCGTAACAAATATCGTAAATACAAAAACTCAGGCTCTTGGTCAGGTTGTTGAAGCCGTGCAGTTTTAGCTTATGCAATTTGGGCCACCTCCTTTATCTTCTCGCTTAACGTGTTACGTTCAGGGCATTGAGCAAATATTGCGGCAGGGCAAAGCTGCCGACGTGAATTGCCGGGTTGTAATAACGGCAGTGTAGGCCGCTTTGGTTAAAGCGCTGTTGCAGAGTAGGCAGATCGATCTTGCGCAGCGCCGGGTTCTGGCTTGACCAGGCAAAGGTCATGATGCCGCCGTAATAGGTCGGGATCGCTGCCTGGTAGAAGCTGACGTCGCTAAAGTAGCCGCTCAGTTTGGCGTGGCTGTTGACCGCTTCGTCCTGCTGCAGGAAACAGACGCCGTTTTGCGCGACGAAAATGCCGCCCTCATTCAGGCAGCGGGCGCAGCCTTCATAAAACGCCGAGGTGAACAGGCTTTCGCCGGGGCCGATCGGATCGGTGCAGTCGGAGATGATCACATCGAAGGTTTCGTCGGTTTGGTTCACGAAGTTGACGCCGTCGTCGATCACCAGCTTGAAGCGCGGATCGTCATAGGCGCCGGCGCTGTGGTTGGGCAGGTATTGGCGACAGAACTCGACGACGCCGGCGTCGATTTCGACCATGGTGATCTGCTCCACGCCAGGGTGCCGGCTGACTTCGCGCAGCATGCCGCCGTCGCCGCCGCCGATGATCAGCACTTTCTTCGCCGCGCCGTGCGCCAGCAGCGGCACGTGGGTCAGCATTTCGTGATAGATGAACTCGTCACGCTCGGTGGTTTGCACCACGCCGTCGAGCGCCATTACGCGCCCCAGCACTGGGTTCTCGAAGATCACCAGATCCTGATGATCGGTCTTCTCGCGGTACAGCACCTTCTCTACCGAGAAGTACTGGCCGAAGCCCGTATGCAGCGTTTCGTACCAAATTTCTTTCTGGGTCATGTGCGGGAAACTCCGTAATAACAGCCATGAAAAATCGGCGCAACATCATAGCTAACTCTGCCTGGCGATGCACGGTTGAATTTCAGACAGAGAGCGCGTTAGGCGGGCGGGAGAAGAGGGGAAATTAGTTGGCGTAGGCCAGCAGGCTCAAAGAGTCGCGCGCCAGCGATTTGCATTTTTTAGGCGTTGGAATGGCGATGCCGCTGAGATCGCGGTAGCTGTCTTCGCCCAGCGCTTTCATATTGAAGCTGTTGTAATTGCTCAAATCCCAGCGGTTTTGTTGCGCGAAATAGACGATGGCGCGTTTGATTTGCGCATTTGGCAAATCGTTGTAGCCGCAATCATTTTTCAAATAAATAAATACCGCCGTCAGATCGGCCAGATCTTCCGCCTCGGATTCATTCAGCGCCAGACTGGCGTTGGAGAAGCCCAGCATCGCCAGCAACAGCATCGATAACGTTGTTTTTTTCATCATGAAATAGGCCTGTTTGTCGTTTGCAGACGTTACCACACTTGCCTGTAAAGGCACCAAATTTTATTGCCGCTGGGCGCGGCCTCGCGTTCGTCAATGGCGCTCTCTTGATTGTGAGGCATAGCTTAAAATACCGCCAGGAAAGGCTTGACCTTCCGCCAGGGGGAAGGTTTAGGCTGGCGGCATTGAGTTATGTCACTGAGAAAAGGGAGTCAGCGATGTTACGCCGTGATTTTATTAAATTAACCGCCGCGCTGGGCGCCGCGAGCGCATTGCCGTTATGGAGCCGGGCCGCCTGGGCGGCCGATCGGCCGGCCCTGCCGGTACCGCCGCTGTTGACGCCGGACGCGCAGGGAAAGATTGCGCTGGCGCTGCAGGCGGGGGAAACCCGCTGGTTGCCCGGCGCCGCCACCAAAACCTGGGGATTCAACGGCGCGCTGCTCGGGCCGGCGGTGAAGCTGCAGCGTGGCCAGCCGGTAACGGTTGATATCAAAAACAGCCTGGCGGAGGCCAGCACCGTCCACTGGCACGGCCTGGAGATTCCCGGCGACGTCGATGGCGGCCCGCAGGCATTGATTCATCCCGGCGCGACGCGCACGGTGAATTTCACCGTCGATCAACCGGCGGCCACCTGCTGGTTCCACCCGCATACGCACGGTAAAACCGGCAGCCAGGTCATGATGGGGCTGGCGGGGCTGGTGCTGCTGGAAGACGAAGAGAGCGCCAAACTGCCGCTGCCGAAAACCTGGGGACAGGATGATATTCCGGTGATCCTGCAGGATAAGCGGCTGGGCAAAGACGCGCAGATCGAATACCGCCTGGACGTGATGAGTGCGGCGGTGGGCTGGTTTGGCGACCGCATGTTCACCAACGGCGCGCAGTATCCACAACATTTGGCGCCGCGCGGTTGGCTGCGCCTGCGTTTCCTCAACGGCTGCAACGCCCGCTCGCTGAATCTGGCGGCCAGTGACAACCGCCCGCTGTATGTCATCGCCAGCGACGGCGGTTTCCTGGCGGAGCCGGTGAAACTGACCGAGCTGCCGATGCTGATGGGCGAACGCTTTGAAGTGCTGGTCGATGCCTCGGATGGGAAAGCGTTCGATATCGTGACGCTGCCGGTGAAGCAGATGGGCATGACGCTGGCGCCGTTCGATCAAGCGCTGCCGGTGTTGCGCATTCAGCCGTCGCTGGCGCAGGGCATCAAAACCATGCCGGACAGCCTGGTGAAGCTGCCGACGTTGCCTGCCACCACCGGCATCCAGGAGCGTTGGCTGCAGCTGATGATGGATCCGCAGCTGGATATGCTCGGTATGCAGGCGCTGATGGACCGCTATGGTCACCAGGCGATGGCCGGCATGAGCATGAATCATGGCGCGACGGGCGGCGCAGATATGAAAGGCATGGAGAAGGGCGGCATGCAGAGCATGGACCATGGCAACATGAAAGGCATGGAGAAGGGCGGCATGCAGGGCATGGACCATGGCAACATGGGCAACATGAAGGGCATGGATCATGGCAATATGGCCGGGATGGATCACGGTGGCGCGCAGGGCAAAGCCAAACCGTTCGATTTCAGCCACGGCAACATGATCAACGGCAAGGCCTTCGATATGACCAAGCCGATGTTCGCCGCCAAACGGGGCCAGTATGAAAAGTGGACCATTTCCGGCGAGGGCGACATGATGTTGCACCCGTTCCACATTCACGGCACCCAGTTCCGCATCTTGTCGGAAAACGGCAAACCGCCGGCGGCGCATCGCAGCGGCTGGAAGGACACGGTGCGCGTCGAAGGATGGCGCAGTGAAGTGCTGGTGCGTTTTGACCATCCGGCCAGCAGCGAACATGCGTACATGGCCCACTGCCACCTGTTGGAACATGAAGATACCGGCATGATGATGGGCTTCACCGTCGCCGATTGATGGCGGCCCGGTGCTCCGGTGGTGGCGCGCTCGCGTCGCCACCGCTTGGTTCAATGAAAGGAAGCCGTTATACTGATTAAAATATCAGCTGTTGAGGAGTGCGTCATGCCGACAAAATTGGATCCCATCGTTTCTGAGTTTGAGACTCAAGAGCAGGCTGATAGCTACGATCGTTGGTTCAGAAGCACCGTGGAATCTTCCATCAATAGCGACTCCCCCCGTATTCCCCATGACGAAGTCATGGCCGGCGCTCGTCACATTATCGAGCAGGCGAAAGCCAAAAGAAAATCGGCCTGACCCTTATGTTAACCGTCAAATGGACTGACGAAGCAAAAACGGGTTTATATACGCTGCTGGCTTTTATCGCTGAGCGAAATCCACTTGCCGCAGAGGCTTTGTTGCAACGCATTGAAGAGTCGGTTATCCCGTTAGCGGAACATCCTTATCTATTCAGGCCAGGCAGGGTGAACGGGACTCGTGAAATGGTTGTTCATCCTAATTACATTGTGGTTTACCGCGTGCTGGCTGCACATATTGAAATAGTGAGTGTCCTGCACGCTCGTCAGGAATACCCTTAATAAAGAAAACTCCCCTGTCCGGGAGAGAGGCAAGTCGTAACGGCCTATGCTAAACTCTGCGCCTTTCTTCCGGCAACTGACCTGAATACTATGAAACACACTGTAGACGTAATGATTTCCGAGCAGGAAGTTAAGACCCGTATCGCCGAACTTGGCCGCCAGATCACCGAACATTACCGCGACAGCGGCAGCGACATGGTGTTGGTTGGGCTGCTGCGCGGCTCCTTCATGTTCATGGCCGATCTCTGCCGCGCGATCGACGTGCCGCACGAAGTCGACTTTATGACTGCCTCCAGCTACGGCAGCGGCATGTCCACCACCCGCGACGTGAAGATCCTCAAGGATCTGGACGAAGACATTCGCGGCAAAGACGTACTGATCGTGGAAGACATCATCGATTCCGGCAACACGCTGAACAAAGTGCGCGAGATTTTGGCGCTGCGCGGGCCGAAATCGCTGGCGATTTGCACCTTGCTGGACAAGCCTGAGCGCCGTGAAGTGCAGGTGCCGGTCGAATATGTCGGCTTCTCGATCCCGGATGAGTTCGTGGTGGGGTATGGCATCGACTACGCTCAGCGCTACCGTCACCTGCCGTACGTCGGCAAAGTGGTGCTGCTGGACGAGTAATTGATGTGGGGCGCGGCCTGCCGCGCCCGCGGCGGGGTTAGATGCCTTTATCCTGCTTCAGTTTGGCTATCGCTTTGCGGTAGCCCATCTCCAGGCTCTCGCGGCTGGTCGCCAGCACTTCCATATCGCGCAGACGGCCGTCCTGAATGCCGTATACCCAACCGTGGATCATCACCTTCTGGCCGCGCTTCCAGGCGGACTGCATGATGGTGGAGTGGCCCAGGTTGTACACCTGCTCAATGACGTTGATCTTGCACAGCATGTCGAAACGCTGCTCCGGCGGCAGTTCGCCCAGCAGCGAGCTGTGCTTGTACCACAGATCGCGAATGTGCAGCAGCCAGTTGTCGATCAACCCCAGCTCCGGGTTTTCCACCGCCGCCTGCACGCCGCCGCAGCCCAGGTGGCCGCAGATGATGATGTGTTCGACTTCCAGCACATCTACCGCATACTGCACCACCGACAGGCAGTTAAGATCGGTATGGATAACGAGGTTCGCCACGTTGCGATGGACGAACAGTTCACCCGGCTCGAGGCCGGTCAAGCGTTCGGCGGGAACGCGGCTGTCAGAGCAACCAATCCATAAGAAACGGGGCTTTTGCGCCTGGGCTAAACGTTCAAAAAATTCCGGGTCTTCCTGACTGATATTGGCCGACCAGGCATGGTTGTTGGCGATAAGCTCTTCGATTTCTTTCATGGAGGTTATTGACTCGTAACGAACAGATTGCGTTGGGGTAATATAGGGTAAGCGTCACAATTTGGAAATCGGAACAGTGGTGCAACCTCATTTTCCGCACGGATTCGACTCAGTGGAAACGTCGCCGATGCTAGGATTATCGTTATTGTTTCAAGCCTCGCAGACAGGGGCGCGGCGGCATACTCATCGTCATAAGGTACTATTTTACATATGAATTATGCACTGGAATTAGCGCAGCTGACCAAGACTTACGCCGGTGGCGTCAAGGCGCTGCGCGGCATCGACCTGAGCGTCGAGGCGGGGGACTTTTATGCCCTTTTGGGGCCAAACGGCGCCGGTAAATCCACCACCATCGGCATCATCAGCTCGCTGGTGAACAAAACCGCCGGCAGCGTGCGGGTGTTCGGTTACGACATCGATAAAGACATCGTCAACGCCAAGCGCCAGCTCGGCCTGGTGCCGCAGGAGTTCAACTTCAACCCGTTCGAGACCGTGTTGCAGATCGTGGTGAACCAGGCGGGTTACTACGGCGTCACGCGGCGTGAAGCGATGGCGCGCGCCGAAAAATACCTCAACCAGCTGGATCTGTGGGGCAAGCGCAACGAGCGCGCCCGCATGCTGTCCGGCGGCATGAAGCGCCGCCTGATGATCGCCCGTGCGTTGATGCATCAGCCGAAGCTGCTGATCCTCGATGAGCCGACCGCCGGGGTGGATATCGAGCTGCGCCGTTCGATGTGGGGCTTCCTGAAAGAGCTGAATGCCCAGGGCACCACCATTATCCTTACCACCCACTATCTGGAAGAGGCGGAGATGCTGTGCCGCAACATCGGTATCATCCAGAACGGGGAGCTGGTGGAAAACACCTCGATGAAGGGGCTGCTGGCCAAGCTGAAGTCGGAAACCTTTATCCTCGATCTGGCGGCGAAGAGCCCGCTGCCGAAGCTGGACGGTTACCACAGCCGCCTGACGGATACCTCCACGCTGGAAGTGGAGGTGATGCGTGAGCAGGGGCTGAACGGCTTATTCGCCCAGCTGAGCGCACAGGGCGTGCAGGTGCTGAGCATGCGTAATAAGGCGAACCGCCTGGAAGAGTTGTTTGTCACCCTGGTTAACGGCAATGGAGAAAAAGCATGACGCGTTTGTATTGGGTGGCCTTGCAGAGCATCTGGGCCAAAGAGGTGAACCGCTTCGCGCGCATCTGGATCCAGACCCTGGTGCCGCCGGTGATCACCATGACGCTGTATTTCATCATCTTCGGCAATCTGATCGGCTCGCGCATCGGCGATATGCACGGCTTCAGCTACATGCAGTTCATCGTGCCCGGCCTTATCATGATGGCGGTGATCACCAACTCTTACGCCAACGTCGCCTCGTCGTTCTTCAGCGCCAAGTTCCAGCGCAACATTGAAGAACTGCTGGTGGCGCCGGTGCCGACCCACGTGGTGATCGCCGGCTATGTCGGCGGCGGCGTGGCGCGCGGCATCTGCGTCGGCGTGCTGGTGACCATCATCTCGCTGTTCTTCGTACCGCTGCAGGTACACGCCTGGTGGGTGATTGCGCTGACGCTGTTGTTGACGGCAATCCTGTTCTCGCTGGCGGGGCTGATCAACGCGGTGTTCGCCACCACCTTCGACGACATCAGCCTGATCCCGACCTTCGTCCTGACGCCGCTGACCTACCTGGGCGGGGTGTTTTACTCGCTGTCGCTGCTGCCGCCATTCTGGCAGGCGGTGTCCAAGCTGAACCCCATCGTCTATATGATCAGCGGGTTCCGCTACGGTTTCCTCGGCATCAACGATGTGCCGCTGGCGTTCACCATGGCGGTGCTGGTGGCGTTTATCGCGGTATTTTACCTGCTGTCCTGGTACCTGATCGAGCGCGGCCGCGGCCTGCGCAGCTGATCGTATCGTGCCCCCGCTTTCCCGGCGGGGGCGCTTTTCTTGATTTGGCGCAGGCGGCGCGTAAATCAATAGAATTGCTCAGATAACCGCTAGTTCCCCGCTGTTCAAATCGTGCTATGCTGGCGCTCCACATTTCCTTCACTTTTGTCATTACGCACTCGTAAGCAGAACATCATCATGCGGCCTCAATACAAGTTAGCGGCTGGGTTACTCGGCATTCTGATGTCGTTGGTTTCCCCTGTGAGCCTGGCGAATCTGCTGTCGGAAGACAGCGCGGTTAAATCTGAATACATGGAAGCGCAGCGCGACAGCGAAGTCTATGCGTTGGTGGGCGAGCATGTGATCCCGGTCGGGGAAGTGAAGCGCGGGCAGCTGATCCAGGTGTTCCCGGCGGATGCGGAATACTACGAATTCAAATTCGGGCACGGCACCGGCTTTATCGATAAAGACGACGTGCGTGAGCTGAAGAAGTCGCGCAAGGTGCAAGACGATCTGGGCGAGCTGAACAAACCGCTGACCAACCAGAACCTGATCACCCAAAAAACGATCGACGTTTACACCGCGGCGGACAAGGACAGCGAGGTCTTCGGCACGCTGGAAGGCAACCTGCGCTATCCGATCATCGGCAAGCTGAAGGACCGGCTGAACAACACCTGGTACGAGGTCAACATCGGCGATCGGCTGGGGTTCGTCAGTGAGTTGGACTGCGAAATCGATAACGGCATCCCAGTGCTGACTTACCACCACCTGCTGAAAAACGAAGAGAACAAACGCTTCCGCCACACCTCGACCACCACCTCTGACGTGGCGTTCAGCAACCAGATGACCTACCTGAAGCAGGCGGGTTACGACACCATTTCGCTGTATCAGCTGGAAGCCTACCTGAAGAACCAGATCAACCTGCCGGGCAAGGCGATCGTGCTGACCTTCGACGACGGGCTGAAGTCGGTTTATCGCTACGCTTACCCGGTGCTGAAGGATTACGGTTTCCGCGCGACGGCGTTCATCATCTCTTCGCGCATCAAACGCCACCCGCAGAAATGGAACCCGGACTCGCTGCAGTTTATGAGCGTCTCGGAGCTGAAGCAGATTCAGGACGTGTTCGACGTGCAGTCGCACACCCACTTCCTGCACCGCACCGACGGCAATCGTCAGCCGATTTTGCTGAGCCGTTCGCTGCACAATATCGAGTTCGATTTTGAGCGTTCGCGCCGCGCGCTGTCGCAGTTCAACCCGCACGTGCTGTATCTGTCGTACCCGTTCGGCGGCTATAACCAGCGGGCGATCCAGGCGGCGCAGGATGCCGGTTTCCATCTGGCGGTGACCACGGTGCAGGGCAAGGTGAAACCGGGGGATAACCCCTATACGCTGAAGCGGCTATATATTCTGCGCACCGACTCGATCCAGACCATGGCGGATCGGATAGCCAACAAGCCGGGCACGGTGGTGGTGCAGTAAGGAAGAACGGGCGCGTAAGGCGCCCGTTTTAGCGTCAGGCGACCTGAACCGGCACGGCTTTCGCCTTGCGCTGCAGGTTGTTGTCACCTTCGAAATAGGCGACTTTCGGGTGGTGTTGGCGGGCGTCGGCGTCGGTCATTTGCACATAGGAGCAGATGATCAGCTTGTCGCCCACGCAGGCGCAGCGCGCGGCGGCGCCGTTGACCGAAATGATGCGCGAACCGCGCTCGGCGGCGATGGCGTAGGTGGAGAAGCGCTGGCCGTTATCCACGTTGTAAATATCGATCGCTTCATATTCCAGAATGCCGGCGGCCTCCAGGAAATCCTGGTCGATGGCGCAGGACCCTTCATAGTGCAAGTCAGCCTGAGTGACTTTGACGCGATGCAGCTTGCCTTGCAGCATAGTACGTATCATAGCTTTACCTAACTGAATATCGGCCTTCACAGGCGCTGGGGTTGAACATCTCTCCTGCATCCCTGCAATCTCTATCGTCACCGATTGCCCCGCCATTGTCTACCAATGGCCTGGGTTTCAGGGTGACGATAGTATAAAAAATGGCTTACAGCGTCAGGTCGACCTGCTGATTGTCGATAAGACGCGCCTTGCCCAGCCAGGCGGCCATCAGCACCACCGCCCGCTGGCTGTCCACCGTCAGCGGCTGCAGGCTGTCGGCGTCGCGAATAAACAGCTCATCCGGCGTAAAGCCGGCGGCGCGCAGCTGCTCGGCGGTCTGCTCCAGCAGCTCTTCGACATGGCGTTCGCCATTGGCCAACTGCTGCGCCAGCGCGTTCATGATCTTGCTCAGCTGCGGAGCGATCTTGCGCTCTTCGGCGGTCAGGTAGCCGTTGCGCGAGCTGAGGGCCAGGCCGTCTTTGGCGCGCACGGTCGGCACGCCGACGATGTCGATGTCGTAACCCATGTCCGCCACCATTTTGCGGATCAGCGCCAGCTGTTGGTAATCCTTCTCGCCGAAGCAGGCTAAATCAGGCTGCACCAGGTTGAACAGCTTGCTGACGATGGTGGAAACGCCGCGGAAGTGGCCCGGCCGGCTTGCGCCTTCCAGGATGCTGGAGATGCCCGGCACGTCGACGTAAGTCTGCAGGTCCAGCCCCTGCGGATAGACCGCAGCCGGGGCCGGCGCGAACACTAGATCGACGCCGCGGCGGGTCAGCTTCTCGCTGTCTTCTTGCAGCGTGCGCGGGTAGCGCGCCAGATCGTCCGGCCGATCGAACTGCATCGGGTTGACGAAGATGCTCACCACCACCACGTCGGCGCGGGCGCGCGCTTCATCGACCAGCGTCATATGGCCGTCGTGCAGGTTGCCCATGGTCGGCACCAGCGCGATGCGTTTGCCTTCCTGGCGCCAGCGGCGGATCTGCTGACGCAGCATCGGCAGGGTTTCGATAATAATCATTGGGTGACTCCTGGAACCATCGCTTAGTTAAAAGAGTGTTCAGCCGCCGGGTAGAGGCCTTGCTCCACTTCCTGAATGTAGTGCTGCACCGCCGTGCGGATATCGCCGCTCTGCGCCAGGAAGTTCTTGGCGAACTTCGGCGTATGGCCGCCGGTGATGCCGAAGGCGTCGTGCATCACCAGGATCTGGCCGTCGGTGCCGTTGCCGGCGCCGATGCCGATGACCGGAATGGACAATGCTTCGGTGATCTGGCGCGCCAGCTCGGTCGGCACGCATTCCAGCACCAGCAGCTGAATGCCGGCCAGTTCCAGATTCTGTGCGTCCTGCAACAGCTGTTTGGCGGCCAGTTCGTCGCGTCCTTGTACCTTATAGCCGCCGAACACGTTGACCGACTGCGGCGTCAGGCCCAGGTGGCCGCACACCGGTACCGCGCGCTCGGCGAGCATTTTCACCGTGTCGCACAGCCAGCTGCCGCCTTCCAGTTTCACCATGTTGGCGCCGGCGCGCATCAGCTCGACGGCGTTGGCGAAGGTCTGTTCCGGGGTGGCGTAACTCATGAACGGCAGATCGGCCAACAGCAGGCAGGCCGGCGCGCCGCGGCGCACAGCGCGAGTGTGGTAGGCCACGTCGGCGACGGTGACCGGCAGCGTGGAGTCGTGGCCCTGCAGCGTCATGCCCAGCGAATCGCCCACCAACAGGACTTTGATGCCTTGCTCTTCAAACAGTTTGGCAAAGCTGGCATCGTAGGCGGTAAGGGTAGCAAACTTGCGCTGCTCCTGTTTCCACTGGCGCAAGTGGGTCACGGTGGTGGGTTTCATCACAACGTCTCCTGAAACGGGCCGTGCGGCGTACGCAGGCCCAGGCTGCAAAAAAGTGCAGTCATTCTACTGTAACCCGATCGGGGTGGGTAGCGCGGATCGCCATGCTTAAGCGGTTCTTAAGAACCTTGTGGTGCAATGGCGCCAAGACTCAAAAGGGATACTCATGCGAATTTTGCTGATCGAAGATGACAAACTGATCGGGGACGGCATCAAGGCCGGGCTGACCAAACTCGGCTTCAATCTGGACTGGTTCACCGACGGCGCCGTCGGCAAAAATGCGCTGGACAGTGCGCCGTACGACGCGGTGATCCTCGACCTCAGCCTGCCGGGCCTCGACGGCCTGGATCTGCTGCGCCAGTGGCGCCAGGCCGGGCAGGACGTGCCGGTCCTGATCCTCACCGCCCGAGACGCGCTGGAGCAGCGGGTCAGCGGGCTGCAAAGCGGTGCCGACGATTATCTGTGCAAGCCTTTCGCGCTGGCCGAAGTGGCGGCGCGCCTGCAGGCGCTGATCCGCCGCCGCCACGGCCAACTGATGCCGCAGCTGACGCACGGCAACGTGGTGTTCGACAGTGCCACCCGCAGCGTGAGCTGCAACGGCGAGCCGGTGACGCTGACGCCGCGCGAATTGGCGGTGCTGGAACTGTTTCTGCACAACAAGGGGCGGGTGCTGGCGCGGCCGTTGATTCAGGAGAAGCTGTACAACTGGGATGACGAGGTGAGCAGCAACGCGGTGGAGGTACATATTCACCACCTGCGGCGCAAGCTGGGCAACGGCTTCATCCGTACCATCCACGGCGTGGGTTACACGCTGGGGGATGCGCCGTGAAGCGTCTCAGCCTGCGGCTGCGCCTGATCCTGATCTTCAGCCTGCTGGCGCTGCTGACTTGGAGCACCGCCAGCGTGGTGGCCTGGGTGATGTCGCGCAACACCATCAACGAAGTGTTCGACACCCAACAGATGCTGTTCGCCAAACGGCTGGCGACCGCCAACCTCGGCGATCTGCTGGCCGATGAAAGTGCGCGCAGCCTGCCGAAAACCAAAAAGCTGGTGCACCACGGCAAACGCGGCGAGCAGGACGACGACGCGCTGGCGTTCGCCATCTTCGATCGCCAAGGCAAGATGCTGCTCAACGACGGCGAGAACGGCGCCGACTTCCTGTTTGACGGGGAGCGTGAAGGTTTTACCGACGGCGAGCGCAAAGGCGATGACGACAGTTGGCGCCTGGTGTGGTTGACCAGCCCGGACGGGCGCTACCGCATCGTGGTCGGCCAGGAGTGGGATTACCGGCGCGATATGGCGCTGGGCATGGTGACCGGCCAACTGGTGCCCTGGCTGGCGACGCTACCGGTGCTGATGCTGCTGATCGCGCTGATGGTCGGGCGCGAGCTGCGGCCGCTGCGCACTGTGGCGGCCGGTTTGCGCCGGCGTGCACCCGATGACGCGACGCCGCTGGACGCGCGCCAGGTGCCGACCGAGGTGCGCCCGCTGGTGGATGCGCTCAATGCGCTGTTCGCCCGCATCAACGCTCTGCTGGTGCGGGAGCGGCGCTTCACCTCCGATGCCGCGCACGAGTTGCGCAGCCCGCTGGCGGCGCTGCGGGTGCAGACCGAAGTGGTGCAGCTGGCGGGGGACGATGCGCCGATGCGCGAGCACGCGCTGGACAATCTGACGCTCGGCATCGATCGCGCGACCCGACTGGTGGATCAGCTGCTGACGCTGTCGCGGCTGGATTCGCTGTCGGATCTGGCCGAACTGGCGCCGATCGACTGGAACGATCTGGTGACGATGACCCTGGCGGAGCAGGATCGGCAGGCCCATGCGGCGGGCGTGACGCTGCGCTATGAACATCGGGGAACGCCGCCGCCGCGTCAGGGGGAAACCTTGCTGCTGTCGCTGCTATTGCGCAACCTGCTGGACAACGCGGTGCGCTATACCCCGCAGGGCGGCGTCGTTACCGTAACGCTGAGCGAACATTCGCTGACGGTGGAGGACGACGGTCCGGGAGTCACCACGGAACATCTGGCACGGCTCGGAGAACGCTTCTATCGCCCGCCGGGGCAGGAGCAAACCGGCAGCGGGCTGGGGCTCTCGATCGTGCAGCGTATCGCCGGCTTGCATAGCCTACAGGTCAGTTTCGCCAATCGCCCGGCGGGCGGGTTCGTTGCGCGGCTGGCGCTGTAAGAGCGGCGGCGTTAACGTTGTGCCGCGATGCTGGCCGCAACGTGCATCACGTTCGCCGGGGGCTGCCGGCGGGCGATTTGCTGGGCCATATAGCGCATATAAGGATCCAGGTGGCTGAATATGGCTTTGTAACCCGCACACAGGTGATTGTGCCAGTGATTGTCGACCCGGTTGATACGGTGCTTCGGGCAGCCGCCATGACAGGCGAAACGCCAGGGGCACTGCTCGCAAGCGGGCGGCAGAGCGGCTTTCATCATGCCGAACTTACGTTGCTGTTTGCCATTCACCAATTTATCCAAACGATCGGTTTTTAGATTCCCTAAACGGTGTTCCGGATAGACATAGTGATCGCAGCTGTAGATATCCCCGTTTTGCTCCACCACCAGACCGAAACCGCAGGTAGGCTGCATGATGCACAGGCTTGGTTTCTCCCCCAGCCATGCGGCCAGTGCGTTGTCGAACAGCTGCACGTAAACCCGTCCCACATCGTGTCGTACCCAGTAGTCAAAAATCGTGTTGATAAAGTGGCCGTATTCTTCACCGGAGACTGACCACTCGGTGACCTCGTTGCCGGACAGCGTTTGCGGATAGAGCAGCTCACCGTACTTTCGGCTGACAGAGCGTTGCTCGACGACCGGAATGAACTGGACGAACTCTGCCGCCAACTCTTGCGTGATAAAGCGATAGACCTCCAGCGGCGCCTTGGCCGTTTGGGGGTTGACCACGCACAAAATATTGACCTCGACCTGGTAGCGTCGCAGCCATTGCAGCGCATTGATGACTTTGTCGAACGCCGACTTGCCGCTCTGCGTTTTACGATAGCGATCGTGCAGGTGAGCGGGGCCGTCGACCGATAAGCCGACCAGGAAACGGTGCTCGGCAAGAAATTGTGCCCAGGCCTCATCAATGAGCACGCCATTCGTCTGGATGCTGTTGCGGATCACTTTTTCACCCGCGTAGTGACGTTGCCAGAACAACGCGCGTTCGAAAAACGCCAGGCCCGACAGGGTGGGTTCTCCACCTTGCCAGGTGAACTCGATTTCCTGCGCGGTATTGGCTTCTATGTACTGCTGTACGTAGAGCCGCAGCACTTCGTCGTCCATATGTCGCTGAGCCTGTTGTGGTTTCAGCGTGCCTTGATCTTTTTCCAGATAAAAACAGTAATCACAGGCCAGATTGCATTGATAACTGGTGGGCTTCGCCATCAGGTGAAAAGGTCGCTTCATCACGCCTCCCGGCTTCGGTCGTACAGAGAACGAATGTCGTGAGCGTGACGCCGCTCACTATTCGCTCATCATCGATTGACTTTACGTCAGAACGGTAGAAATAATAGTTTCATAAAAAATAAAACTCAATGAAACTTTAAATTCAAGCCAACGCCAGGACCCTACCGATGAAAAAAATGTTCGCTGGAGCACAGAATCTGGGGAAGTCGTTCATGTTGCCTATCGCCGTATTACCCGCAGCAGGGCTGTTGCTGGGCATTGGCGGCGTATTTACCAACCCGATTACGATCGAAACTTACCCGTTCCTGCAGAATGCGCTGCTGCAAGCCGTTTTCACGCTGATGAAACTGTGCGGCAGCGCGGTATTCGACAACTTGCCGCTGCTGTTCGCCGTTGGCGTGGCGATTGGGCTGGGGCGCAGTGATAAGGGCACGGTGGGATTGGCGGCCGTGCTGTGCTTCCTGGTGATGAACAAGGCAATCAACGCCATGTTGATACTGACGGGGACGCTGGCGACGGAAAACCTGAACGCCCACGGCCAGGCCAGCGTGCTGGGGATTGTGACGCTGCAAACCGGCGTGCTGGGCGGCATTTTAAGCGGGCTGTTGACCGCCTGGCTGCATAATCGCTTCGGAAAAACGGTGTTGCCCAACCTGCTGGCGTTCTTCAGCGGCTCGCGCTTCGTGCCGATAATCGCCTCTTTTTTCGGCATCTTTTTGGGCGTGCTGCTGTTCTTTATTTGGCCGCCGATCCAGCAGGGCATCACCCATTTGGGCTGGCTGGTGGAGAAAACCGGCTACGTCGGCACGTTGTTCTACGGCATGATTTTAAAGTGCCTGATCCCTTTGGGTTTGCATCACCTGTTTTACCTGCCCTTCTGGCTGACCAGCGTCGGCGGTGAGGCGATGGTCAATGGTCAGATGGTGCAGGGCACTCAGAAAATCTTCTTCGCGCAGCTGGCCGATCCCAGCGTGACCCAATACTACATCGGCGTATCGCGCTTCATGGCAGGCCGGTTCGCTGACTTCATGTTCGGCTTGCCCGGCGCGGCGTTGGCGATTTATCACAGCGCCAAACCGGAGAACCGCAAAAAGGTGGCGGGATTGATGTTGTCGGCCGCGCTGACGGCGTTCGTCACCGGCATCACCGAACCGCTGGAGTTTGCCTTTATGTTTTGCGCGCCGTTGCTGTACGGGGTGCACATCGTGTTGACCGGTGTGGCCTTTATGCTGGCGCACATGCTGGAAATCACCGTCGGGCAGACCTTTTCCGGCGGCCTGATCGATTTCCTGCTGTTCGGCGTGTTGCAAGGCAACGCGAAAACCAACTGGTTGCTGATGCTGCCGTTGGGCGCGTTGATGTTCTGTCTCTATTACTTCAGCTTCCGTTTGCTGATCGGTTGGCGCCAATTGAAAACGCCGGGACGCGAGGATGAAGCGATGGAGGACGCCGTAGTGATTGATGATACCCCTCGTGCGGCCGGCATCGTCGCGGCCTTGGGGGGCCGGGAGAACATTATCGATGTTGACTGTTGCGCCACCCGCTTACGCGTCACGGTCAAAGAGCCGGGGCGAGTCAAAACCGAGGATTTTAAACGGCACGGCAGCCGAGGTGCCTTTGTGCGCGGGCAGGGTGTACAGGTGGTCTATGGGCCGCACGTGACGCTGATTAAAAACGAAGTCGAAGAATTTATCGGGCTCTGACGGGCCCGGGCAATACCAGGGAAATGCTATGAAAGCCGTAATGTTGATGTTCGATACCTTGACCCGCAATCATCTGGCGCCTTATGGCGGAGCGGCGATTACGCCTAACTTCACGCGCCTGGCTCGCGAATCGGTGCAGTTCGATAATTTTTATGTGGGCAGCATGCCCTGCATGCCCGCACGGCGCGAACTGCACACCGGGCGGTACAACTTCCTGCACCGTAGCTGGGGGCCGCTGGAACCTTTCGATTTCTCGATGCCGCAGGCGCTGAGCCAAAACGGCGTTCACAGCCATATGGCGACCGATCACAAGCACTATTGGCGTGACGGGGGGGCCACTTACCATACCCGCTATTCAACCTTTGAGTTTATTCGCGGCCAGGAAGGCGACAAATGGAAAGGGCAGGTGAGCAAACCGGAAGTGGTCTATCGGGGCATGGAGGATGAGAACACCCGTAAGCGGCGTATCGGCCGGATGGCGCAGGATATGATCAACCGTGCCTGGATGCCGACTCAGGAAGAACACTTTACTCACCGCACTATCCAGGCGGGCCTGGACTTTATTGACGCCAATAAGGATCAAGATAATTGGTTCCTGCAAATCGAGTGTTTCGATCCGCACGAGCCGTTTTTCGTGCCGGAGAAGTATTTGGCGATGTATGGTTGCGCACCCGACGAGTTCGACGGCTGGACGCCCTATTACTGCGCGATGCAAAGTGAAGAACAGGCTGAGAAAGTACGGCGGTTCTACCAGGCGCTGGTCACGATGTGCGACGACTACCTTGGCCGGGTGATGGATCACCTCAAACAGCAGGGGCTGTGGGATGACACGTTGTTTATCGTCTGCACCGATCACGGCTTCTTGTTGGGTGAACATCAGTGGTGGGGCAAAAACATCATGCCGGTGTATAACGAAATCGCCAACACGCCGTTCTTCATTCGCGATCCGCGCGTCGGGAAGTATGGCGAACGGCGCCAGGCGCTGGCGCAAACCATCGATATTCCCGCCACCCTGCTGGACTATTTCGGGATCAAACAGCCGGAAAGCATGCTGGGCAGATCGCTGCGCCCGGCGATCGAGAATGATACTCCCGTGCGTGATTATGCGTTGTTCGGCTACTACGGCGGGCATATCAATATCACCGACGGGGACTATGTGTATATGCGCAGTCCGCGTCAGTGCGACAGAAACGGGCTGTATGAATACACGTTGATGCCGACGCGCATCGATAGCCCGTTCAGCCTCAATGAACTGAAAGCGATAGAAATTCATCCCGGTTTCGACTTCACCCAAGGGGCGCAACTGATGAAGATCCCGGCGGGGTTCGAATACCTGAACGCCTATCGCTATGGCGACAAATTGTTCAATGTGGCTGATGATCCGCAACAGCAGCGAGATCTCGGCGACGATCTTGGCCGTGCATTGCACTATGCCGCGGCGATGAAAAAAATCTTGCAGGATAACGATGCCCCGCCTGAGCTTTACGCCCGTTTTAAGCTGGATGCGTTGACGCCGGTACAAGAGCAAAGCGACCGTCAGACGCGTTTGAGCTTTGACGCGTTGGCGGGCAGTGGCTTCGGCTGTCAGGATCGCGGCGTCTATGAGGCCTTGCTGTTGCTGATCGCCGCAGCAGAGAAACAAGGCTTGGCCTTGCATGGGATGCTGGGATCTCTCGACACTCCACGCGTGTTGGGCAGCGACGATATTTTCTGGCTGATTGCCCGGCATTTCGACGAGGCGAAACAGCAGGAGCTGGTTTATCAAACGCGCCTGTTGTTGCGCATCGACTGAGGCCGTGTGATGGAAACGTCCTGGACGTTGGAAAACGCCGGATTGCAGTTGCGCATCGCGTCGCTGGGCGCCGAGATGGTCAGCCTGTACAGCAAAGCGACGGCGCGAGAATGGCTATGGCGTCCCCGCAAGGCGGTTTGGCAAAGTGTGTCGCCCATCCTGTTCCCCGTCGTGGGGCGCCTGATTCGGGGGGGATTATGGGAAGAGGAGCGATTCTACCCGCTGCCCGCGCACGGTTTCCTGCGTCATCTGCCGTTTAGGCGGGTGCAACAGTCGTCGGATGCGTTGAGCCTGCGCGGGTGTTCGAACGCCACCACGCTCGCCCAGTGGCCCTTCGACTTCGGCTTTGAAGCCCAATGGCGCTTGAAGAAAAATGGCGTGCAGATTAGCTATTGCGTTGAAAACACCGGAGATCGTCGTTTCGGCTTTTCTCTGGGATCGCATCCGGGGTTTGCTTTGCCGATTGTTCATCACCCCGGCTGGCGCGTGGTATTTTCCGCCCCCGGCGTCAGCGGCCCGTTTCCCACGCGCGTTCGCACGCTTGAAGTGCAGGATGGCGGCGGCAGGGTGACGGTTTTCGCTCTGGCGCCCGACAGCTTTGAGCACGGGGCGGTTTACTTCGGCGATTGTCGTCAGCAGACGTTAAGCGTGCTTTCCCCTGACAATGAAATCGTTTTGCAAATGAGCACGGGCGATCATCCCTGGCTGGCGCTGTGGTCGGTCCCAGGAAATGACCTGCTTTGCATCGAACCGTTGGATGGAACGACGGATGCGCCGGATTTTAGTGGCCAACTGGCGGAGAAGCGGGGGATCCGTTGGCTGGAGGCCGGTGCAAGCTACCGCCAAGGTTATGAAATCGTACTAAATCCAGACGCAAGGCGCTGAGACGGGTAAAATGGCAGGCAACTTTTGTCTTACGACATCGTTCCTCGCGCCGGTGGCGCGAAAAGGCCAGGAGTCCCCGATGGGCGTCAATAAAGAAAACGTACGCGTATATATTTCAAACATCATCCGCAATCTGGGGGATAACGATCGGCGGATCGCCGCTTTTATCCTGGATAACGCCGGGGTGTTCGTGCAGTTGCCGGTAAAAAAACTGTCTCAGGAACTGCAAATCAGCGAAGCGACCATCGTCCGGTTTTGCAAAAAGATCGGGTATAGCGGCCTGCTGGAACTGAAAGGGGGACTCAAGAAGGAACTGCTGCAGGAAAACGATCTGACGCTGCCGGCCAGCCCGGATATTTTCCTGGATGACAGCCGGTTAGACGTGGCGAAAAAGATCGGCCTCTCCATTGAGCAAACGGTTCGAGACACTGTCGACTTGCTCGATGTGCAAAAAAGCAAGGCGATCGTCGAGCGGTTTATGCGCGCCCGCCGGGTGATGTTTGTCGGTTTCGGCGCATCCGGCCTGGCGGCGATGGAGGCTCGTGACAAGATGAACCGCATCGGCATTGATTCCGAGGCATTCACCGATCGTTTTACCATGACGTTGAAGCTGGCGAATCTCAAAGGCGACGATCTGGTGGTGGCATTTTCCCATTCCGGCGAGACGCCGGAGGTGGTGAATGCTTTCCGTCTGGCGCGGCAGGCTCGGGCTTACTGCCTGGCGGTGACGCATCGCACGCACTCGCCGTTGACCGAGCTTTGTGATGCTTTTCTGCTGACCTGCGGTGAAAGCGAGCGCTATCAGGGGGATTCGATCGGTACCCGAGTCTCCCAGTTATTTATGATTGAGTATCTCTGTACCGAAATTACCCGGCAGAGTTATCAAGGACGTGGCTCTCCCGGCATGTCGATTAAAGAGTTGTTGATAAAAGAGCGCGTTAAGCGAGAGGAAAGCTGATCGCGCCGTTTGCCTATCAAGGAAACCATGAACCAGCCATCGCCAAATCGCCCGTTAAAATGGTGGGCCAAGGGCAAAACGCCCGACTACCGCTTTTCTTTAGCCAATGAGCGCACCTTTCTGGCTTGGATCCGCACCGCATTGGCGTTTATGGCGGGAGCGGTCGGCATCAATCAGTTTGCCTCCGAATTTGGCACGGCTGCCATCCGTCAGGGGCTGGCGGTTGCTTTGACGCTGGGGGCGGTGGTGCTGGGGCTGATGGCCTATCGTCGCTGGAAGGCCAATGAGAAAGCCATGCGGCATGACGGCGATATGCCTTATACCCGCATGCTGTGGCTATTGACCCTGTTCGTGGTCGTCATCGCCCTGGCGCTGGTGGCGGTTATTCTGAGTTTCGGCGTGTGATGCACTCAACGATGGAAACGCCGCCGCGCGATCCTGGCTTGCAACCTGAACGCACCCGCCTGGCCTGGGGGCGTACTGCGCTGACGATGGCGGTAGTCGGGCTGCTGTCGCTGCGTGCCGGCATGGTGTCGGGCAGTTTTCTGTTGGCTGGGAGCGGCTTTTTGATGCTGGCGTTTGCGTTGGTGATGTTTGTCTGGTCACGTGGGAGAGAAGCTACGGGGCCGGAAGCGCAGGAACGAAGGCTGCAGTGGGTGAGGCGGATATTCGGCTGTTTGATGGCGGTGATGCTGCTGGCCGCGGTGGCACAACTCAAGCTTTATCTGCTCTAGACCCCGCGGTCACTTTTTACTTTGGTGCCACAGCGCCATGCCGTTTTCCGGCACCCGCTTGAGGCAGCTGGCGAGCGGCTCGCCATCGGGGAAAATCAGGTCGGGGGCGATTTCCGCCAACGGGTAGAGCATGAATTCGCGCTCTTTCAGGCCGTAATGCGGCACCGTCAGGCGCTCGGTATGGATCACCTTGTCGCCGTACAGCATGATGTCCAGATCGAGCGTGCGCGGCCCCCAGCGTTCATCCTTGCGCACGCGCCCCTGATTGCGTTCTATCGCCTGGGTATGGTCGAGCAGCTGTTCGGGCGGCAACAGGGTATCCAGCGCCACCACCGCGTTGAGAAAGTCCGGCTGGTTTTGCGGCCCCAGCGGCTTGGTGCGGTAAAACGAAGAACAGGTGACCAGCCGGGTGCGCGGGAGATGCTCCAGCGCCTCCAGTGCGGCTTTAACCTGTTGCAGCGGCTGCGCCAGGTTGCTGCCCAGCGCGATATAAACGCGGATCATTATGCCCCTTCTTTACGCGGTGCCCGGCGGCGAGGGCGGCGTTGACGCGCGCGGCGCGGCGCCGGATCGTCCCCCAGGGTGCTCAGCATGGCTTTCTGCCGCGCCGGCGTGGCGTCCTGGAATTCGCCCCACCACTCGGCCAGACGCAGCATCTCCTGATTGTCTTCCACTTCCGCACGCAGCGCCAGCAGATCATAGGCGGCGCGGAATTTCGGGTGCTCCATCAGCTTGTGCGCGCGTTTGCCCTGGCGGCGGGACAGGCGCAGCTGCAGCTGCCAGATATCGCGCACCAGCGTGGTGATGCGTTTCGGGATGGCCAGCGAACGGCACTGCTCGTCGAGTACGTCGTTCATCGCCAGCGCGAAGGCGTCGTAGTAGGCCAGGCCGCTTTCCTGCGCCAGCTTCTGCGCATGCTCCAGCAGCGGGTACCACAGCATGGCGGCAAACAGGAAGGCCGGGTTGACGCGCATGTCGTTCTGCAGACGGTGATCGGTGTTCTTCAGCACCTGCACCAGAATGCGCTCCATCGGCGTATCGTGGTTCGGCGTGAAGTTGCGGGCGATCAGCGGGAACAGCGGTTGGAACAGCTGATATTCGCACAGCTTCAGGTAGGTCTGGAAACCGTAACCCGCCTGCAGCAGCTTGAGGGATTCTTCGAACAGGCGCGCCGGCGGGATCTCATGCAGCAGCGAGGCCAGGCGCGGGATCGGCTCGGCGGTTTCTTCGCTGATGCGCATATCCAGCTTGGCGGCGAAGCGCACCGCGCGCAGCATGCGCACCGGATCTTCGCGGTAGCGGGTTTCCGGATCGCCAATCAGGCGAATCACGCCCTGTTTCAGGTCGTTCAGGCCGCCGACGTAATCGCGCAGGGTGAAATCCGCCACGCCGTAGTACAGGCTGTTGATGGTGAAATCACGGCGCTGGGCATCTTCCTCGATCGAGCCGAAGATGTTGTCGCGCAGCAGCATGCCGTTTTGCGCCTGCTGGGACGAGTTCTTGTCGGATTCCTGATTTTGTTCGTGGTGGCCGCGGAAAGTGGCCACTTCGATGATCTCCGGCCCGAACATCACGTGCGCCAAGCGGAAGCGGCGGCCGACCAGGCGGCAGTTGCGGAACAGCTTGCGCACTTGCTCCGGCGTAGCGTTAGTGGTGATGTCGAAGTCTTTCGGCTTTTTGCCGAGCAACAGATCGCGCACGCCGCCGCCGACCAGATAGGCTTCGTAGCCGGACTTGTTCAGGCGGTAAAGCACTTTCAGCGCATTTTCGCTGATGTCTTTGCGGGAGATCGAGTGCTGTTCGCGCGGGATCACGGTCATCGAGTCGTTGCTCTCGGCGATAGGAAAAGGCGGACGCTTGCGCGGCGTTGAGCGGCGGGCAGGGGCGTTGCTGCCGTTATCGGCGGCGCGCGGCTGCGGCGCAGGGCGGCTTGGCGCCGCGGCACGCTCTTCGCGGACTACGTTTTTATCGCCGGCCGCCGCGTCGTCGCGGGGCAGCTTGTCATCGCGGGTCAGTACCTTACGACAGAAGTTGGCTACTCGGGTAAAAATGGTACACCTCGATAGTGACTGATAAAAATGGAGCTAACAAAAAATAGCGGCTAATCATAGCTCACCATGGCTCCTTTGAGAATGCCGGCGTGTTTTCATCCAGAGGGATAGCCTCCTGACGCGGCACGTTTTCCAACCGCCAATGTGCGACCGCCCAGCTCAATAATAATGGCAGGTCAAGATCTTGCCAGCTTTCCGGCAGCGGTTGGCGCAGAAATTTCAGCGCGGCGATCAGCATCGGGCGCGGATCGCCGGCGGGCAACGCCGGCGCATGGTTTTGCTTCGACAGCTTGATGCCGTTGGCGCCCAGCGCCAGCGGCAGATGCACATAGGCGGGCACCGGCGCCTGCAGCTGGCGGTAGAGGGCGATTTGGCGCACCGTCGGTTCGATCAGATCGGCACCGCGCACAATCTCGGTCACGCCCTGAAAATGGTCGTCGATCACTACCGCCAGGTTGTAGGCGAACAGCCCGTCGCGGCGGCGAATGATAAAGTCTTCCCCCGCCAGCGCCGGATCGGCGTGCAATTCTCCCTGCAGGCGATCGTGGAACCCGTAAACGGGCGCGGTCTGGCGTAAGCGGATGGCGGCACCCTGTGGGCCGAGCTGCAAATCGCGGCAGTGGCCGTCGTACAACCCGCCGATCTGCTGGATGCGGCTGCGGGTGCAGGTGCAGTAATAGCTGAGCCCCTGGCGCTGCAACAGATCCAGCGCGGCGCGATAGGCGTCGTGACGTTGGGATTGATAGATGACCTGGCCGTCCCAGTGGAGACCATAATGTTCCAGCGCGGACAGGATGCGAGCGGCGGCGCCGGGGACTTCGCGCGGCGGGTCGATATCTTCGATGCGAACCAGCCACTGCCCGCGTTGGGCGCGAGCCTGAAGGTAGCTTCCCAGAGCGGCAATCAGCGAACCGAAATGCAGATCCCCGGAAGGCGATGGGGCAAAGCGCCCCACATAATGACTTTCTTGCATATCAGAGGGGGGAGGTTCCCTTTTCTCTGTGCGGCGCACGCAGGTGCGCACGCCGCAGCGGTAACAACGGTATTAGCCGGCCATCTGCTTTTCGCGGATCTCAGCCAGCGTCTTGCAGTCGATGCACAGATCGGCGGTCGGACGCGCTTCGAGGCGACGAATGCCGATCTCCACGCCGCAAGATTCGCAGTAGCCGAAATCATCGTCTTCCACTTTCTTCAGCGTTTTCTCGATCTTTTTGATCAGTTTGCGTTCACGGTCACGGTTACGCAGTTCAAGGCTGAACTCTTCTTCCTGGGTAGCACGGTCGGCCGGATCAGGGAAGTTGGCTGCCTCTTCTTGCATATGCGATACAGTACGGTCCACTTCGTCCCTGAGCTGGTTGCGCCACGCTTCAAGAATGCGCTTGAAATGCGACAACTGGGCGTCGTTCATGTACTCTTCGCCCGGCTTCTCTTGGTACGGCTCCACCCCAGCGATGGCGAGAATGCTCAAGGACGAGGTTTTACGGTTTTGCCCTTCTTGCATGTTGCTTCTCCTACATACACACGCACTATCGAATCCCCAATGCGGGGGAAAAACAGGCCGCTATAAATAACAGAAGGAAGGTAGGTTGGCAATTATTCCTGTCGCCCGCTTGACAATCGTGTGAAGGAGGGCGTATTTGGCGATCGTGCTGGCCGGTTGTCTATTTATAGGGACCCGACTGCGCTAATCGATAAAAAACGGCAGCTTATCGCAGAGATAAATACCGTCAGGTGATAACTTTGCCCCGTAACAAACCACTTCCACTCCCAACTGCCGGACCTGTGCCAACAGCGCCGCATAGCGCTCATCTATATGATGTGCCGGTGCGACCTGCTCAATACCGCTGTGTAACACGGCAAAGAACAACACCGCCCGTTGCCCGCTTTCAACCACGCTGAGCAACTCACGCAGGTGCTTTTGCCCTCTGAGCGTTACCGCATCAGGAAAGTAACCACGTTGTTGTTGCAGTAATGTGACTGACTTAACTTCAATATAGCAGTTAACCCGATTTTCTGCCTGTAATAACAAATCGATACGGCTGTTTTCACCGCCGTATTTCACTTCGCCGCTGATTTTACTGTAACCGGATAATTCATTGATTAAATTGTGTTCAATTGCCTCGCGCACCAGCGCGTTGGCGCGCAGGGTATTGACGCAGATCCAGTGCCCCTGTTGGGTATGGGTCAACTCCCAGCTGTGGGCGTATTTGCGCTTGGGGTTATCCGAGGTGGAGTACCAAACGGTGTCGCCGGGCGTGGCGCAGCCGGTCATGGCGCCGGTATTGGCGCAGTGCAGCGTAAAGGTTTCCCCTTCCGGGGTGATCACGTCCGCCAGAAAGCGTTTGTAACGTTTGATCAGCGTGGCGGAACGCAGCGGTGGAGAGAAAATCATGCGGATGCCTGCTTGGCCAACGGCCACTGTTCGAGGTGTTGATAGCGGGTGCGGCCGTTTTCGAACACCGACTCATATAAGGAAAAGGCGTCGGCGCTGAACGCCCAGCCCGGCGTCGCCGGCGGGATCGCCACCGGCTGGGTGGCGGCGCGCAACAGCGTGATGTGCGGATGGAACGGCAGCGCGCTTTGATGGCAGCCGTTGCGGGCGGCCTGCGAACGCAGCAGCTCGGCCAGCTGCAGCAGCCCGCGCGGCGCGCGGCGGGTGCCGAGCCAGACCACGCCGGGGCGCGGCCAATGGCCGAGATCGTCGAGCCGCATGCTGAAGCCGGGTTGCACGATGCGCCCGGCCAGTTTGCGCAGCGCCAGCTCTTTCTGCGCGGTGACCTCGCCGAGAAACGCCAGCGTCAGGTGCAAATTAGCCGCCGCCACCGGTCGGCCGGCCTCCGGCACAAACGCCTCGGCGCGCCAGCGGATCACCTGCTGTTGCAGGGCATCAGGCAAGGACAGGGCGAAAAACAGGCGGCGCGAATTGGACATGGGGGCTCGGTAAATAATGACAAATCCGTCGGGACAGACATGGATGCGGCTTGCAACGGTCTCGCGCGAAGCGGGACGCATGGACGAGGTCCGTACTATAGCTAACGCCGCCGCAGTTTGAAAGGCTACGGGGACAAAGCTAATGCTACACTGTACGCCGTTTAACGTTAACCACCACGGAGAGTTCAGTGTCTTCATTGCCCGTCAGCGCGGTGCTTGATGAGTTGCTGGCTGCGTTGCAGTCCGCTCCTCAGGTGCTGTTGCACGCCCCGACCGGCGCCGGTAAATCCACCTGGCTGCCGCTGCAGATCCTGGCTAAGGCCGGGTTGCCGGGGCGCATTATCATGCTGGAGCCGCGGCGGCTGGCGGCGAAAAACGTCGCCTATCGCCTGGCGCAGCAACTGGGGGAGGAGCCCGGCCAGACCGTGGGCTACCGCATGCGCGCCGAAAGCAAAAGCGGGCCGCAAACCCGGTTGGAAGTGGTGACGGAAGGCATTCTCACCCGCATGCTGCAGCAGGACGCCGAACTGCAGGGCGTGTCGCTGGTGATCCTCGATGAGTTCCACGAACGCAGCCTGCAGGCCGATCTGGCGCTGGCGCTGCTGCTCGACGTGCAGCAAGGGCTGCGCGACGATCTGAAACTGCTGATCATGTCGGCCACCCTGGACAACGCTCGCCTGTCGCAGCTGCTGCCGGAAGCGCCGGTGGTGGTGTCCGAGGGGCGCAGCTTCCCGGTTGAGCGTCTGTATCAGCCGTTGGCCAGCCATCAGCGGCTGGAAGATGGCGTAGCGGCGGCGGTGAAGCGGTTGCTGGCCGAACAGCCGGGATCTTTGCTGCTGTTCCTGCCGGGCGTGGCGGAGATCAATCGGGTGCTGGAGCGATTGACCGGCGAGGTGGCGAGCGATACCGATCTTTGCCCGCTGTATGGGGCGCTGCCTTTGGCGCAGCAGCAAAAGGCGATCCAACCGGCGGCGTCTGGCCGCCGCAAGGTGGTGCTGGCGACCAACATCGCCGAAACCAGCCTGACGATCGAGGGCATTCGGCTGGTGGTGGACAGCGGCCTGGAGCGCGTGGCGCGCTACGACGTGCGCAACGGTTTGACGCGGCTGGCGACGCAGCGCATCAGTCAGGCGTCGATGGTGCAGCGCGCCGGGCGCGCCGGGCGCCTGGAGCCGGGCATTTGCTGGCATCTGTTCGCCAAAGAACAGGCGGAGCGCGCGGCGGAACACGCCGAACCGGACATTTTACAGAGCGATCTCACCGGCTTCTGGCTCGAACTGCTGCAGTGGGGATGCCATGATCCGGCGCAGCTGACTTGGCTGGATGCGCCTCCGGTGGCGGCATTGGCGGCGGCCAGGGCGTTGCTGCACCGGCTGGGGGCCACGGATGACGATGGCAAACTTACCGCCCCGGGGCGCCAGATGGCCGCGCTGGGGTGCGAGCCGCGGCTGGCGGCGATGCTGGTCGCCGGCGTGGCGCTGAGCGCCGACGGCCTGGCGACGGCGGCGTTGCTGGCGGCATTGCTGGAAGAACCGCCGCGCGGCGGGCAGATGGATATCGGCTACTGGCTGAGCCGCCCGCAACCGAACTGGCGGCCGCGTGCCGCGCAGTTGGCCAAACGCCTGCCGCAACGTGCGGGGCAAATCGACGTCGATCTGGCGCCGCGCCTGTTGGCGCAGGCATTTACCGACCGTATCGCCCAGCGGCGAGGCCAGGACGGCCGCTACCTGCTGGCCAACGGCCTGGGGGCGGCGATGAACCAGGACGAGGCGCTGTCGCGTGCGCCCTGGCTCATCGTCCCCAGCCTGTTGCAGGGCCACAACAGCCCCGATGCGCGTATCCTGTTGGCGTTGCCGGTGGATATCGACGCGCTGGCGGCACAGCTGCCGGCGATCGTCACGCAGCGCACGGCGGTGGAGTGGGATGACGAGAAGGGCACGCTGCGCGCCTGGAAGCGCCAGCAGATCGGCCGTCTGACGCTGCGCGCCCAGCCGCTGGCCAAACCGGCGGATGAAGAGCTGCAGCAGGCGCTGCTCGATTGGGTGCGCGCACAGGGGCTGGCGGTGCTTAACTGGGAGGGCGCCGCCGAGCAATTGCGGGTGCGCCTGCAGTGCGCGCAAGCCTGGCTGCCGGAGGCGGAATGGCCGGCGGTGGACGAAGAACCCCTGCTGGCGGCGCTGGAGCAGTGGCTGTTGCCGTCGCTGAACGGCGTGCGCGATCTACGCGGTTTGAAGCAGGTCAACATCGCCGATGCGCTGTCCCGTTTGCTGGACTGGCAGCAAAAGCAGCGGCTGGATAATGCGCTACCCACTCATTACACTGTGCCGACCGGCAGCCGCCTGCCGATCCGTTATGAGGCCGGCAAACCGCCGGCGCTGGCGGTGCGTTTGCAGGAAGTGTTCGGCGAGCAGCGCAGCCCGATGTTGGCGGAGGGTCGCATCCCGGTGGTGCTTGAGTTACTCTCACCGGCGCACCGGCCGTTGCAAATCACCGGCGATCTGGCGGCCTTCTGGCAAGGCGCCTATCGCGAGGTGCAAAAAGAGATGAAGGGCCGCTACCCGAAACACGTTTGGCCGGACGATCCGGCCACGGCGGTACCGACGCGCCGAACGAAGAAATATCAGTAGGTCGCGATCATTTAAGGTTTGGAATTCAGATGTTTCTTCTGGTCAGCGCTGCGGCGTAGGCACAGATTAAGCGACTAATCATGGCCGGCAGTGTCGGCAAGCTCGGAGAACAACAGCCATGGCTGGGGATGACCGCGAGCCCATCGGGCGCAAAGGAAAACAACCAAAAAGCACCGCGTCGCGCAAGCCGCCGCGCCGTCGCCGAGACGACGATTATGACGATTACGAAGAAGACGAGTATGACGATGATGAGTATGAAGAGGAGGAGGAACGCATGCCGCGTAAGGTAAAAGCGACTCCGCCGCGTAAAAAACGCCGCTGGCTCGGCCTGTTTATCAAACTGATCCTGGTGATCGCCGTCCTGTTGGCGATCTATGGCGTCTACCTGGATTCCCAGATCCGCAGCCGCATCGACGGTAAAGTCTGGCAGCTGCCGGCGGCGGTGTACGGCCGCATGGTCAACCTGGAACCGGGTATGCCGTACAGTAAGAAGGAGATGGTCAACCTGCTGGAAGGCATGCAGTATCGCCAGGTCAGCCGCATGACGCGTCCGGGCGAGTTTACCGTGCAGGCCAACAGCATCGAGATGCTGCGCCGCCCGTTCGACTTCCCGGATGGTAAAGAGGGGCAGATCCGCGCCCGTCTCGACTTCCAGAACAACCGTCTGGCGAAGATCGAAAACCTGGACAGCGGCCGCAGCTTCGGCTTCTTCCGCCTCGATCCGCGTCTTATCACCATGCTGCAGTCGCCGAACGGTGAACAGCGTCTGTTCGTGCCGCGCTCCGGTTTCCCGGATCTGCTGGTGGATACGTTGATCGCCACGGAAGACCGCCACTTCTATGAGCATGACGGCATCAGCCCCTACTCCATCGGCCGTGCGGTGCTGGCCAACCTGACCGCCGGGCGTGCGGTGCAGGGCGGCAGTACGCTGACGCAGCAGCTGGTGAAGAACCTGTTCCTGAGCAACGAACGTTCGCTGTGGCGTAAGGCTAACGAAGCCTATATGGCGCTGCTGGTGGATTACCGTTACAGCAAGGACCGCATTCTGGAGCTGTATCTGAACGAGGTGTACCTCGGCCAGAGCGGCAGCGACCAGATCCGCGGTTTCCCGCTGGCCAGCCTGTACTACTTTGGCCGTCCGGTGGACGAGCTGAGCCTCGATCAGCAGGCGCTGCTGGTCGGCATGGTCAAGGGCGCGTCGCTGTACAACCCGTGGCGTAACCCGAAACTGGCGCTGGAGCGCCGCAACCTGGTGCTCAAGCTGCTGCAGAACCAGGGCGTGATCGACGGCGAGCTGTATGACATGCTGAGCGCGCGTCCGCTGGGCGTGCAGCCGAAAGGCGGCGTCATTACGCCACAGCCGGCGTTTATGCAGATGGTGCGTCAGGAACTGCAGACCAAGCTGGGCGATAAGGTCAATGACCTGTCCGGCGTGAAGATCTTCACCACGCTGGATCCGGTGTCGCAAGACGCGGCGGAAAAAGCGGTCGAAGACGGCATCCCGGCGCTGCGCGCCGCGCGTCACCTGCAGGATCTGGAAGCGGCGATGGTGATCGTCGATCGCTTCAGCGGTGAAGTGCGCGCCATGGTCGGCGGCGCCAACCCGCAGTTCGCCGGCTTCAACCGCGCGATGCAGGCGCGCCGCCTGGTCGGCTCGCTGGCCAAGCCGCCGACGTACCTGACCGCGCTGTCCGAACCGGATAAATACCGCCTCAACACCTGGCTGGCGGATGCGCCGCTGTCGCTGAAACAGCCGAACGGCGCCGTCTGGCAGCCGAACAACTATGACCGTAAATTCCGCGGTCAGGTGATGCTGGTGGATGCGTTGGCCAACTCGCTGAACGTGCCGACGGTGAACCTCGGCCTGTCGGTCGGGCTGGATCAGATCAGCGCTACGCTGCAACGCCTGGGTATTCCGAAAGCGGAGATCAACCCGGTGCCATCGATGCTGTTGGGGGCGATCGGCCTGACGCCGATGGAAGTCGCGCAGGCGTACCAGACCATCGCCAGCGGCGGTAACCGTGCGCCGCTGTCGGCGGTGCGTTCGGTGATCGCCGAAGACGGCACGGTGCTGTACCAGAGTTTCCCGCAGGCGGAACGCATGGTGCCGGCGCAGGCCGCTTACCTGACGCTGTACGCGATGCAGCAGGGCGTGGCGCGCGGGACTTCCCGCTCGCTGTCGGTGAAGTTCCCGAACTACAACCTGGCGGCGAAAACCGGTACCACCAACGATCTGCGCGACAGCTGGTTCGCCGGCATCGACGGCAAGGAAGTGGCGATCGCCTGGGTCGGGCGCGACAACAACGGCCCGGCCAAGCTGACCGGCGCCAACGGCGCGTTGACCCTGTATCGCCGTTATCTGGAAAACCAGACGCCGCTGCCGCTGATGCTGCAGCCGCCGGAAGGCATTAACCAGATGAACATCGACTCTGCCGGCAACTTTATCTGCGGCGGCGGCAGCTGGCGCACCATCCCGGTCTGGACTGACAATCCGCAGGGATTGTGCCAGGCCAGCCAGGCAGCGGTGCAGCAACAGCAGCAACCGGCGGCGGGTGAGCAAAAAGATGGCGATGGCGTCGCCGGCTGGATCAAGGATATGTTCGGCCAGTAATCGCTACCGGGGCGTCGGCCCCGGTGAAAATTTTTTCTTTGTTATTAAGCCCGTAACCTTGGTTGCGGGCTTTTTTATTTTTCTGCTCGTTTTATTTCCCTGTTAACCGCATGGCTAAGCGCCTAATCCTTAACCTATTTGCCCTATGAATTCGGCTTGCAGTTTAATTTGGCTTCTGCATAAAATGCGACGCTTATAATAATTATTATCGTTTACATTCGTCATTTAATTATTCATCAGAGAAATCAACTATGCCGACCAAGCGTCTTTCATCATCCGCGGCCAAGCAGGGCCGTACCCCCGTCAGCGCGTTAGCGATCACCGTCGCTGCGGCGTTGGGCACGCTGGCGATGCCGGCTTTTTCCGCCGACGCCAAGCCGGCCGCCAAGGAAGACACGATTACCGTTGTAGGCGGTAGCAATACCGCCCAGCAGGAAAGCGCCTGGGGGCCGGTCGGCACCTATGTCGCCAAACGCAGCGCCACCGGCACCAAAACCGATACGCCGATCGAGAAGAACCCGCAGTCTGTTTCCGTGGTGACGCGTGAAGAGATGGATATGCGTCAGCCGGATACGGTGAAGGGCGCGCTGGCCTATGCGCCGGGCGTATTTGCCAGCCGCGGCAGCTCCACGACCTATGATGCGGTGGCGATCCGCGGCTTCCCGGCCACCAACACCACCCAGTATCTGGATGGGTTGCGGTTGCTGGGCGACAACTACAGCGAAGCGTCCATCGATCCTTATTTCCTCGAGCGCGCCGAGCTGCTGCGCGGCCCGGTCTCGGTGCTGTACGGCAAAAGCAACCCGGGTGGTTTGGTCTCGATGGTCAGCAAGCGGCCAACCACCGAGCCGCTGCGCGAAATCCAGTTCAAAATGGGCACCGATAACCTGTTCCAGACCGGCTTCGATTTCAGCGACGCGCTGGACGATCAGGGTATCTATTCTTACCGCCTGACCGGCCTGGCGAAAGACAGCGATTCGCAGCAGAACATGAGCAAAGAGAAGCGCTATGCGATCGCGCCGTCCTTTAGCTGGCGTCCGGATGACAAAACCAACTTCACGCTGTTGGCCAACATTCAAAACGATCCCTATACCGGTTATTACGGCTGGCTGCCGAAGCAGGGCACGCTGATTCCGCTGCCGAACGGCGGTAAGCTGCCGACCGATTTCAACGAAGGCGAAGCCAGCAACTACACCTCCCGCAAACAGCGGATGATCGGCTACAGCTTCGAACATGCCTTCAACGATACCTGGGCGGTGCGCCAGAATCTGCGCTATATGCAGCTGGAAACCGACATGAAGAGCATCTATGGCAGCGGCGTTTCTGCGGCGACGCCGACGACGATTAATCGCGCCTATGTCCAGTCGAAAGAACACCTGAACAATTTCTCTGTGGATACCCAGGCGCAGGCGAAGGTGAAAACCGGCGATATCGACCACACGCTGTTGTTCGGCGTGGACTACATGCGCATGCGTAACGATATCAATGCCGCATTTGGCTCTGCGGACGGTCTGAGCATGACCAATCCGCAATACGGGAATGACGCGGTCAATATCAACTTCCCCTACCATTACCTGAACCGTCAGGAACAAACCGGCCTGTATGTGCAGGAGCAAGGGGAGTGGAACCAGTGGCTGTTGACGCTGGGCGGGCGCTATGACTGGGCGAAGACTTCCGCTTATAACCGCGATGTGAGTTCGACGAGCCAGCAGACCGATCGCCAGTTCACCTGGCGCGGCGGCCTCAACTACTTGTTCGACAACGGCGTGACGCCGTATTTCAGCTACAGCGAATCGTTTGAACCGAATCTGGGCACGACGCAAGGGGGTAGCACCTTCAAGCCGTCGATCGGCAAGCAGTATGAAGCCGGCGTGAAATACGTGCCGAAGGATCGCCCAATCGTGCTGACCGGCGCCCTGTATCAGCTGACCAAGAACAACAACCTGACGCCGGACCCGAGCAATGCACAGTTCAGCGTGCAGAGCGGCGAAATCCGTTCACGCGGCGTGGAGCTGGAAGCCAAGGCGGCGTTGAATGCCAACGTCAACCTGATCGCCTCCTATACCTATACCGATGCGAAGTACACCAAGGACAACACCTATCAGGGCAAACCGACCGTCGAGGTGCCGAAACACATGGCTTCGCTGTGGGCGGATTACACCTTCCACGAAACGGCGGTGAGCGGCCTGACGCTGGGTTCCGGCGTGCGTTACGTCGGCTCCAGCTCGAGCTTCAACAGCGATAATTCCGCCTTCAAGGTGCCGGACTACACGCTGGTGGACGCTACCATTAAATACGATCTGGCGCGCTTTGGCCTGCCGGGCTCGTCCGTGGGCGTCAACATCAACAACCTGTTCGACAAGACCTACGTGTCGAGCTGCTACCGCGACTACGCCTGCTACTGGGGCGCAGAACGCCAGGTGGTCGCCACCGCAACCTTCCGTTTCTAACCGGATAGCCGGGGCGGCGCCGCGTCGCCCCGGACAAAGCAGGATCTATGCAGGACAAACTTCTTAATCCCGGCGCGACCTTCGCGCTGGATAACGCCAGCTTCGCCGTCCCCGGCCGGGTGCTGTTGCAACCGCTGTCGCTCAGTTTTCCCCAGGGCAAAGTCTGCGGCCTGATCGGCCATAACGGTTCCGGTAAATCCACTCTGTTGAAACTGCTCGGGCGGCATCAAGCCCCCAGCGGTGGCCAGGTACTGCTCAATCGGCAGCCGTTGGCGCAGTGGGACAGCAAATCCTTCGCCCGCCAGGTGGCCTACCTGCCGCAGCAGTTGCCGGCGGCGGAAGGCATGACGGTGCGCGAGCTGGTGGCCGTCGGCCGCTATCCGTGGCACGGCGCGCTGGGGCGTTTTGGCGCCAACGATCGCCAATTGGTCGAAGAGGCCATTTCACTGGTGGGGCTCAAGCCGTTCGCCAACCGCCTGGTGGACAGCCTGTCCGGCGGCGAGCGCCAACGCGCCTGGCTGGCGATGATGGTGGCGCAGGACAGCCGCTGCCTGCTGCTTGACGAACCGACGTCGGCGCTGGACATCGCGCACCAGGTCGAGGTGCTGGCGCTGATCCAGCGCTTGAGCCGCGAACGCGATCTCACGGTGATCGCCGTGCTGCACGACATCAACATGGCGGCGCGCTACTGCGATCATCTGGTGGCGCTGCGCGGCGGTGAAATGATCGCTCAGGGCGGCCCGCTGGAACTGATGCAGGGGCCGGTGCTGGAGCAAATTTACGGTATTCCTATGGGCACGTTGCCGCACCCGAGCGGCGGCGCGCCGGTGAGTTTTGTCTACTGATGTCTTCTGCATTCACTTCTTCTCACGATCCGCTGCGCCGCCGTTTGTTGATGGCGCTGGCGCTGTCACCGCTGTTGGGCTCGTTGCCCGGCCGGGCGGCGGATGCGCCGCCGGATATCGCGCGCGTTGCGGCGCTGGAATGGCTGCCGATCGAACTGCTGTTGGCATTGGGCGTGACGCCGCTGGCGGTGGCCGATGTGCATAACTACAACCTGTGGGTGGCGGAGCCGAAGCTGCCGGCGACGGTGGTCGACGTCGGTCAGCGCACCGAACCTAACCTCGAACTGCTGCAGCAGCTCCAGCCTTCGCTGGTGTTGCTGTCGCAAGGCTATGGCCCGACGCCGCGAAAAATCCAACCCATCGCGCCAACCATGAGCTTCGGCTTCAACGACGGCAGCGGCAAACCGCTGACCGTCGCCCGCCAGTCGCTGCTGGCGCTGGGCCAGCGGTTGGGCATAGAAAGCCGGGCGGTAAACCACCTGGCGCAGTTCGACGGCTTTATGCAGGACGCGCGTCAGCGCCTGCAAAGCTATACCCGGCAACCGCTGCTGTTGTTTTCGCTGATCGACACGCGCCATGCGTTGATCATCGGCCAGAAAAGCCTGTTCCAGGAAGCGATGGACCAACTGGGCATCCGCAATGCCTGGCAGGAGCAAACCGACTTTTGGGGCACGGCGGTGGTGGGGATTGAACGGTTGGCTACGGTGCGTAATGCCCGGGTCATCTATCTCGATCACGGCAATCAGGCGATGATGGACAAGGTCAGCGCGACGCCGCTGTGGCAGTCGTTGCCCTTTGTGCGGCAAAACCAGCTGCGGCAGGTGCCGGCGGTGTGGTTCTACGGCGCCACGCTGTCGACGATGCGGTTTTGCCGCCTGTTGGCGCAGGCCGAGGAGAGTGCGGCATGAATGCGGGCATCCGGAGATTACCGCTGACGCTGATCCTACTGTTGCTGGCGGCGGCAGGCGGCCTGACGATATACAACCTGGCACAGCAGCTGCCGCCGGCGCAATGGGTGCGGGCGTTCAGCGCGCCGGACATCGACGACGTGCGGCAAATGCTGTTCCATTACAGCCTGCTGCCGCGGTTGACGGTGTCGCTGTTGGCCGGCGCCGGCCTGGGGTTGGTCGGAGTGCTGTTCCAGCAGGTGTTGCGCAATCCGTTGGCGGAGCCGTCGACGCTCGGCGTTGCCGCCGGCGCGCAGCTCGGCCTGACCATCGCCACGCTGTGGGTGCTGCCGGGGGGCGAATTCACTCGCCAGCTGGCCGCTATGGTGGGCGCGATTGTGGTGGGCGGGCTGGTGTTCGGCGTCGCCTGGGGCAAGCGGATGTCGCCGGTCACGCTGATTCTGGCCGGGCTGGTACTGGGGCTGTACTGTGGCGCGGTCAACAGCCTGTTGGCGCTGTTTCATTACGATCAGCTGCAGGGCATGTTCCTGTGGGGCACTGGCGCGTTGAACCAACAGGACTGGAGCGCCGTGCAGTTCATTCTGCCGCGTTTGCTGGTGGCCGGCGCGCTGGCGGCGCTGTTGCTGCGCCCGCTGACGCTGCTGGGGCTGGACGACGGCGTGGCGCGCAACCTGGGGCTGGGGCTGTCGATGGCGCGCTTCTGCACCCTGGGGCTGGCCATTATCTTCAGCGCCATGTTGGTGAGTGCGGTGGGCGTTATCGGCTTTATCGGCCTGTTTGCACCGCTGATGGCGAAGATGTTGGGCGCACGCCGCCTGGCGCACCGCATGATGCTGGCGCCGTTGCTGGGGGCGCTGTTGCTGTGGTTGACCGATCAGGTGATGCTCGGGGTGACGCAGGTGTGGCGTGAGATCCCGACCGGCGCGGCCACCGCGCTGTTCGGCGCACCGCTGCTGCTGTGGCTGCTGCCGCGTTTGCGCAGCGCCGCCACGCCGCCGCCGGTGAACCTCGGTGACAAGGTGCCTGCCGAACGCGGGAATCTGCCTGCCTGGATCCTGGTGGGTGGCCTCGTACTGCTGATCGGCCTGACGCTGGCGCTGATGCTGGGCAAAAATGCCGGCGGCTGGCACTGGAGCTTGGGCGCGGAACTGGACTCCTTGCTGCCGTGGCGCTGGCCGCGGGTGCTGTCGGCGCTGGCGGCGGGCATGATGCTGGCGGTCGCCGGCACGCTGATCCAGAAATTGACCGGCAACCCGATGGCCAGCCCGGAAGTGTTGGGCATCAGCTCCGGCGCCGCTTTTGGCGTCGTGATGATGCTGTTTATGGTGCCGGGCGACGCCTTCGTTTGGCTGCTGCCCGCCGGCAGCCTGGGGGCGGCCGCGACGCTGCTTATCATCATGATCGCCGCAGGTCGCGGCGGTTTCTCGACGGAACGTATGCTGCTCGCCGGTATCGCGCTCAGCACCGCCTTTACCACCGTCATCTTCCTGCTGTTGGCCAGCGGCGATCCGCGTATGGGGGGCTTGCTGACCTGGCTCTCCGGCTCGACCTATTCGGTGGAGCCGGCGCAGGCGCTGCGCACCGCGCTGGTGGCCGCCGGCCTGATGGTATTGGCGCCGTTGTGCCGCCGTTGGTTGACCATCCTGCCGCTCGGCGGCGCCACCGCCCGTTCGGTGGGCATTGCGCTGACGCCGGCGCGGTTGACCATTCTTTTATTGGCCGCCGTGCTGACCGCCATGGCGACCCTGACCGTAGGGCCGTTGAGCTTTGTCGGGCTGATGGCACCGCATATGGCGCGCATGCTGGGCTTCCGCCGTGCGCTGCCGCAGATGGTGATCGCCGCGCTGCTGGGCGGCTTGCTGATGGTGTTTGCCGACTGGTGCGGGCGGATGCTGCTGTTCCCGTACCAGATCCCCGCCGGGTTATTGGCGACCTTTATCGGTGCGCCGTACTTCGTTTATCTGTTGCGTAAGCAGACGTCGTAATCGGCGTCTCGCCGTGCTTTTTCTGCCATCAAAGGCTCAGCGTCGCTGAGCCTTTTTTTATTCCTAACTTAAAACCACGTCCTGTGGACGTGGTTATCGACTCGGTTTTGGCTCTGCCTGTAAAAACCTGC
>NZ_JBZXDO010000024.1:0-81757 GCF_058725505.1 Serratia sp. A07
CCGTTGCCGTGGGAGTGGTACAACGACAGGGACGTGCGCACTATCGTTGAGCTTGGCCGCGTAGTTGGCTTTGATCCCAAGCGTGATATGCCGTTTGACGGCGAGCGCCACAACGCCTTAGCCGATGCTATCCACCAGGCGAAATATGTTTCCGCAATTTATCAGCGCCTGTTTTCAGGCCACCAGCAAGATTAAATCAAGGGGGGTTCATGAATAATAAAAAAGAAGGTACAGAGCTGGATTTGCTAACCCCAGAAGAGGTGTGCAAACTTATTGGAGGGGTTACTACTAAAACTTTGAGGGATTGGAATAATAATCACCGTCACCGGCAGATTTTAGCGCCCATTCGGTTTACACATAAAGTAGTCCGGTATGAGCGCAAAAATGTTTTGGCTTTTATTGCTAAATGCAGAAGCGTTTATTAACGTTTCTTTCTTAATAACGCAACCTGAGCGAGTATACTAGTCTCATGTGCCTCAAAGGCCAGCCGCTTCAGTGCCATCTCTTCATTTAATATTTCGTCGGAGAAATCATAAAACTCACCCATAGGGTCTGACTCTTTGTCAGAATGATGCATACACAATATGCTTATTTCCTTCGAATCACTTCGTGAATAACCTTTATCTCTCATCGTGGCGATAACATTACTCTTCAGGAATTTTCGGCACATTGTATTAAATGCACCTTCTTTCCCCTTCACCGTACCATCATGCCGAACACCTTTCACGGCGTTCTCTGGGCTATAAATTTTTATTAGCTTGTCCAGGGAACGCTTAGAAAATGGCTGTGATGGGTCACGCGGCTGGAGGAACACGTAATCTTTATTGCACCCTTCGACAGAATCCCTCCACGCCTTCTGCTCTTCAAGAATCTTCCCGATGCCTGGCGTTATAGGTAGCCGGAATTCTTTCTGGGTTTTCATAGCCCCGCGCATGCCAATTACCCCAGCCGGATATACTATTTCCCCTACCTGCTCATTGATAAAACTCCATCGCAAGTTGCTGACGTTGATCGGCCTGACGCCAGTTAGGATCATGTACCGCATCGCGTTTTTCTGATGCACTGACCTGGCCGCAGCTATGTTAAGCCACAAACCCGCGATAGACTCAATATCGGTAAACAGACGTGTCGGCGTCGGCTTCTGGACTCTCGATGATATGTAGTCACTCGGCATGCTGGCGGCAACGTTGCGCCCGTTACAGTAACGTAGCGCGCCAAATTTCCATAGCCGTCGCAGTTCTGCTGATAGCTCCAACGCCTGGTTATTGGATTTGGTTTCTATCCAGATATCGAAAACTTCAAGCAGGCGGTTATATGTCACATCGCTGAAAACCTCACGTTCACCGAACGCGGCAGATATTTGTTTCGTCCGTGTGCAGTAGGTTTTGAAGCTATCCTCCCCCAACTTTTTACGCTGAACTTTAGCGTATAAGTCCTCTTCATACTCTCTGATTGCCTGTTGTACCGACTCAGCTTTCAAGCCGTTATCGGCGATGTCCTGAGCTTTCTCCCTGGCGATCTGAATAGCCATTTCTGGCCACTCCCCCAGTTTTTTACCCTTAAGCCCCATCTTCTTTGGAAACTCAGCGTAGAACGTGACCTTTCCTGCTTTGCTAAAATCTATGCGCAGATAGTTGTCTTTTTCGTACTTCGATCGCCGAGCTTGGCCGAGGTGCGCCAAAATGATTTTGGCGGCAGCAACACAGATTCTCATGTGTGAGCTTGCATAAGGTGGCTTGCAGTCTTCCCAACGTGCAGATGCGGCCAAGAACTCATCATTTTTGGGGATATCCTGCATCTGTGTTACAGTGCGCGGCATTGATATTTCCTTGTATCAGAGGCCACCAGCACTAAGCTCACACATGAGGTTAAATCTGGGGGCTAAAAAAGGCATGTGTTGCCATTCTGTGTTGCTGAACATGGTTTTTCAATGTTTCAAACACTGTATAAATATACACATAGTGCGGAATCGTGCGCAATAACTAAAGCCTATAAATGCATGATTTAAATAGATTAAACTCGTAAGTGATTGATATGGCATTATTAATAACAAAGCGGTGTATCAACTGCGACATGTGCGAGCCGGAATGCCCGAACCAGGCGATTTCGATGGGCGATGAGATTTATCAGATCGATACCGATCGCTGCACCGAGTGCGTCGGCCATTATGATACGCCGACCTGTCAGCAGGTTTGCCCGATCGACAATACCATCATCACCGATCCGCAGCATCGCGAGAGCAACGAACAGCTGTGGGACAAGTTCGTGGTGTTGCACCACGCCGATCGCATTTAATCCGCCGCAGGACTGACAAGGGCGCCACAGGCGCCCTTTCTCTTTTCAGCTTTCGACGATCACCGTCGCGCAGGCGTAGCGCCGTTCGTCGGCCAGCGAAACGTGGATCGCGGCGACCCCCATCTCCCCGGCCAGCTCGGCGGCGCGGCCGTGCAAACGAATATTCGGCTTGCCCAACGCATCGTTGAACACTTCGAACTGATTGAACGCCAGGCCGTTGCGAATGCCGGTGCCGAACGCCTTGGCGGCGGCCTCTTTCACGGCGAAACGTTTGGCCAGAAAGCGAATCGGCTGCTGGTGCTGCTGATACAGCGCCCACTCGGCGTCGCTCAGCACGCGGCGTGCCAGACGATCGCCGCTGCGCTCCACCACCGCTTCGATACGCGCCATCTCGACGATGTCGGTACCCAGCCCGAGCACCGCCATTACCGACGCGCTTCCCGCATCAGCACTTTCATGTCGGCAACCGCAGCCGGCAGCCCGCACATCACCGCCTGGCCGATAATTGCATGGCCGATGTTCAGCTCGTGCATTTCCGGCAGCGCGGCAATCGGCTGCACGTTGTGGTAGGTCAGGCCGTGGCCGGCGTTGACCTTCAGCCCCTTCTCGGCCGCGTAGGCGGCGGCTACCGCGATGCGGCGCAGCTCGGCCTGTACCGCCAGCTCGCCCTGCGCTTCGGCGTAGGCACCGGTGTGGATCTCGATATAAGGAGCGCCCACCGCCACCGCCGCGTCGATCTGGCGATGATCGGGATCGATGAACAACGAGACCAAAATGCCCGCCTGCGCCAGGCGCTCAACCGCCACGCTCATTTTGTCCAGCTGGCCGGCGACGTCCAGGCCGCCTTCGGTGGTCACTTCTTCACGCTTTTCCGGCACCAGGCAGCAGAAGTGCGGCTTCAGCTCAATGGCGATATCCAGCATCTCGTCGGTCACCGCCATCTCCAGATTCATGCGCGTCTGGATGGTCTGGCGCAGCAGGCGCACGTCGCGGTCGGTGATGTGGCGGCGGTCTTCGCGCAGATGCACGGTAATGCCGTCGGCCCCCGCCTGTTCGGCAATGAATGCCGCCTGAACCGGATCCGGGTATTGGGTTCCGCGCGCGTTACGTAACGTGGCGATGTGATCGATATTGACGCCCAGCAGCAAATCAGCCATGACAACCTCTAAATACGATTTTCAGTGCCAGCAGTTTACACGCGGGCGCAAGGCGGCAAAAGGGGAAAAGGTCAGGCGTCGTCGACCGGCGTATTCGGCTGTTTGCGCACAAACTGACGGAACAGTTCGCGGCTCTTCAACGGTTTGCCGCCGAGGTAGGGTTTCAGCGCCATACGGGTGAAACGCTTGGCGGCGCGCAGCGTCTCGGCATCGGGAAACTGCCGCTCCGCCAGCGCGCGCAGTTCGCGCCCGGTGAAGCTGTAGTGATCCACCACCAGGCTGGCGATAAAGCCTTTCTCTTCGCGGTAACGATAGGTCATGGCATCATCCACCGGCAGGCCGCTGCCGGCGCAGTGCAGGAAATCGAGGCCGTAGCCCAGGTGGTGCAGCAAGGCCAGTTCGAACTGACGCAGCGCCTGCTCCGGCGAGCTGTCTTCCGCCGCCAGCGCCTGCAGGCATTGCAGATAGTCGAAGAACAGCACCGAGTAGTTGGTTTCCTGCTCCAGCACGCGCGCCAGCAGTTCGTTCACGTACAGGCCGCTGTAAAGCATCATGCCGCTGAGAGGTAAACCGAGGGAGACCGCTTCGGCGTTGCGCAGCGTTTTCACTTCGCCGCGGCCGCCCCAGCGCACTAACAGGGGGGTAAAGGGCTGCAGGCAACCCTTCAGATTGGAACGGCGGCTGCGCGCGCCTTTCGCCAGCAAGCGCACCCGCCCATGACCTTCGGTAAACAGATCCAGCATCAGACTGGTTTCACTGTACGGCCGCCCATGCAGGACGAAAGCGCGCTCCCAGCCGTCCACGGATCGTTACTTCAGATCGTCAACATAGCCCAGGCTGCGCAGCGCACGTTCGTCGTCCGCCCAACCGGATTTCACTTTCACCCACAGCTCGAGATGCACTTTGGCGTCGAACATCTGTTCCATGTCCTGGCGCGCTTCGATGCCGATGGTTTTGATCTTGGCGCCTTTGTTGCCGATGACCATTTTCTTCTGGCCTTCGCGCTCGACCAGGATCAGGCCGTGCACATCGTAGCCGCCGCGATCGTTAGCCACGAACTGTTCGATTTCCACCGTCACCGAATACGGCAGCTCTTCGCCCAGGAAACGCATCAGCTTCTCGCGGATGATCTCGGACGCCATAAAGCGCTGGGAGCGATCGGTGATGTAGTCTTCCGGGAAGTGGTGTTCCGCTTCCGGCAGCAGCTTGCGCACGATACCGGCAATGGTGTCGACGTTCATCCCTTTCTCGGCGGAGATAGGCACCACGTCGAGGAAGTTCATCTGCTGGCTGAGGAACGCGATGTGCGGCAACAGCTTGGATTTGTCGGTGACGTTATCGACCTTGTTGATCGCCAGCAATACCGGGCAGCGCAGGCTGCGCAGCTTGTTGACCACCATTTCGTCGTCGGCGGTCCAGTTGGTGCCTTCGACCACGAAGATCACCAGTTCGACGTCGCCGATCGAGCTGCTGGCCGCGCGGTTCATCAAGCGGTTGATGGCGCGTTTTTCTTCGATGTGCAGCCCAGGGGTGTCGACGTAGATCGCCTGATAGGCGCCATCGGTGTCGATGCCCATGATACGGTGACGGGTCGTCTGCGGCTTACGCGACGTAATGGAAACCTTCTGCCCCAGCAGTTGGTTCAGCAACGTCGATTTGCCCACGTTCGGGCGGCCGACGATGGCGATAAACCCGCAGTGTTGTTTTACTTCGCTCATTCAAGCTCCAGCTTTTTCAGCGCTTGTTCCGCTGCCGCCTGCTCGGCTTTACGGCGGCTCGAGCCGGTGCCCACCACGGGCTCGCTCAAACCACTCACCTGGCAGTGGATGGTAAACTCTTGGTCGTGCGCTTCACCGCGAACCTGCACCACCAAATAAGAAGGCAACGGCAGATGACGCCCCTGCAAAAACTCCTGCAAACGGGTTTTCGGGTCTTTCTGCTTATCACCGGGGCTGATTTCGTCCAACCGGCTGCGATACCAGTCCAAAATCAGACGCTCGACGGTCTGGATGTCGCTGTCCAGGAACACGCCGCCGATCAATGCCTCCACCGTATCCGCCAGGATTGACTCGCGGCGGAACCCACCACTTTTCAATTCGCCCGGCCCCAGCCGCAGACATTCGCCCAGGTCAAACTCGCGCGCCATCTCCGCCAGCGTGTTGCCGCGCACCAGCGTGGCACGCATGCGGCTCATATCGCCCTCGTCTACGCGAGGAAAGCGGTGATAGAGCGCATTGGCGATGACAAAGCTCAGAATCGAGTCACCCAGAAACTCAAGACGTTCATTGTGTTTACTGCTGGCGCTGCGGTGAGTCAAAGCCTGCAGTAAAAGCTCCTGCTGTTGAAAAGTGTAGCCCAGCTTCCGCTGCAGCCTGTTTATTACGATGGGGTTCATGAGTTACCAATAGATCAAGAATGCGTCAAAAACTTGCAGCATACGGAACAGGCCTGCTTCGCCGAAAGCCGATCCAAAGCTGTTTCGTTTGCAGTGGCTCCCAGCAGGAGCCAACTTTTTATCGCTCGAGAAAGTATTCTACAACGAGTGGAAACATAATGCTGTGTTTATATCCCCTTAATCTTTCACGCCGCAGTAGGCTGCGGCGTGAAATAGACAGAGAATAAGTCAGCGATTAATGAATGCCGCCGATCCGGCTGAAACGCACGCCGGTAGGCCACTCACCTTCCTGCTTTTCAAAGCTCATCCAGATGGCCGTGGCTTTACCCACCAGATTTTTCTCCGGCACAAAGCCCCAGTAGCGGCTGTCCGCGCTGTTGTCGCGGTTGTCGCCCATCATGAAGTAATGTCCGGCCGGCACCACCCACTCCGCCAGCGGTTTGCCCGGCTGTTGGTAGTAAGCGCCCACCTGATCCTGCGTGCCCGGCACGGTCAGGATGCGGTGGGTCACGTTGCCCAGGCTCTCCTGACGCTCGCGCAGACGAATGCCGCCCTGCGGCACGTTGTCGTTCAGCGGGATTTGGTAGAAGCCGTTGCTGGCCTCGCCCATGCCGCTGCGGCTGAACAGCTGCACGAAGTCGCTCGGCTGGGCGTCCGCGTAGGTCACCGCCAGCGCGGTATCGCAGGACTGCCCGCTGTTGCAGGACGGCTGCACCGTAACGCGCTTATTCACCGGATCGTAAGTAATACGATCGCCCGGCAGGCCAATTACGCGCTTGATATAATCGAGCTTCGGATCCAGCGGATATTTAAATACCGCAATATCGCCGCGCTTCGGATGGCCGGTTTCAATGAGCGTGGTCTGGGTAATCGGATCTTTAATGCCGTAGGCATATTTCTCCACCAGAATGAAATCGCCAATCAACAGCGTCGGCATCATTGAGCCGGACGGGATCTGGAACGGTTCGTAAATAAACGAACGCACCACAAAGACCAGCAACAGCACCGGGAACACCGATGCGCCAGTCTCTACCCAACCAGGCTGCTTCGCCACTTTCGCCAGCGTTTTATCGTCTACGGCGCCCGCGGTCTGCTCGTTGACCGCCGCGATCTTCGCGCGGCGGGCCGGCGCCCATTTAAAGCGCTCGAAGCACCAGATGATCCCGGTGACCAGGGTGGCCAACGCCAGGATCAGGGCAAACATATTCGCCATGCAAACTCCCTCGTTTCGCGAACTCGTCGCGGTTACTTGCCGTCTTTACCGACGTGCAGAATGGCCAGGAACGCTTCCTGCGGCAGCTCGACGTTGCCGACCTGCTTCATGCGTTTCTTACCGTCTTTCTGTTTCTGCAGCAGCTTTTTCTTACGGCTGACGTCACCGCCGTAGCATTTCGCCAGCACGTTTTTACGCAACTGCTTCACGGTGGAACGCGCGATGATGTGCGTGCCGATCGCCGCCTGAATCGCGATGTCGAACTGCTGACGCGGGATCAGATCTTTCATCTTCTCCACCAGTTCACGGCCGCGATACTGCGAGTTGTCGCGGTGGGTGATCAGCGCCAGCGCATCCACGCGCTCGTTGTTGATCAGCACGTCCACGCGCACCATGTCGGAAGCCTGGAAGCGCTTGAAGTTGTAATCCAGCGACGCATAACCGCGCGACGTGGACTTCAGGCGGTCGAAGAAGTCGAGCACCACTTCCGCCATCGGGATTTCATAGGTCAACGCCACCTGGTTGCCGTGGTAGACCATGTTGGTCTGCTCACCGCGCTTCTCAACGCACAGGGTAATGACGTTGCCCAGGTATTCCTGCGGCATCAGCATGTGACATTCGGCGATCGGCTCGCGCAGTTCCTGGATATTGTTCAACGGCGGCAGCTTGGACGGGCTGTCGACGTAGATCACTTCTTTGCCGGTGGTTTCCACTTCGTAGACGACCGTCGGCGCGGTGGTGATCAGATCCAGATCGTATTCACGCTCCAGACGCTCCTGAATGATCTCCATGTGCAGCAGGCCGAGGAAGCCGCAGCGGAAGCCGAAGCCCAGCGCGGTGGAGCTTTCCGGCTCGTAGAACAGGGAGGCGTCGTTGAGGCTCAGTTTGCCCAGCGCATCGCGGAAGGATTCATAGTCGTCGGAGCTGATCGGGAATAGACCGGCGTACACCTGCGGCTTCACTTTCTTGAAGCCCGGCAGCGCTTTATCCGCCGGCTGACGCGCCTGCGTCAGGGTATCGCCCACCGGCGCGCCGAGGATGTCTTTGATCGCGCAGACCAGCCAGCCCACTTCGCCGCAGTTCAGCACGTCGCGATCGACCTGCTTCGGCGTGAAGATGCCCAAACGATCGGCGTTGTACACCTGGCCGGTGCTCATGACCTTGATCTTGTCGCCCTTGCGCAGCGTGCCGTTCTTGACGCGCACCAGAGACACGACGCCCAGGTAGTTATCGAACCAGGAGTCGATGATCAGCGCCTGCAGCGGCGCATCCGGATCGCCCTGCGGCGGCGGGATGTCGCGCACCAGGCGCTCCAGCACCTCGGGCACGCCGACGCCGGTTTTGGCCGAGCAGCGCACCGCATCGGTAGCGTCGATGCCGACGATGTCTTCGATTTCCTGTGCGGCGCGATCCGGATCGGCGGCCGGCAGGTCAATCTTGTTCAGTACCGGCACCACTTCCAGATCCATTTCGATCGCGGTGTAGCAGTTGGCCAGCGTCTGGGCTTCTACGCCCTGACCGGCATCAACCACCAGCAGCGCGCCTTCGCAGGCCGCCAGCGAGCGGGAAACTTCATAGGAGAAGTCAACGTGGCCGGGAGTGTCGATAAAGTTGAGCTGATAGGTCTGCCCATCCAGCGCTTTATAATCCAGCGTCACGCTCTGCGCTTTGATGGTGATGCCGCGCTCGCGCTCCAGATCCATGGAATCGAGCACCTGCGCGGCCATTTCACGGTCGGTCAAGCCACCGCAGATTTGGATAATGCGGTCAGACAGCGTCGACTTACCGTGGTCAATATGGGCAATAATGGAGAAATTTCGTATATGCTTCATTATAAAAGTTTTTCTGCCTTGGTATTTCTGAATTACTCGCCTATAGAAACCCGCATGGACCTAAAGCGACAGTGAATGGGTTAGGCCGTCTTGCACCTGAATCGCTGCATTCTACATGCCACACCACTGAAAACCTAGCGATCGGTGCAGTGAAGGCATTCTATTATGCGCAGCTAAATGTTACAGGGCACCCCGGCGGGTGAAAACAGATGTTAACGCGGACGATACGGCCTGAACCCAAGGCTTGCAGGTGCTTCGTGGCCGTCAAACTCCGGCACTAATACATAACCGGCCGCAGCGCAATAAACCCTCTCCGAAATTATAAGAAAAGAATATTTGGATCAACCTCTTAGAATTCCATTTCGCCCCTCTTCCTTTAGGAAAAACCCCATATACGCCACCACCGCCCCTCGGATAGAAAGGGCATGAACTCCGCGACAAAACATTATTCCGGGCACTACATCGGCAGCCCACCGGGGTTCAGCAGCATATCTGCGTACGTTGATTGGAAGGTGCATATGATCGATAAAGGGCAAATGCTGAGCCGGCACGATTTTTCGAAGGTCAACTGGGGCATTCTGGCGGCGGCGGCGCTGCTGTTTAGCGTGGGAGCCGCGCTGTTGGTGCTGCCGCTGCTGAGCAGCATTGATGAGAGTGAAGTCATCACGCTGTTGCAGGCCGGCGCGGGCACGGTTTTACTCGGCTGTACGCTGCTGGCGCTGCGGCACTATCTGCGCCCGACGCTGACCTATCGCCTGTACGAGCACGGCGTGCGGGTCTTTGACGGCCACCATCACAAAGAGCGCTTCATCCCGTTTGAGAAGATCGGCGACATCTATCGCTTTCACGGCGGCAAAGCTTTTGGCGGGCTGTTTGACGTCACGGCGTTCCGCGCCGGCGCGGATCAGCCCTGGTGTACGGTTTTCAGCAACGTCGCCCATTCGTGGCGGCTGGCGGACGTGATCGTTGACCAACAGCTGCAGCAGCGCGGGCCGCTGGCATTGAATGCGCTCTATCAGGGGGAGGTGGTGCCGTTTCACACCGTTGAGGGCGACGCACGCTGGCTGTGGCAGCTGCTGCTGGGCAAACGGCAAGGTACGCCGACTGAAACGCTGCGGCTAAGCGCCACCTTGCTGGCCACGGAACGGGGAAACGTGCCGCTCGAGCAGATCCGCGCGGTGGAAAACCATCCGCGGCGCGGCATCCGTTTGCTCGACGGCCAGGGAAATGTGCTGTTCGCGATTAACTACGATTCGCTGCTCAGCGCCGATCTGTTTATCGCGCTGTTGGAGCATATGATCCACAACCGCATCCCCGCCTATCACAACCCGGCGATGACGCGGCCGTCGGTTTAAATCAGCGGGGAGTTTTCCGCCTGCATGCGCATCGCGGTAGGCGGCAGCCCAATCTGCAGCACCACCGGCTGGTAATCGGCCTGCTCGCCCAGACGCCGGGCCAACCGGCGCGCCAGCATAAAGGCCGCCCCGCCGCCCAGCACGGCGCCGACTGCCGCCGAGGCGTCGCTGCCGAAACAATATTGCAGCAAGGTGCCGCCCAACATCATGCCCAGCAGCGGCGTCAGGTAAACCAGCATGGCGGAGCGCAGCAGGCTGCCCTCCGCAATGCCAACCTCGACACGCTGCCCCGGTTCGAGCGGCTGATCAATATGCACCTGCAGCTGATGCTCGGTTTCCGGCACCAGCTCGTTCAACGCGCGCGCGCCGCAGCCGGAGCGCGCGGTACAGCTGCCGCAACCGGCCTTGGGTTCACAGCGCAGCAGCGCTACGCCCTGTTGCCACGAAACCACCGTGGCCCACTCTTTCATCATTACGGCGATACCTTGAAAGAAATGCTGTCGGCGATGCGCTTGGCCGTAGCCGGCGGCAATTCGCCCACGATAGTGATTTCGTTGCCCGCGCGCACTTCGGTCTGAATGGTGCGGCGCCCCTGACGGTAGTATTGCTGCCCGGCTCCGCTGCCCGCCGGGCTGACGTTGACCGAGAAGCTGAACAGACCGTCGCTGTAAAGCCGGGATTCGACCGGCACGGCGACGTTTGGCAATTTGCGGCGATTGCGCGCCACCTCGTCCACCCCGGCCGGCAGCCAGCCGGTGCTCCAGCTGAGCTGGACGTTCTCCACCGCCGGCAGCGACAACAGCGGTGGCAGGTTGGCCTTGAGCAGCCCCTGCATCGCGCCCTGCACGTCGGCGCCGACCGCGAAGGAGATCACCCGATATTGCTCCAGCGTTTCGCCGTCGCGGTCGAGCAGATCCACCCGCAGCGGCAGCTTGGTGTCCTCGTCCATCCAGACGATGTAGCTGTAGCGGGAACCGTCGCGCGCCACCACGCGCAGCACTTCACACGGCCGATCGGCGATGCGAGTGCTGCCCACGGAGATGAAGTCGTAGTACTTGGCCAGACGGGTGAAATCGGCATAGACGATCGCCGGCAGCGCATCGACGATGTGATCGCCGGTGAGCGTGAACGGCTCCAGGCCAGGCTCGAAGTAGCTGATCCCGCCGCCGCGCTGCAATACTTCGCGGCGCGGGCCGTCCATATGCAACAGCTGGCCGAGCGGCACGTTGCCGATCACCGCATGGCGATAGCGCAACGACTCGATTCCCTGCTTGCTGATGCTGATGTAGGCGAGCTCGTAATTGAGAGAACGGCTGGCGCTGCTCATCTGTTGCAATAACGCCCCGGACGCAGTTGGCTGCGCCGGGGCGATGCTGGAATAGAGCAGGCTGCCCGTCAATAAACAAACGGAGAACCAGATTTGCTTCATTACTGCTGTTGCATTCCTAAAGACTGAGTTCCGGGAACCTGAATGGCAGCCTGTTGCGGGTTGCTTTGTTCAAGCTGCAGCTGATCCGAATGCAGGCGGCGTTGCAGTTCATAGTCCTGCAGCATGGCGTTGATACGCTTGCGCTGTTCCTGCACCTGCTGCTGTTGGCCGCTGCCGGTGGAGAAGCTGTCGGCCGGGACGCCCAGGCTGACCGGTGAGGCCTGGCCCATGATCGGCAGCGTGGTGAAGGCCGGCGATTCGGACGCGTTCGATGACGCAGCAGGTTGGTTATAGTGCTGTACGCCGACGATCACCGCCAGCGACACGCAGGCCGCCATACCGATTTGCGTAATCTGGCTCGCCCAAGGACGCACTTTGTCCCAGAACGGCATTTTCTGCCAGGTATGAGGCTGCGGCTGAGATTCCTGAACGGCGGAAGGCACCAGCCGGGCGGGTTCTTTCTCAAGTGCAGCGGCTACGCGATCGGCGATGTCGAGATGCATCACTTGCCCGACATCACCTCGCAGTGTGTCACGTATCAGGTGATAGCTCTGCCAGCTTTGTTGAAGCGTTCGATCTTGCGACAGAGAACTCAACAGCTCGCTGTCGAACGATTCACCATCCATCAGAGCGGAAAGCTTTTCTTTCTGCATGCCTAAGTACCCTTCCTGTGCCCGCCATTGCTAACGCTGGATCAGCGGTTGAACTTTATTATCGATAGCTTCCCGGGCGCGGAAAATACGCGAACGTACGGTTCCGACCGGGCAATCCATGATGGCAGCTATCTCTTCGTAGCTTAGACCATCCAACTCCCGCAGGGTAATCGCCATGCGAAGATCCTCAGGGAGCGACTCAATGGTACGGAAAACTATCTGTCTCAGCTCTTCTGACAACATTAAGTTCTCAGGGTTCGAAATTTCTTTCAGTGCGCCCGCACTTTCGTAATTTTCCGCATCGTTAGCGTCCACATCACTGGATGGCGGACGGCGCCCCTGAGCAACCAGATAATTCTTTGCCGTGTTCACGGCGATTCGATACAACCAGGTATAAAAAGCGCTGTCGCCACGGAACGATTCCAGTGCGCGATAGGCCTTGATAAACGACTCCTGCACCACATCGGGCACATCGCCCTGCGGCACATAGCGGGAAACGAGACTCGCCACCTTATGCTGATAGCGCACTACCAGTAGGTTAAACGATTTCTGATCGCCCTTTTGGACCCGCTCGACCAGAACTTGATCCGTTAACTGCTCGCTCATCCGAGGTAAACTCTCCCCAAATCCGTCTCCACGCGTAAAATTGTACTGCCAGCCATACATTATTTTCCTGAGCAAGCACTCGCTTGGAGTTCATATAGAACACGAAGTTCCATATCGCCATTGTTTTTTCTGTTGATGTCGCCCTATCCGTGGCTTTTGCCCGGACAGTTAGGCTAACATGAAATTCACTCTTCTTCTGCACACATCATACGTTATGCAACCATCATCTGAACATGTTAGCGATGTACTGATCGTCGGCAGCGGCGCTGCGGGCCTGTCACTGGCGCTGCGCCTGGCGCAGCATTGCAAGGTTACCGTTCTCAGCAAGGGGCCGCTCAGCGAGGGCGCCACCTTTTATGCCCAGGGCGGGATCGCCGCGGTATTCGATGAGACGGACAGCATTGCCTCACACGTTGATGACACTTTGATTGCCGGCGCCGGCCTGTGCGACAAAGAGGCCGTCGAATTCATCGCCGGCAACGCGCGCCACTGCGTGCAGTGGCTGATCGATCAGGGCGTGCTGTTCGACACCGAGGTCAACGCGCAGGGCGAGGAGCATTATCACCTCACGCGCGAAGGCGGCCACAGCCATCGCCGCATCCTGCACGCCGCGGACGCTACCGGTAAGGAAGTAGAGACCACGCTGGTGGGGAAAGCAAGCGCTCACCCCAATATTTGCGTGATGGAGCGCCGCAACGCGGTTGACCTGATTACCTCGAACAAAATCGGCCTGCCGGGCACCCGCCGAGTGGTGGGCGCTTACGTCTGGAACCGCGAGCTGGAGCGGGTGGAAACCTACTGCGCCAAAACGGTGGTGTTGGCCACCGGCGGCGCAGCTAAGGTATACCAATACACCACCAACCCGGACATCTCCTCCGGCGACGGCATCGCCATGGCCTGGCGCGCCGGCTGCCGGGTCGCCAACCTGGAGTTCAACCAGTTCCACCCGACCTGCCTGTTCCATCCTCAGGCGCGCAACTTCCTGCTGACCGAAGCGCTGCGCGGCGAAGGGGCTTACCTGAAGCGCCCGGACGGCAGCCGCTTTATGCCCGATTTTGACCCGCGCGGCGAACTGGCCCCGCGCGATATCGTCGCCCGCGCCATCGACCATGAAATGAAGCGCCTGGGCGCCGACTGCATGTACCTGGACATCAGCCACAAGCCGGCGGAGTTCATCACCCAGCACTTCCCGATGATCCACGAGAAGCTGCTGACGCTGGGCTTCGATCTGACCCGGCAGCCGATCCCGATCGTCCCGGCGGCGCACTACACCTGCGGCGGCGTGATGGTCGATCAGCACGGCCGCACCGATCTCGACGGGCTGTACGCCATCGGCGAGGTCAGCTATACCGGCCTGCACGGCGCCAACCGCATGGCGTCGAATTCGCTGCTGGAGTGCCTGGTGTACGGTTGGTCGGCGGCGGAAGACATTCTGCAGCGCCTGCCGTTCATTCAGCAGGCCAAACAGGTGCCGCACTGGGATGAAAGCCGAGTGGACGATGCGGACGAACGGGTGGTGATTCAGCACAACTGGCACGAGCTGCGGCTGTTCATGTGGGATTACGTCGGCATCGTGCGCACCACCAAGCGGTTGGAACGCGCCCTGCGCCGCATCAACACGCTGCAGGCGGAAATCGACGAGTACTACGCTCACTTCCGCATCTCCAACAACCTGCTGGAGCTGCGCAATCTGGTGCAGGTGGCCGAGCTTATCGTGCGCAGCGCCATGGCGCGCAAAGAGAGCCGCGGCCTGCACTACACGCTGGACTATCCGGATCTGCTGCCGGAAGCGCTGCCGACCATTTTACAGCCTTAAACTCTGCGACAGGGCGCCTAATCGGCGCCCTTTTCTTTTCAGTAAAACAGGTAGAAGTCGGCGATCAACCGGCGGAAATCCTCGGTATAGCTGCCATCGGCCTGCTTGATCGCCAGCGCCTGCTCCCGCAGCGGCGTTTCCCGCCGCGTCAGCGCCAGCAGCACCCGGTGCAGCGGCGTATCGGCCCGATCGCTGACGTTCACTTTCGCCGCCGTCTGCCAGCCGCTTTGCTGCGCCAGACGTTCGAATTCGGCGCCGATGTCGTGCGGCAGCACCACGCAGAACGTTCCCTGTTCCGCCAACAGCTGTGCCGCACAGGCCAACAGCGCATCGTGCGTCAGGGTTTCGGTGTAGCGCGCGTTGTGGCGCGCCTGGTCGCGGCAGGCCACCGCCGGCTCGAAATAAGGCGGATTACTGACGATCAGATCATACTCAGCGGCATGCTGCTGCGCATAATGGTGAATATCCTGCGCATGCACGCGGATGCGCTGCGGCCACGGCGACTCCGCCGCATTTTCGCGCGCCTGGCCGGCGGCGGCTTCATCCAGCTCCACCGCGTCAATGGTCACTTCGTCGCCGCTGCGCTGCGCCAGCATCAGCGCGATCAGCCCGCTGCCGCTGCCGATGTCCAGCACCCGGCGCGCCTGCCCCAGCGGCGCCCAGGCGCCGAGCAGCACCCCGTCGGTGCCCACTTTCATGGCGCAACGATCGTGGGCGACAAAGAATTGTTTAAAGGTAAAACCCCCGCGGCGCGGGGTAAAATCGGCTTTCGATCGCTTGCTCACACTCACCACCTGGCTATAAAACTGGCGTAGCATAAGGCAATCTGATCGACGGGAAAAGAGCGGCTTTCCGCTTAAATAGGTGAAGATCGCGGCCAACCCGTCTATAATCGGCGCCCCAAGTAGAGGTAGACCATGACAGCAACCACTTTTTCCGAACTCGAACTCGATGATCGCCTGATCGACGCGCTGCGCGACAAAGGCTACGATCGCCCCACCGCCATTCAGGCCGCTGCGATCCCGCCGGCGATGGACGGGCGCGACGTCTTAGGTTCGGCTCCGACCGGCACCGGCAAAACCGCCGCCTTCCTGCTGCCCGTGCTGCAGCACCTGCTGGACTTTCCACGCAAAAAATCCGGCCCGCCGCGCGTACTGATCCTGACGCCAACGCGTGAACTGGCGATGCAGGTCGCCGATCAGGCGCGTGAATTGGCTGCTCATACCTCGCTGGATATCGCCACCATCACCGGCGGCGTCGCTTACATGAACCACGCGGAAGTGTTCAGCGAAAACCAGGACGTGGTGGTCGCCACCACCGGCCGTTTGCTGCAATACATTAAAGAAGAGAACTTCAACTGCCGCGCGGTGGAAACCCTGATCCTCGACGAAGCCGACCGCATGCTCGATATGGGCTTCGCGCAGGACATCGAAACCATCTCCGCCGAAACCCGCTGGCGCAACCAGACGTTGCTGTTCTCCGCCACGCTGGAAGGCGAAGCAATTCGCGAATTCGCCGAGCGCATCCTGAAAGAGCCGGTGGAAGTGGAAGCCGATCCGTCGCGCCGCGAACGCAAAAAGATCCTGCAGTGGTACTACCGCGCTGATGACGTGCAGCACAAAACCGCGCTGCTGATCCACCTGCTGAAGCAGCCGGACGTGCAGAAATCGGTGATCTTCGTGCGCAAACGCGAGCGCGTGCACGAGCTGGCCACCTGGCTGCGCGAAGCGGGCATCAACACCTGCTATCTCGAAGGCGAAATGGTGCAGGCCAAACGCAACGAAGCGGTCAAACGCATGATGGATGGCCGGGTTAACGTGCTGGTCGCCACCGACGTTGCCGCACGCGGTCTGGATATCCTCGATATCACCCACGTGTTCAACTTCGACATGCCGCGCACGGCGGACACCTACCTGCACCGCATCGGCCGTACCGGCCGCGCCGGGCGCAAAGGCACCGCCATTTCGCTGGTGGAAGCGCACGACCATCTGCTGCTGGGCAAAGTGGGCCGTTACCTGAACGAGCCGCTGAAAGCGCGCGTGATCGACGAACTGCGGCCGAAAACCAAGGTGCCGAACGAGAAGAGCAACGGCAAGCCATCGAAGAAAGTGCTGGCCAAACGCGCGGAAGATACAGCGAAGAACAAAGAAAAGGCCAAGGTGAAAGTGCGCCACCGTGACGCCAAAAACGTCGGCAAACGCCGTCAGGCGAAGGCCAAACCGGCCGGCGACGCGGAATAACCACCGCTGCCTAAGAAAAAACCGCCTGTACAGGCGGTTTTTTTATGGGCGTTTACTGCTGCGCGTAGTGCGTGGCCAGGCGGTGCCCCTGCAGCCATTTATCCAGTTCGCGGAACTGCGCCTTCAGTTCGTCATTCTGCAAATGCGCCGGCGTTTGCGAGAAATAAAACTGGAACGCGACGCCCTGCTGGTTGCGCGCCCGGGCATCGGCCCCGGCCTGCAACAGCAGCAGCGCCAGGTGCGGCGCGTTAATCTTCGCCGCCAGATGCAGCGGAGTATCCCCCAGCCGGTCGCTCAAGGTGGTGTCCGCCCCGGCCGCCAGCAACATCCGCAGTTGCTCTTCACGCCCGGCCAGCACCGCCGCCGCAAGCGGCGTGGCGCCGGTAACGGCATTACGCACGTTCACCTGCGCCCCTTTGGCCAGCAGCAACCGCAGGTACTGCGCGTCTTGCAGCATCGCCGCGGTGTGCAGCGCGCTGTTGCCGTCCAGCCCCGCCGCCGCCGGGTCGGCGCCGAGATCCAGCAACGCCTGCACGCTATCCGGCTGCTGCGAAAGCACCGCCCACTGCAACAGCGTGACCTGCCGATCGCCCCGTTCGCGCAAGCGATCCTGCGTGGCCTGCGCATGGATACCCTGCGTATCGCCACGCGCCACCGCCTGAGCCAGCGCCAGATTGCTGTGGCCGTCAAACGGCGAAATCTCCTGCCCCATCTGTTGCTCCTTAGCCATCATCAGTAAACCGGTCACCGCGACCAGCGCCAGTAAGGCTATCGCCAGCGCCCGCCGCAAGCGACGCCCTTCAGGCATTGGCCTTCGCCTCCCACGGCTTTTGTTCCGCCATCGAGCTTATCACCTTGTCGATGCCGTGCGCCGTCAGGCTGCGATCCAGATGCTTGCTCGGCCGCCAGTCATCGATGCCGGTCAGGGTATCGTTGTTGGCCAGGGTGATGTTGTGGCCGATGGCGTCCGGGATCAGCGAGGTCGACTCCTGGGTGCTGGTCAGCATGTCATATTGTTCGCTGTAACGGCGAATACCGCCGGCTTCGGCATCTTTCTTCGCCGCCGCCGGATCGATACCCAGGCGATTCAGGGTGTAATCCGACACCCCGGCCGCGTTGAAGGTGACCGCGACAGTGCCGGTCGCCAGCGCCGCCGTGGCCGCCAGGCCGCCGCCGAGCGAATGGCCGGCGATCACCAGCGCATCGCCGAAGGCCGCCTTGGCGCTTTTGGCAGCGGCAACCGCCTGATTGTACTGCACATCGTCATAGCCCGTCGCCTGCCGCACGTTGCTCAGCCAATCGCGCCAGTCGTTGGTGCCGGCGAACGCCAACACATACTGCTTGTCGTTGCTGTAAATCCCAGCCTGGAAACCGCTGCCCGCGTCGTGCAGGCTGGCGGGATCGATGCCGAAACCGAGCAGCGCGCTGTCGCTCAGGCGGTTGAACCCGGCGGCGCCCTGGCCATTGAGTGAGTAAACGTCCTTGGCCAACAGCGCCAACGCATAATCCCCCTCCTGCGATTGCTGCCCCCGCGTCACGCCCGGCGCTGCCGCCGCCGTCGGTACCGCCGCTGAGATATCGCCGACCAGCGTATTCAACAGATTCTGCGCGTTCAGCGTGTTCTGAGAGGGAGAGGCCACCGGCGCCGGATTTGCCGGCGCTGCCGCGGGCTGCGCCGCCGTCGCCGTCTCGGCAGCGGCGCGAGGCGTAGGGATCGCGGCCACCGGGGATACTGCAGAGGTAAAACTTAAAGGCATACTCATGCCGACTCCTTGTCGATAGACTTTTTATTGAGCACCTGAATAGGTGCTGATTTAGCTATCGGCAGGTCGGATGAGTTCTGTATTAGAAATGCTTATCTTTGTACAGAATGTGATCCACGTTCGGTTTTCGGCCGCCAAACGCCAGAAAGGGAGCCGAAGCTCCCTGATTGACTGCGCCGCAAATTACAGGCTTTCGGTAAAGGTGCGGGCGATAACGTCGCGCTGCTGTTCCGGCGTCAGGGAGTTGAAGCGCACCGCATAGCCGGACACGCGGATGGTCAGCTGCGGGTATTTTTCCGGGTGCTTGACCGCGTCTTCCAGGGTTTCGCGACGCAGCACGTTGACGTTCAGGTGCTGACCGCCTTCCACGCGCACGGTCGGCTGCATTTCCAGCGGCACTTCACGGTATTCGATCTGGCCCAGGTCGCTCACCGCGACAACCTGATCTTCCGCGTAGTTGGCCTTGGCGCACACGCAGCGAGCTTCCGCTTTTTCATCGTCCAGCAGCCAGAAAGAATTCACCAGCGCCTGGTCATTCGCTTTGGTAATTTGAATACCGGTAATCATTATGTTGCCTCCGTACAAGGGCGTAAAAATTCACGTCGTGAGAAAACCCAATTCTGGTTTCGGCCATTTGGTAAAACCATTGCTGTCTTGTTGTTCTGTATACCAGCCTGACCGGGCCAGTTCCTTGATTAAAGTCAATTTTTACCGGGTAGGCACAGGGCGTGAAGGGGCAAATTTATGTTTTATATCAATTTTCCCACTGCGGCAAAAACCAATTATTTTTGTAAATTTTCAAAAATAATTGCATAAGACACGGCGGCGAGAAATGAAAAGCGGGTTTCGCTGCGCGTGCCGAAACGGTAAGCTATAGCCCATGAATTGCTAAAGAAAACAAAGGAGAGCGTTTATGGCCACCTCCCTCACCTGGCATGACGTGATCGGCAAAGAGAAAGAGCAGCCCTATTTTGTTGAAACGCTCGCCTTTGTTGCCGCTGAGCGCCAGGCCGGTAAGACCATTTATCCACCGCAGAAGGACGTGTTCAACGCTTTCCGCTATACCGAGCTGGCGGACGTCAAGGTCGTCATCCTCGGCCAGGATCCGTATCACGGCCCCAATCAGGCGCACGGCCTCTCTTTCTCGGTGCGCCCCGGCGTGCCGGCGCCGCCGTCGCTGGTGAACATGTATAAAGAGCTGGCGACCGACATTCCCGGCTTCGAACGCCCGGATCACGGCTACCTGCAAAGCTGGGCCGAACAGGGGGTGCTGCTGCTCAACACCGTGCTGACGGTGGAAGGCGGCCGCGCGCACTCGCACGCCAACCTGGGCTGGGAAACCTTTACCGATAAAGTGATCGCCGCCCTGAACGAGAACCGTGAAGGCGTGGTGTTCCTGCTGTGGGGCTCGCACGCGCAGAAGAAAGGCAACTTTATCGACCGCAACCGCCACCATGTGCTGAAGGCGCCGCACCCGTCGCCGCTCTCCGCGCACCGCGGTTTCCTCGGCTGCCGTCATTTCTCGCAGGCCAATCAGCTGCTGGAGCAGCAAGGGCTCACGCCGATCGACTGGATGCCGCGCCTGCCGCAGGCGTAGCACAGAGACAAAAAAGGCACCCTCGGGTGCCTTTCTTTATGCGTTGCCGGGGCGATTACGCCTTGGCTTTGGAAACTGCAACCATCGCCGGACGCAGCAGGCGGCCGTTCAGCGTATAGCCTTTCTGCATCACCATCATCACGTGGTTCGGTTGGTGATCGGCGGATTCCATCATGCTCATCGCCTGATGCACTTCCGGGTTGAACGGCACGTTGACGTCGCCGACGATTTCGATGCCGTACTTGCGCACCACGTCCAGCAGCGATTTCAGCGTCAGCTCGATGCCTTCGATCATCGCGGCCAGTTCCGGGTTGTTTTTATCCGCCAGATCCAGCGCGCGCTCCAGGTTGTCGATCACCGGCAGCAGATCGCCGGAGAATTTCTCCAGGGCGAACTTGTGCGCTTTCTCGACGTCCAGTTCGGCGCGGCGGCGGATGTTTTCCGCTTCCGCTTTGGCGCGCAGCAGGCTGTCGCGCTCGTGCTGCTGAGCTTCCGCCAGTTGGGCTTCCAGTTCGGCGATACGCGCATCGCGCAGATCGACGCCTTCCGCCGCTTCCGGCAGCGTATCATCGTGATGAGCGTGTTGTTCCATTTCTTCCGAGACTTGCTCGTTTGGCGTCTTCTGTTCTTTACTACTCATGAATATCTCCGCGTTTTAGCATTAATCTCGCAACTTGGCTTATTATGGGGATCAAAACCGGGGTTTCAAGTCAACCGGTCACAATGTGGGGCATAAACGGGTCCCGGTGAGGAAAATCACAACAAATGAATAAAAAATTCGCCTGTATTGGCATTGTTGGCCACCCGCGTCACCCTTCAGCGCTGGCAACCCACGAGATGCTGTTCCACTGGCTGGTCGCCCGCGGCTATTCGGTGATGGTCGAACGCCAGATCGCCCATGATTTGGGGCTGAAAGACGCCGTGACCGGCAGCCTGGCGGATATCGGCCAGCGCGCCGATCTGGCGGTGGTGGTCGGCGGCGACGGCAACATGCTCGGCGCCGCGCGCGTGCTGGCGCGTTACGACATCAAGGTGATCGGGGTCAACCGCGGCAACCTCGGCTTCCTCACCGATCTCGATCCCGACAACGCCCTACAACAGCTGGCGGACGTGCTGGAAGGCGAATACATCGACGAACAGCGTTTCCTGCTGGAAACCATCGTGCATAAAGAGCACCAGCAGTGCCGCATCAGCACCGCCATCAACGAAGTGGTGCTGCACCCCGGCAAAGTGGCGCACATGATCGAATTCGAAGTGTACATCGACGATCGCTTCGCCTTCTCGCAGCGCTCCGACGGCCTGATCATCGCCACGCCGACCGGCTCCACCGCCTACTCGCTCTCCGCCGGCGGGCCGATCCTCACCCCGTCGCTGGAGGCGATCGCGCTAGTGCCGATGTTCCCGCACACTCTCTCCGCCCGGCCGCTGGTGATCAACGGCGACAGCACCATCCGCCTGAAGTTTTCGCAGATCGGCAGCGATCTGGAGATCAGCTGCGACAGCCAGATCGCGCTGCCTATCCAGGAAGGCGAAGAAGTGCTGATCCGCCGCAGCGATTTCCACCTGAATCTGATTCACCCGAAGGACTACAGCTATTTCAACACGTTAAGCACCAAGCTGGGCTGGTCGAAAAAATTGTTCTAAAATCTGCGCCGGCCACTTTACTGTATATAAAACCAGTTTATACTGTATGAAATTACAGTTATGTGTTTATACACAGGAAGGTTCCCATGCTGGCGCAATTAACCATCAGCAACTTTGCTATCGTTCGTGAGTTGGAAATCGATTTTCAACCGGGTATGACGGCGATCACCGGTGAAACCGGCGCCGGCAAATCCATCGCCATCGATGCGCTGGGGCTGTGCCTCGGCAACCGCGCCGACGGCAACGTGGTGCGCCTGGGAGCCGCCCGCGCCGACATCTGCGCCCGCTTCTCGCTGGCGGACACCCCGTCCGCGCGCGAATGGCTGGAACAGAACCAGCTGGACGACAGCAACGAATGCCTGCTGCGCCGGGTGATCAACGCCGACGGCCGTTCGCGCGGCTTTATCAACGGCACCGCCGTGCCGCTGTCGCAGCTGCGCGAGCTGGGGCAACGCCTGATCCAAATCCACGGCCAACACGCCCATCAGCTGCTGCTCAAACCGGAGCACCAAAAAGCGCTGCTCGACGCCTACGCCGACGAACCCGCCCTGCTGGCGGCGATGAGCCAGGCCTACCAACGCTGGCACCAGAGCTGCCGCGAGCTGGCGCACCATCAGCAGCAGTCCATCGAGCGCGAAGCGCGCAAGCAGCTGCTGCAATACCAATTGAAAGAGCTGAACGAATTCGCGCCGCAGGCCGGCGAGTTCGAACAGACCGACGCCGAGTACAAGCGCCTGGCCAACAGCGGCCAGCTGCTGACCCTCAGCCAGCAGACGCTGCAGCTGCTGGCCGACAGCGACGAGAACAACATGCTCAGCCAACTCTACAGCGCCAAGCACCTGCTGCTCGAGCTGGCCGGGCTGGACGACAAGCTCAGCGGCCTGCTGGACATGCTGGAAGAGGCCTCTATCCAGATCAGCGAAGCCAGCGACGAGCTGCGCCACTACGCCGATCGCATGGATCTCGATCCCAATCGCCTGCACGAACTGGAACAGCGCCTGTCGCGCCAAATCAGCCTGGCGCGCAAACACCAGGTTGCGCCGGAAGAGCTGCCACAGCTGCATCAGCAGTTGCTGGATGAACAACAGCTGCTTTCACAGCAGGAAAGCGACCATGAGCACCTGAACGAGGCGGTCACCCTGCATCACCAGCAGGCGCTGGCGCTGGCGGAGCAGCTGCATCAGAAACGCCTGCATTACGCCGCCGAGCTGACCACGCTCATCACCGACAGCATGCAAGCGCTCTCCATGCCGCACGGCAAGTTCAACATCGATGTGCGCTTCGAACCGCAGCATCTGAGCGCCGAAGGGGCCAGCCGCACCGAGTTCTGCGTCTCCACCAACCCGGGGCAGCCGCTGCAGCCACTGGCGAAGGTCGCCTCCGGCGGTGAGTTGTCGCGCATCGCGCTGGCCATTCAGGTAATCACCGCCCGCAAGATGGAAACCCCGGCGCTAATCTTCGATGAGGTGGACGTGGGCATCAGCGGCCCGACCGCCGCCATCGTCGGCCGCCTGCTGCGCCAGCTCGGCGAATCCACCCAGGTGATGTGCGTGACCCACCTGCCACAGGTGGCCGGGTGCGGGCATCAGCACCTGTTCGTCAGCAAGCAGACCGACGGCACGGTCACCGAAACCCAGATGGCGCCGCTGGATAAGCGCGCCCGGCTGCAGGAGCTGGCGCGCCTGCTCGGCGGCAGCGAAGTCACCCGCAATACGCTGGCGAACGCCAAAGAACTGCTGGCGGCATAAAAAAGCTCAACTTTTTCACTTTCCTGCGGTCTGACAGTGACGCTGTTGACCCGAAAGATATCTAAAGTGCGGCGCGGCGGCGATTCGAAGCCTCCTCAACGGCCTGAAACAGGCCAAGCGCTTGAGGTGCTGAAAGAAAGCCAACGCGTCGCAACTTGAAAGATGAAGGGTATAAAGGTTTCCAACTGCCGCAAGGTCTATTATCATCGGCATCCTATGCCCTAAAGGAATGTGATTACTATGCGCTGTAAAACGCTGACTGCCGCCGCTGTAGTTCTTGTGATGCTGACTGCAGGCTGTTCTACTTTTGAAAAGGTGGTTTATCGTCCTGACATCAACCAGGGGAACTACCTGACGTCGACCGACGTGGCGAAAATTCAGAAAGGGATGACCCAGCAACAGGTCGCTTACACATTGGGCACCCCAATGCTGCAAGACCCGTTCGGGACTCAGACGTGGTTCTATGTGTTCCGTCAGCAACCTGGCCATGAAGACATCACCCAGCAGACGCTGACGCTGACCTTCGACAGCGCAGGCGTGTTGACCGATATCCAGAACAAACCGGCGCTGACCAAGTAATCGGCGCCGCCCGCTCTTCCGGCCCATGAGGGGGCATGATGTTCCTCATGACAGTCGCAGGCTGCAACGCGGAAGAGAAATCAGTTTCAGATAAAAAATAAGGCGCTCATAGCGCCTTATTTTTTTGCCTTTTCTGCCCGTTGCCGGCGCAGCTCTTTCGGATCGGCTATCAGCGGCCGGTAGATCTCCACCCGGTCGCCGTCGTTCAGCGTATCGCCCAGCTTGGCCGGGCGGCTGTAGATGCCGATTTTATTGCTCTTGAGATCGATATCCTGGCGCAGCTCCAGCAGGCCCGAAGTCTGGATCGCCTGCTCAACGCTGCTGCCCTCGGCCAGTTTCACCTTGCGCAGGTACTGACGCTCCGGCAAGGCGTACACCACCTCGACCTGGATGTCAGACACTGTAGACCTCTTTCGCCCGCTGGGTAAATGCCTGCACCATGCTGCCCGCCAGCTCTTTGAACACCTTGCCAAACGCCAGCTCTATCAGTTTGTTGGTGAACTCGAAGTCCAGGTGCAGCTCCACCTTGCAGGCCTCTTCGCTCAGCGGCGTGAACTGCCAGCCGCCCATCAGCTTGCGGAACGGACCATCGACCAGCTGCATATTGATGCTCTGGTTATCCAGCAGCGTATTGCGTGTGGTGAAGGTCTTGCTGATACCGGCCTTGGCGACGTCCACTGCGGCCGTCATTTCGTTGGAGGTAGCGTTAAGCACCCGGCTGCCGGTGCAGCCTGGCAGAAAATCGGGATAAGAATGAACATCGTTAACCAACTGATACATCTGCTCGGCGCTGAACGGCACTAATGCAGACCGACTGATCTGGGGCATATCATTTCCTGTGAGACATAAAACGTACAGATAATACCATTTATCTGGCGGCAAACAAAAAATCTGCTAAGGGATGGAGGCGCCAAAAATGCGAAAAATTGCGCAGGTGCTGAACGGGAAAGGATTTCTTTCGCTGAAGCATCCAGTATAATGAACGCACTATGACAAAGAAAAAAGCACACAAACCCGGTTCCGCCACCATTGCTCAAAACAAGCGCGCGCGTTTCGAATACTTCATTGAAGAAGAGTTCGAGGCGGGCCTGTCGCTGCAAGGGTGGGAAGTTAAATCGCTGCGTGCCGGCAAAGCCAACCTCAGCGACAGCTACGTGACGTTCCGTGACGGTGAAGCCTATCTGTTTGGCGCCACCATCACCCCGCTCAACGTGGCTTCGTCGCATGTGGTGTGCGATCCGACGCGTACCCGTAAACTGCTGCTGAACCGACGCGAGCTGGACACCCTGCTCGGCCGCGTCAACCGCGAAGGTTACACCGTGGTGGCCTTGTCCCTGTATTGGAAAAATGCCTGGAGCAAGATCAAGATCGGCGTAGCCAAAGGCAAGAAAGAGCACGACAAACGCGATGACATCAAAGATCGCGAATGGCAGACGGCGAAAGCCCGTATCATGAAGCACGCCAATCGTTAAGCCGCTGGCTTATCGAGGTAAACTTCTGGTATACTGCATAAAGTTACTTGGGGCTGATTCTGGATTCGACGGGATTTGCGAAGCCCTAGGAGCATGCCGAGGGGCGGTTGGCCTCGTAAAAAGCCGCAAAAAAATAGTCGCAAACGACGAAAACTACGCTTTAGCAGCTTAATACCCTGCTTAGAGCCCTCTCTCCCTAGCCTCCGCTCTTAGGACGGGGATCAAGAGAGGTCAAACCCAAAAGAGATCGCGTGGACGTCCTGCCTGGGGCTGAAGCGTTAAACTCAATCAGGCTAGTCTGTCAGTAGCGTGTCCATCCGCAGCTGGCCGGCGAATGTAAAGATTGGACTAAGCATGTAGTGCCGACGGTGTAGTAATTTCGGACGGGGGTTCAAATCCCCCCAGCTCCACCAAATACGTCGCCAGTGAACCAGATAGACCCGGCGATAATAGCGAAAAAGCCCACAACTTCGGTTGCGGGCTTTTTTGTATCCGTAATCGTTCGAGTTTATCCGGCTAAATCTGGAGACTGTTGGTATGCGGTTTGATATACGCTAAATTGATACCAATTACGTACAACCAATAGATGGAAGACTCCGTGCATAGCGTGGACTACATAAGTATAAAAACCAGAGCCCAGCAAATGGCAGAATAGCAGCAAATTGCCTTAGAGAGCATTTTCGCAGCCGTCGAGGCCAATTGGTTTGCCCTTAAGCGAACAAGGATAACTGCGGACTAGCCAAGGATATCTGGCGATCTTAAGAAAGTTGTTTTCCGAGGTCTGTAGTTATCCTAATTCAGGAAATTAAGGCAAGAATGGTGATTGAAGCATTAGTATGGCAATAGTAGAGTGCATTCCAGTTTCAGTTAGTTGACGGATCAACGCACCCCAGTTTGGGTAGCTCGCAAGAAACTACTGTTTACAGTTAACCAAGGGAGTTCCAACCGTTTAGCTATACGCTTCTGAGGCAGACAACCTTGATTATGGAGAATAAATACCTCGATACACCATACCCTTTTACTTATAAAAAAATACCCATTAAGCAGATGACGATCATTATTTTCGAAACAAAGCCACCCTAACAGACGTTTAGAATGTAATTTCTACAGCTGCGCCGTGATTAGGTAAACATATCACTTCTGTTCAGATGGACGAATTCAGTAAGCCACTCTACTACCTAAGGTTACAACATAAAAGGTTGGTTAGAGCTAGTTTCAATTGGAAGATATCGTTCCTTATCGCCTCGCAAGATATGCCCGTCCAGAAAAAGGCTACGTAGCTGAGCTGTCGACGATATGCGCATTTTTATCATGGCGTTCCGTTTGTGCGTGCTTATAGTTTTATATGCAACATTAAATTTCTTGGCCAAACACTTGATACTATCCCCTTCAATGATACCTGTAATTATAGCTATTTCACTAGGTGTGAGGTTTGACATGGGAGGACCTATGTAAAACTGGGAATTATATGAGGCAAAATTCTCTCCATCAAAAAATCGTGTCAAAAAACTAACAAAGCAACTTATGTCAATTTTTTTTGGTATCTGCCAGCCAGCCTCCCCCCGCTCAAAATTATTGAATTTATTTATAAACATGGTCGGTTTTGAAGACCAGAGCAGACACTTTACTGACGGATGATAAGTGGCCATGAAGTGAGTGAACTCTCCCCAGTTATTATAACTCTCATTCTGACCGAAGGCCTCCATCAAATAGACATCGGCAGGCCCTTTCCTCAGCGCCAAACACATTAGTGCGGATAGACTGGATACCACATCGGTAACATTTATTCTTTCAACAAAATATTTACTTAATACCTGAACCATACTCTCCCGATAAAAAACCACCGGATCCATCACTACAATATTTATCTTTCTGTTGTTTTTCTTCAAGATTGCGATGCCCATGTAATAACCATATACTTATGACCCCGAGCGCAAGTAGTTTCGAGATTAAACGAGCCCTACATGATAATCATGTCGCGAATTTTTATCTGCTAAAGCGTTTTATCGAGGTATAAGATATAGATAATGCTACTCGTAAACGAACGTCACGCCAATAATGGACTGAACATTGCCTGCTACCACTTGCCCATTGATTCGTGCATAGGAAGCCGTTAGTCCCAAACTTTGGGGGCTGGTACCGACCGTACCGAGAGAGACATTCTTATTGGTAGCTACAATGCCATTACGGTTAGACAGTTGTACGCCAACGCCAGTAGCCGGATTTGAAGATGACGTATTGGTAAATATGGTGCTTGCCGTATCAGCAGTTGTGCCGGTCAGATAATAAGCCAGCTGTTGGTTTTGTCCGCAATGGACAGTCAGCGGTACAGCAGCCGTGCCGGGGTAATCCGGCAAGGTAACCGTCACATTGCGCGATGACACGTCGCAACCACCAGTGGGAACCACCACTGTGTTATTAGCATAAATATTCCATGTGAAACGGTCTATTGTGCCATTTTGTTGACCGGTTTGAGGGTTTGTTGAATATTTATACATATTTAATCTGGCAATCAAACTACCCTTATTAATTAATACTCCTGACGCCGCTGAAATAGGCTTCAGAAATAGCATAACATTCCATGGCTGATATGAACTGGTTGTAAATGCGGTCTCTTTGGTTCTATTAGTAACTGGCAGTGGATAGCTTGAATTATAATACTTCACCGTTCCTGTGAAATTTTCCAGCGCCCCACCATAGGCGCTGCCGTCATTTAAAGCCACCCAGTCAATATAGGATTGTGGAAGTTCATTTCGACAACTTATGCTTGAGTTTAGGTCTACAACGAGGTTCTGACCAGCCTGTACGCTAGGCGTTAAGTTAGCATAAACAGTGAAAGTTCCTGCCCCTCCTCCAGAGCTAGAATTAATTACATTTCCTGTAGCATCCTTACAAGCAAAAGCATTAGCGCCGGATGAATATGCCATTAGGCATACAGAAGCCACGAGGGCAGCAACTTCTTTTTTCTTCAACACTTTATTTAGTTTTGAAACCAGTGTCATGACGTGACTCCTCAATTTAGGCGTAAGTGTATGTGACATTAATTACGGCCTGAATACTGCCTTGCTTGGCGTTGCCATTAACTGATAACGCACGAACCTGTAATGGCAGACTCGCTGACTGTGTGGAATCATCAACCTGAACCGCCTTGGTTTTTCCGTTGTTTAGGTTATTGCCACTGGTGTCCTGCAATTCCAATTGAAGATTGGTTGCCCCACCTTGATTTTTGTAATATCCCGTGCTGTCCGTTGTCCCCGTGAATGTTGCCGTGACTCTCGAAGTGCCTATTGGACAATTGGTCAAATTCAGCGTTACCGGATGCCAGGCTGAACCCGAGCCGGCCTGTATATAATTAAATGTAAACAAGTCGCCCAAGTCTACCGTCGCCGATGGCGTTGATACGGTGCAGGGCTTGGCCACTACGCGTCCGTTGACCGTAATGGTCACGTCAGCTGCATGCGCGGCGAATGTTGTAGTAAAAAGCAACGCCCCCGCCAGCATAATGTTCTTGATAATGATCATCTTCAGACTTCCTTACTGAAACTCTAAGGTGAAATTGGCCGTCGCTGTCACTGTTCCTGCCATCACGGGAGCGCGCGTTGCCATTAAGCGTGCATAAAAGCCCAACGTATTGGGCTGGCCCGCCGTCAATGTCGTCCACTTCAGGGAGTCCTGAGCCGCATTTAATGGAATCGGAGTCTTGTCGCGATCCAGTATTTGCACTCCAATACCGCTTGCGGCGTTTGTTCCAGCATCAATCTTTAACAGGGTAGTGTTGTCGTTGTCAGAGGTTCCGACATACCCCACGCGAACTGCCGTCGCGGAACTGCCGCACTTGTCGAAGACAATCTTGAAAGGTATGGATGGCGTGACGGCCCCAACCCGGTTGAATTGCTTGGCCGCATTGCTCAACAAATCCACCGTAAAATCCTGAGAGTCAACAGAGACCGAGCAGGCATTGTCTTTTAGATAACCTGTGATGGTGATAGTACTGTCCGCCGCATGGGCATATCCCGCAACCAACGGCAACAAACACAGGATTGGAAGGTATTTTCTCATTGCGTCATCATCTCCTGCTTATCACCGGCAAATGGCAGAGGCATAGCTCAAAGCCTGGTTTTGACTGTCAGCCGGCAAACTGTACGTCGCCGTGCAGCGTTCATTTTCGCTATTGCCCCACCTCACGTTGACGGTACCTTTTGGCGCAAGGCCGGTAAGGTAAACTTGCCCGCCATCTGCCACGATGCTGCCTGACTGACCATCTCCGTAAGAGGCTACAGAGCCGAACGGGACTGGCTTGCCGTTGTTTGTCAATGTCATAAGAACCTTCAGCCCGACTTTGGCCTTGAAGTCCGCACGCACGACGGCTCCCCGTGTAGGAACGACGCTTAATACCGGTTCCTCCAGTTCGACGTTGTTCGCCAGTGTATTCGTGTTCAAGGATATCCGATTCTCGCGGTAGTCCATCGCATAAGGGAGCACGGCATAACCACGCCAATCTGTACGCACCCCTGTTTGATTCTCGACAGAAACGTGTTTCGCCCCCGGCGCCTTGATAAGCACCATGGTGTCATTGAGTGGCTGGCTGAAGGTGATGCCATTTTCGTGGGCAAGTACGCCACCACTGGCACCATAGTAAATCTGCTTATAGTCACCGCTGTGGCTATAACCGACGTTGGCGTTGCCGTAAGCGCCGCGGTAATTCAGCGCGGCGTTACCCGTTGCGCCGCTGTTACCATTACCGCCGCTGTTATAGCCCGATTGCACGCTATAACTCAGGTTGTTATCTTCCAGCAGCGTCCCGTAAAGGCCGGCCGTATTTGTCGTACGTCCCTTGAAGTCTGTCGACGTGTTGTAACTGGCATTGGCATTTCGGAATACTGACCGGGTATCCGAGCGCATCCAGTGGCTGAACGGAATATTAATGTTGAAAGCAAGCAGTTGGTCTTTATCGTCGGACCAGGCATTTTTGGACAGACTATAACTCAGGCTCCAGCTGATATCCTGAATGGTGCTGTTATAACCAATCTGCAGCTGTTCATCTGAACGGCTGGTATTCCAGTAGCTTTGATGACTGCCAGTCAGGTATATCGTCGATGTCCGTCCAACCTGTTGCGTCACCGTCGCCTGCAAACGACCGCGCTTGCTGTAGTTCAGATTGTAATAATCCGTCAGCTTTGGTTTGATATTCACGATCCCGTCTTCACTAATCACGGAGTAACCGCTCATGCGTCGCCACGCGGTGTCGGCCAGAGAATAGAAGCCCCGAGTAGAATAACGGTATCCGACCAGTTGGAAATTGGTCCCTAACTCATTGAGCGATTTGTTATAGAGAAAACGCAGAGATTGTCCCTGATGCTTGCTGCCGTCAGGCAAGGTGGCATTCGCCTGCGTAATATCTGAAGATACCGCCCCGAGGTAGCCCAGGTTTTTTCCCACCCCGAGGTTAAAGGCACGATAGTCGTTTGAGGCACGTGTGCCGCCATAGACCGTCCAGCCATCGGGTAATCCCCAAAGCGCCGTTCCCTGGAAAAACTTCGGCTTGTCTTGTTGTTCATTACCACTGCGGAACTGCCCTGCAGTCACCGCGTACTTCACCTGTCCTTCACGCTGCAACATCGGGACGGATGAGAAGGGAACGGTAAAGACCTGAACGGAGCCATCCGCCTCTTTCACCGTCACCTGCAGATCGCCACTGTTTCCTGCCGCATACAGATCACCGATAGTGAATGCGCCGGCGGGTACCGTGGTCTGATATATTTCATATCCGTTCTGCTTGACCGATACGCGTGCGGTACCACGTGCTATTCCATGTATAACAGGAGCAAAGCCGCGTTGACTGTCGGGCAGCATATTATCGTCTGTGGCAACCTGAAGGCCGCGGAAGTTGATACCTTCAAAGATATCACCCGCAGTATAGCCATCACCCATCGTCAGCCGGCTGCGCCAGGATACAATGTCACGTTCAAGCCAGGTATTGACATGTTGCCAGCGATTTTCGTTATATCCCGTGCCGCTGCTGTAACTCCAGGTTGAGTTATCCCGCAGGCGCCATGCCCCCAGGTTGAGACCCGTTTGCAGATTGAGATAGGCGTAATTGCGGGTGCCGCCATTGTGACTGCGCACTTCACTGCCGGTATAGTTGTAATTGAGCAAACCGGCCGTAATACCATTATCCCAAAGCTCGGGAGCTATGTACCCTCTCGCCTGATTTCCCATGAAAGCCTGAGGAATGCTGATGGAAAGACGCTGGCGACCGACATCGAATGAGCTTGCAGCATCAGCAATAAGCCGTGTGAAAGGCACGCAGGCCGTGCTCTTCATTACGGCAATATCTGGAATAGTCAAGGTATTGACGCCAAGTGAAGCCAGCTGAGAGCGAGTGAGACACGGTTCCAGCTTGCTACCGTCATCACTTTTATCAAAGGTGATGTCTCGCGTCGTCACGTAACCCTCGTTCATGTAAATGTCGACACGATAGGTACCCGGCGGCGCATCAAGCCCCTTTTCGAAACTGGAGAGATCGGCAACCGATGCCGGGTCGTCAGCCAGGAACCGGGGATTGAAGTAGTTGTCTGCGCGCGCGGAAAATGTCGAAGCCACCAAGAGCAATGCCAGCGGCGTAAGCATTGCTTTGTTTAGCGCCCGTTCCCGGATGTGGTATTTTTTCATGTTATCCGTGCCTGCTCCATAAACCAGGTGACTTGTCGCTACCGCACGCCGTCATCAATGCCGGTGCTGCGTTACCTGCGTTATTGAATCCATTGTTTTAGTGAATGACTCAGATCGTTACTGCAAGGTGCCTTTCATCACAGACGTGAGCGCACCGTAATCATTAATCGTGCGATATGTAATTGCACTGCCGGCATCGCCCGGCAGTTTCACCGTTGCCTCCCCCATAGGCGGGACCATGACATTGGCTAATGAACGTGTGCCGGCATTCAATTCCGTGACGGTCAGAAAATAGGGTGTTGGATTATTCAGTACCAGTGTGTTCGCATCGCGTTTAAACGTCAGTTTTCCGGGGGCCTGATCAGGCGCCATACTGAGATTTTGTGGGCGATACAACAATTTGATTCGGCTCGTTATCGCCAGTTGAAGCGTATTTTCTTTCTGTTTTGCCTTGTCCAGAGAGGGAATGGCTTTGACGTTGACCCAGAAAAGACTTTCGCGGTCTTTAGGCAAGGCGTTATTGGTTGCATCAATAATACGCAGCGTATTTTCTTTTTTCCCCTGCATGAGGAACAACGGCGGAGTAATAACGAACCGGCCTTCTTTTTGACCATCATCGTTCTCGACCCAGGATTGAATAAGAAAGGTGTCTTTATCATTATTGTTGCTCACACCCAGAGTGACCTGTTTCTGTTCTGCCGGATAAATAACGCGTGTTGCCCCAAGAGCCACGCCCGCTTCAGCATGCGGAGTACAAAATACGACTGCCAAAGCCAGCAGTGAACCCATGACGTTTCCGGTCGCTTTCATTTTAATCACGTTAACCTCTTGGGCGGATAACCGCCGTTTTAACCTTTTGCGCGCGCTTATCTCATCCGAGATAAAAGTTTCATACGCGAAAACGAATGTTTTATTGGTATGTCAAAGAGAACCAAGCCTGGGCATTTGCAGCACCACCGATAACCGTATTGCCGGTTGCCCGATATTTGGCAACAAATTGCAAGATACGCGTTCCTTTAGTCAGCGGTTTCCAAGACTGAGGTTCTGAATTAATGGGTATGAGTTGCCCCTGTTCATCGAACAGGGCGATGCCGACGCCAGACGCAATTCCCTCGCCTTCGCCAACCGACAGAACATCAGGGTTTTTGCCATCGGCTACGCCGTGAAAGACGATACCGACGCGATCGCTGACATTGGGATTACAATCCTGGAGATGCAAACTGAACGGCACCGGATCGGCGTCATCCCCTGCATCCTTGAAACGGTTACTGCTAACCTGTCCCATGCGAACAACCAGTTGCCTGTCACCCGCCTCAACCGTACAGGCTTCAGCGATGAGCTCCCCCTGAAAGCGCATCTGTCCTCCAGGAAGCGTGACGTTCCACTTGTTGCCGGCGATAGACAGAGGAGCAATGAAAAGCAGGCAGAGTCCCAGTCTGGTTTTGAGCATCGCTTATTCCCTCTTCGATAGCTGAAAACAGGCCGTCCTGGCCTGATTAAGCATCCTTGCAGACCGGTATTACTGGTACTGAACTTTAAAGTTGGCGTTCGCGTTGGCAGTACCAGGAGTGGCAGCACCGGTGGCGATGTAACGCGCCTGGAATGGCAGAGTGTTGGTACCGTCAGTCAGAGTGGCAGCAGTACTGAAGGTTGCACCGTCGAATGCCAGCGCTTTGCCTGCACTGTCCAGCACCTGCACACCCACGTTGGTAGCACCACCCGCAGAGGAGCTTTCCAGTGCCAGAGCAGTTGGGTTCTCAGCATTGACAGCAACACCAGAGAATGCAATGGCCGCTTTGGTAGCAACGGTGGTATCGCAATCGTTCAGCTGAATGTTGAAGCCTACAGCAGAGCTGGTTTTACCCGCCTCGCTCAGCGTGGCAGTTTTGACCTGGCCCAGCTGGACGGTTTGGTCTACAGAACCGGCATCAACGGCGCAAGCAGCGTTAACTACTTCACCTTTAAAGTGAACGGTACCACCGTTAACGGTAGTAGTTGCTGCATGAGCCAGGCCAGCAGTCATCAGAGAGGCGGCAATCAAGGTGTTGATAAGACGGATCTTACGCATAAGTTCAAAACTCCATGTCTTGGTAAAAGGCCAATAATTGGCATAACAACTTGATTCAAATGAGCATTTTTTCTGTTTGTCTCGCGCCAAATCGAACACGGAAAGACAAAAAAAGTAGTCAAAATGAACCAAATTGTATCATTTGGAGTTAAATATTGTTTTTTGCATAATTACAGTTAAATGCTTCGAAATAAATATGCATTGTAGTCAAACAAGCTGGAGAGGCGATTGATGGGATAATATAAGAATGGATAAAGTATGGATTGCGACTGCAAAGAATTTTGCACTCTCAGATGTTTCTGCTGCGGTTGGCTAGTTAGGTAACTAATAAAAGCGGATATTCTGTTAAAAAAAAGAATCCAAGAAGAATTGACTTGGCGCAAATTATAGACGAAACTAATTACAATTTGGTTCATTTTGACTAATTCCTCTACAATTCCTTTTGCCAAACCTCTGCAAACCGACGATGATTGCTCGAGGTATATAACACTGTGTGTTGAATGTTTCTATGTCCCAAATAGTCCTGTATCAGCCGCGTATCTGTCCCCCTGTTAGCCAAAGCATATCCGCATGAATGCCTCAACATATGTGGATTAAGAGAGACGGCGATACTTGCCAAGGAACCGAACTTCTTCATCATGTTATAAACTTGTTGGCGAGAAAGAGGACCGCCTTTTTGCGAGAGAAATATCCAAGGTGATTCGCAGCCACGCCATGTTACTCTTTCCTCTAGCCAAGCTTTTAGAAGCTTTATCTCTGAAGCCAAAAGTGGATGCGTTGTTTTTAAGCCGCTTTTTAGCCTGTTTACGTGCACGACTTTATCAATGAGATTGATATCCGAAAATTTTAAGTGGCAGAGCTCACTAACCCTGAAACCATGAATAAAACACATTTGAATAAAACACTCATCTCGCTTAGGGAAACTTCCTTTACGAGATGCCTCAAGCAAGCGATCTATTTCATTTTGTGTAAGATATTTTCTTTTCTTCACAGAAACACCTCCATATTTTAGGCCGTGTGAAAAATTACCGTCGATTTTCAAGCTTCTTGATATCAATAGTATTATCTCAAGTGAAACATAGTTAGGCAATATAATTAAGGTATAAATCAAGATGGTTTAATCCGTGTATTAATATCACAGCCTATTTATTGAACGACATAACTTAATTGCGGACACCATCTATTTTTCAAGCTATCTTTTCCATGCATAATAACTTTTAAATAAAAAACGAATCACATTCCAATATGGAAACATCTGATTTCATCATATCAATAAAAATGACTATACATACTACTTATCACTCTCCCGTCTATTAAACCCGACTAAGAATGCATTTCACATCAGCATTGACCTGTCCGCGTCGTTGGCTAATACACTGCGACCTGGGTGATCCGCTAATACGTTCTTCTATTTATCTCATATACTGAGCACAAAAAGATTGTGTGGTGTGTAAGTGGCTGAAGTGAAAATTTCAAAGCTCCTGTGCAAGTGTAAGCATCCAGTAAATCGAATTATTCAATTTTAGAGATCTTTCGGCATATAGAATGTGTCCTTTAAAGAGATCATCATGCGCAAAGCCCATTTTACTGAGCATCAGATCATCCTCGTACTGAACTCCGTCGAAGCAGATTGGACCGTCAAAAATGTTTGCCGCGAAGCAGGAATATCTGAGGCCTCGTACTACAACTGAAAAGCAAAGCGCGGCGGGAATTCACCCTATGATATTAAATAAATAAAATATTTTAAGGAGGAAATAAAACGAGTATGCTTACATTTTCTGGTATTAGGTTTCTTTGTTGTGCAATTTCCTCGCGGTTATCGCTTTGTCCCTTCGTTATTCAAACGTCATCGTTCGCTTCCTTTCAGTGGCGATTACCCTTTGGTGAGCTGATACGTGCTTAAGCCACATTCCCAAATATCCGGCATGCCCGCAGGCATGCCGGACGCTACCTCACCGCCCCTCTTTCTCTCCCAGGAAGAAATACCACAGCGGAATGGAAAGCAGCAGGGTGAACACCAGCGTATACAGCAGCACCATCAGGCTCTGCATGATCACCATCTGGGCACTCCAGGCGCCGATCGGCAGTTGGAATTGCTCGACGGTGCCGCCAAGGATCGCTCGGCCCATCACGCAGCCGACCGCCAGCGCCACGGTCGCCACCGCCGCGCGGAACTTACGCACCTCGGCGCGGCGGGCGGCCGCTTCCGGCGTTTCGTCCCGGTGGCTTTGCCGTTGGCCGCGCCAGCGCCACACGTCCACCAGCAGCAACGCCGCGAGGCTCACGCCCATTACCGGCAGGCAATACCCCAGCGCCGCTGCAACCAGCAGCGTGACGGCACGCGCCGGCAGGGAAAGCGCCAGCCAGGCGGCAATCAGCGTATGCACCGGATGCTGCGCCCCCGCCGCCGGACGGCGACTCCACCACATGCGGTAACCCAGCGCAATCATCAGGCATAGCCCAAGGCCGAACGCCGCCAGCAGCAGCTGATTCGGCAAGCCGAACAGAATGCCCATGTGGGCGTCGATACCCCAGCGAGTCAGCTTGGCGATGAGTGGGAAGGTGTCGAACCGCACCTGATCGATGACGGCGAAGCTTTGCGGTGCGATGGCAACCGCGTCCACCTGCGTTGGCCAGCTGCGATCCACTTCGGTTACCGTCCAGGCTTTGCCCTCGCCTTTCGGCTGGCGCAGCTCGACCTTGGCGGCGTCGATCCCGGCGGCGCGCGCAGCGTGCAGCGCCCGATCCCAGTCGCCGTTTAGCGCATTGCTCTGCGCGGCAGGCCCCATCTTCATGCCCGGCATCATCCCGCGGTGCTCGGCGTGCGGATCGGCCGGCGTCTGCGGCGCATCGGCCTGCAGGCTGGTGTTGACCTGTGGCGTCAGCCAGCCCAGGTTGGCCCGCAGCGCGTCGATGTTGCCGCCGGCCCACTGCGACCAGGTCAGTCCGGTAGCCGAGAAGAACAGCAGCCCGACCAGCAGCGCCACGCCCAGCGTGATATGCCAATGGCGGCTGGCGGCGAAGCCCCCTTTCGCCCTTTTCAGCTTGCGCTTCGGCCGCGTCGCCAGCCACAGCGCCACGCCGCCCAGCGCGGCCACCCACAGCCAAGAGGCCGCCAGCTCGCTGTAGTTGCGCCCCAGATCGCCGAGCAGCAGGCTGCTGTGCAACTTGTCCAGCCAGGTGCGCAGCGGCAGCACGCCGGAGGTACCGTACACCGTCATATCGCCCTTGATCGCCAGGGTATAAGGATCGACAAACAGCGCGCGCGACTCGGAAGCGCCCAGATCGGCGCCCGCGAACTGTACGCGCGTGGTGTCCATTGCGCCGGGTGCCGGGCGCACGGCGTAAATGCGCGCCTCGTCACCCGCCGCGCGGCGGGCGGCGGCGATCTGGTCAGCCAGCGATCTCGCCTGCCCGTGCGGTTCGGTGAAAAGCGCATCGCGATACAGCGCCTCTTCAAGCTGCGGCGTCAGCACATACAGCGTGCCGGTCAATGCAGCGACCAGAATAAAAGGAGCGACCAGCAGGCCGATATAAAAATGCAGCCGTCTGATCAGGTTCAGCATCGCGCCACGCGGCGATGCGGCAGGTGGGGTTTTGGTTATTGAAGACATGGCCTTTCTCGTTTTTCAAACTGTGCGCGCAGGCAAACCGTCCGCAGCGATACGAACGGCGTTACCCATGATCAAGCAATAGGGAAAAACGGTTGGCCGGGCGGCCCGCGCGGGCTCGGCCGCAGAGTCAGGCGCCGAATGGGCGGAGAAACGATACGCGGCGCGCAAGGCAGGCGCGCGATGCGCGCCATCAGCCACAGCAGCGGGACGAATGTCCACAGCAGCAGCGGCACGTGGATCAGCAGCTCGCAATAGCCGCAGAAAATCATCTCCGCAGGATCCATGCCGTGGTGGCCGGCATGCTCGGCGGCGGGCATCGCCATCGCGTGCATGTCGTGCGGCATAGCGGCGTCCGTCTGCGCCATGCCGCCCATCATCGGGTGGTGCATCAGCGATTTCGACACCACCGGCGCCACAAACAGCAACAGCACCGCCATAATGGCGATGCAGGCGGTAAAGCGTTGCTGTAGCTGGCGTGGTACTCTCATCGCGGCGGCGAATTAACCCGGTCGGTGGCGAACAAGCGGCCAGTGTAACCCGCGATGCGCGATGAGGTGAAAGAAAAGTCAGATTTGTCTTAATCGTCCTCGGCGGCGGCGATCACAGCACTCGCGAATAGACCCGCGAGGATTCGCCCCACGGGTGATACCCGAGCCCGTTATAAACGAAGCCGCTGCGCTCGTAGTAGCCTTCCAGATCGGTGCACAGGTGCAGCTGCGGGAAGCCCAACCGGCGGGTTTCCGCCGCCACATGCTCAATCAGTTTGGCGCCGTAGCCACGGCCGCGCTGCGCTTCCTCTACGTAGAGCGCGCACAGCCAGGGATACAACTCCCCACGGCTGATAAAGTCGTTGGTGATGAGCCCCGCGCAGCCGAGGATCTGGTCATTTTCCATCAGCAGGTACCACTGGGGCAGCGGGTTGGCGGCGCCGAGGCTGCGGTTGATGGCGTCTTCATACATCATCAGCGTTTCTGCCGTGGCCCAGTGCCGCTGAAAATACGCAATGGCGCGCGGCGCCAGCTCGGGCGCTTGCCGCACCGAAATCATGTCCATCGTCATTCCCGTTATTCATGTTGTCAGCGTAGAATTATGCAGCAATATACACGGTATGGCAGCGGCATTCCGCCGCCGTCATTCACCCCAAGGAGTCATCATGACGCAAAACATCTATGACAATCAGGCCTTTTTCGACGGCTATGCGCAGCTCAGCCGCTCGCAGCACGGCCTGGACGGCGCGCCGGAATGGCCCGCCATCCGCCGCATCCTGCCGGATTTGCAGGGCAAAAGCGTGGTCGATCTCGGCTGCGGCTACGGCTGGTTTTGCCGCAGCGCGCGCGAACAGGGCGCCGCCGACGTGCTGGGGCTGGACGTCTCGGAAAAAATGCTGGCCAAGGCGCGGGAGATGACCGCCGACGCGGGCATCGAGTACCGTCGGCAGGATTTAGCGCAGCTGCAGCTGCCGCCGGAAAGTTACGATCTGGTCTACAGCTCGCTGACGCTGCACTACCTCGAGGATCTGGCCGCCCTGTTCGCCACGGTTTACGCCGCGCTGAAACCCGGCGGGCAGTTCATCTTCACCGCCGAGCACCCGATCTACACCGCCCCGGCGCAGCAGGGCTGGCTGACCGACGGCAACGGGCAGAAATCCTGGCCGGTGAACGGCTACCAGCGGGAAGGGCAGCGCGTTTCCAACTGGCTGGCGGAAGGCGTCATCAAGCAGCACCGCACGCTCGGCAGCTATATCAACCCGCTGGCGCAGCAAGGCTTTATCATCCAGCATTTGAACGAATGGGGCCCCAGCGCGCAGCAAATCGCCGCTAATCCGGCGCAGGACGAAGAGCAGGAACGCCCGATGATCTTCATTCTCGCCGCCCGCAAACCCGCCTGATTGATCCGCAGTAAACCGTTCACATCACCACAGTTGGGGAGGCCACCTCCCCCCAACGGCTATTATGCCGGCAGCGCCGCCCCGTGCGCCGCGAAGTGCGTCAGCGCCTCGCCTTCCATACGATAGCGCACCCACTCGCCCTGCGGCTGCGCGCCGATGCTGAGGTAGAAATCGATGGCCGGTTGGTTCCAGTCCAGCACGCTCCACTCCAGGCGGCCGCACTGCCGTTCGCAAGCCAGCTGGGCGATGTGCCGCAGCAGCTTTTTACCGGCGCCCGCGCCGCGATGCTTCGGCGCCACGTACAGGTCTTCCAGATAGATGCCGTTTTTACCCAGCCAGGTGGAGTAACTCATAAAGAACACCGCATAACCCGCCGGCTCGCCGTTTACCGTACAAATCAGCGCTTCGGAACAGGCGCCCGGCCCAAACAGGCTGCGTTCGATATCTTCCACGCTGGCCAGCACCTGCTCGCGCGCCTTTTCGTACACTGCCAGCTCGATAATCATATCCAGAATCAGTTTGGCGTCGCTTTTTTGCGCCGGGTAAATCTCGATGGTCATGGCAAATCCTGAGTGTGTTAATGACTGTGCTTGCCAGCATATCGCGCCTCAAATACTGTATGAACTGCATTTTCATCAACAGGTAATGAATATCATGCATCTGGATTTGAAGCGTCTCGATCTCAACCTACTGCTGGTGTTCGAAGCGGTCTATCGGCTGCGATCGGTGACGCGCGCCGCGGCGGAGCTGGCCCTCAGCGCGTCGGCGCTGAGCCACGCGCTGATCCGGCTGCGCAAGGCGCTGGCGGACGAGCTGTTCTATCGGGTCGGCAACGACATGCACCCGACGGTGTATGCCGACAGCCTGGCCCCGACCGTCAGCGAAAGTCTGGCGCTGCTGGCCAAAGGGCTGCATCCGCGCCCGCGCTTCGTCCCCGCCGAAAGCCGGGAGAGCTTCACCTTCGCCATTACCGATTACACCGCCTTCGCGGTGTTTCCCGCGCTGATGGAGCAGATGCAGCGCCTGGCGCCGGGGCTGTCGTTCCAGCTGCGCTACTCCGAGCGCAAGGTGGCATTGAACGATCTGCTGGCGGGGCGCATCGATTTCGCGCTGGGCTTTAGCGAAACCGACGGCGAAAGCTACCCGGAGATCGACGAGGTGAGCTGGCTGGAGGATGAGTATGTGGCGATCTGTTCACCCGCCTTCAGCGCAAAATACGGCGAACTGACGCTGGAAAACTATCTGCGTGCGCGCCATCTGGTGGTGACGCCGTGGAACGAACAGCGCGGCGTCATTGACTACCAGCTCGATAAGCTGGGGCTGCAGCGCGATATCGCCATCCGCACGCCTTCGCTGCTGGGAGCGCCGTTCATCGTCACCGACAGCGAACTGGTGATGAGCATGCCGCGCTACGCCGCGCAAAAATTGCGGCAGGCGGCGGCGCTGGATATCCACCCCCTGCCGTTTCCGGTGCCGCCGTATCAGATTAAAATCTACCTGCACCGCAAGAACGGCCGGCCGGAGGCCTGCCGCTGGTTGCGGCAACAGCTGCAGGCGCTGGCGGCGTTATAACGCGGGTTCGCCGATCGGCAGATACCCCTGCCACAGCGGCCGGGCCGGTTTGCCGTGCGGGTTGGCCCGCAGATGCACGTAGTAGCCCTGCAGCGCCTGCAGCAGCAGGCAGTCGTCCACCTCGGCCAGGTCATCCTTGTGCTGCTGCGCGCTGTCCGTCAGCAGCACCCGTTTGGCTTTGTCCTTCGCCTCGTCGGCGGAACGCGCCACAAACAGGCCGAACTGGTGCAATTCCGCCAGCTCATCGCTGCGGTAGCCGCCCACGTTGACGAAAAACAGCTTCTCTTCACCGGCGAACGGCGCAGGCTCCAGGCTCACGTCGTAACCGTCCGCCCAGTCGATGCGCGCATAGCCGTCGACATGCACCTTGCGCTTATCGCCGAACCACTTTTCACGCAGCAGCGGATACGCCTCTTCCGGCCGATCCGCCGCCGCGAACTGCACGTCGTGCAGCTCAATATTGGCGCCCGGCGCCGTACCGCCCACATAAAACATCAATACTCCCGGCATGTTATTCTGCTCTCCTTGGTGATAATCGCTATATAAAATAATACATAACGAAACTCGTGCCAACGGCAGCGCCATTCTGTGTTATCAATAGGTGAGGTTTAATCTGTTGTGGAGGAACGCATGGCATTCAATATCGGTGATTTTGTTCAACGCACCACCGGCGGCCCAAAGATGACCGTGGTGGCGATCGACGGTGAAACCCTGGTTTGCAGCTGGAATGAACTGGGCAAAGAGCAGCGCACGGAGGTGCAGGCCAGCGATGTGGCGCTGTACCACGAAGACGGCGATTTCGGCGTCTGCTGAATAACCGGGGCGCACCGCGCCCCGTTATCGCTTCAGGCGCGAATGTCCTGATAGGCCGGCGTGGTATCAAACTCATGCTTGGCGAACGGGCAGAGCGGAATGATTTTACGCTGCTCCGCGCGCATCTTCTCCACCACCAGCGCCACCAGCTTTTTGCCGACGCCCTGCCCCTTCAATGACTCATCCACCCAGGTGTGATCGATAATGGTCAGCTTGTCGCCGCTCGGCACGAAAGAGATCTCGGCGATCAGCTTGCCCTGCTCGTCATTGATATAAAAACGCTTGTCGTCTGCCAGTATTTTATGTTCCATATTATTTCTCCCTATATTTCAGTGCGCCGCTGGGGCAGGTGTCGATAACGCGTTTCACCTCCGCCGCGTCAGCATTGTCCGGCATAATCCACGGGCGGCGGTTCAGGGTAAAAATAGCCGCGTTGCCACGCACGCAGTTGGCGGAATGGCGGCATATCGCGCTGTTAAAATAAACGTCAATCTTGTCGCCGGAATAACGGCGGTAACCGGCGGCGGTCAATTCCTCGTCCATTTTGGCCTCACATTGCCTGTTTTATTGTTTTTGCTCCAGGCTCAAGTATAGGCAATGCCACCGGCTTCACCACGCGTCTCGCTCACCGAAAAAAGTGGCGCAACCGCCCGCCGCCGCTAGAAAAAAACGTAAATTGTTCTAATCTTTATTCAGTAAGACAACATCATTCCGACAGTGGCTAAGGAGTTCGAAATGGGTGATAGCTCAAAAGACGGCGTAATTCTGCTGTCCCGCATATTACTGATGGTTCTGTTTATCATTTTCGGCTGGATGAAACTGGTCAACTTCGGTGCGACCGTCACGGCGATGGAAGGCTACGGCACGCCGATGCCTTATTTAGCGGCGATCGTTGCCGTAGTGGTGGAGTTTATTTTCGGCATCGCGCTTATTCTCGGTCTGTTTACTCGCCCTATCGCGGTCATTTTCGCCCTGTATGTGTTGGGCACCGCGTTTATCGGCCATCCGTTCTGGAAAATGACCGGCATGGAAATGATGGGCAATGAAATCAACTTCTTTAAAAACATCAGCATCATTGGCGGCTTGCTGTTGCTGGCGGTAACCGGCGCCGGCCGTTATTCGCTGGACTATAAAATATTTAATAAATAATTCATCGATGGCCGGCGATATTCGCCGGCCATTTTATTTCGGCTATCCCTTCAACGGCTGCGCTTGGCGTGGCGCTCAAAGTTTTCCGCCTTGGCCTGCGCCGATTTACGCAGCGTGACATAGCAGGCGCCCTCGCCGCCGTCGCGCGGTAAGGCGCGGCAAAACGCCTGTACCTGTTCAAACTGCGCCAGCCATTTGGCGACGTAACTGCGCACGATATTCGGATGGCTTTCGTTCTGCCGCCCGCGGCCGTGCACGATCAGCAGCGAACGCAGGTTTTGCGCCTCCGCCTGCACGATAAAGCGAAACAGCGCCTGCCGGCTGGCTTCGACCGACTGACGCAGCAGGTTCAGCGACGCCTGCGGCGGATAACGCCCGTTGCGCAGCTTGTCCAGCACGCCCTGTTGAATGCCTTCCCCTTTGAACTCCAGCGGCTGTTCGCAGGGGATCACCTCGAGAAAATCGGTGCTGAGGAAGTTTTCCTGCAGCAGCCGCTGCGCTTCGCGCCGCGCGCTTTTGTCCACCGCCTCCTGCGGCTTGAGGTACAGCGTCTGCCGCCCGCTCACCAGCGGCACCACGTCCGCCATCGCCTGTTCAAAAAAGTCTTTTTCCTGCTCGCTCATCTTCCACCTCTCTTGAACGGCAGCCTTTACGGCCGGGAATGGGGTCGATTGTAAGACGCCTTGCCACGGTTGCAAGCCGGGAATTGTCAGCGGCATTTGTCTCATTTGTCGTCAACGGGTGAGCTTGCGAACAGTTTTCGCTATACTGCTAAGCCATCATTGAGTGCCGCAAAGGATCGAGCCCATGACAATGCGCGAGCTGGAAATCCAGTTTCAAAATGCGATGAATGAGTTGCAGAGCAGCTTCGAACGGCAACACCGCGAATGGCAGCAGAGCTACCAGGCGCTGCAGCAACTGCTGGAAGAAGCCAAACAGCGCGAAGCCGCACTGCGGGCGCAGAATGAACAACTGGCGCGCAAGCTGAGCACCGCCAGTTCGGTACCGGAACAGCATGCGCTGGTGAAGCAGATCAAAATGCTCGGCGCTCATCTGGACGCGCTGGCCAAAGACGCGGCCACCTTCAATCACCACCTGCGCCAACAGAGCGCGGTCGGTAATTTCAGCGGCGAACAGCATTGATAGCGGGCGCTGTCGCACAGCGCCTCCCGCCCCTCTTCTGGCGTATTGAGAGTGTAATAAAGCCTAAATGACCTGGATCATCCTCGCCGCCCTGATCGTCGTATTCATTATCGGTTACCGCATCCTGACGTCCGACACCCGCAAAGCCATCGATTCGCTGGCCCATCTGCTGAGGGTCAAACCGATGCTGATCGAATCGATGATCCAGGAAATGGGCGGCCGCCAAAGCCAGACCTTTATCCGCATGCTGAACAACGGCTACACCGAAGAGATGCACCAGGCGGCTTATCTGCTGTTCATCTACCTGACGTTCATCAAACAGGCGGACGACGAACAGATTGCCCTGTGGCGCGACGTGCTACTGCGCGCCGGGCTGTCGCCGGAGCTGCACGCCGAGCACACCGAAGCGGCGCTGTTTTACTTCGCCGAACTGGATATCGATGCGTTTGAACTGGCGCAGTTCCGTCGCGCCTACAACGAGCGTTTCAACCGCGAAGCGTTGGCCCACGGCTGATCGCGTCCCCCGAAGCGGGGGACCGATTACAGGAACATGCTGAAGAGGTAGCGCGACAGCGCTTCGCGCGAGCTGAAGCCGTGTGCGATGCCGTAACGCAGGTTCGGGGCGTCGCCGCTTAAATCCAGGGGAAACTCCAGATACTGCTCGCTGGTGCGCACCGGGGAGGTTGGCGTGGCGAAATGCACGCTTCTCTCTTTCAACGCCGGGTGGATCACCAACGCGGTTCTGCCCATCCGCGCTTCGCGATTCACATACACGTAGTGTGCACCCTTGCGGTAGCCATAGGCCTGATCGGTGACATAATCACGCTCAAAGCCGGTATTCTCCAACACTTTAGCCACTTCATCCGGCCGTAAATACATCGATTCCTCCTCTCATTCTGGACCGCTGAGCGACCTTACCGTAATCATTCACCGAAACAATGATTTTCTGGGGAGGAATCCGGGTTTCGGACTATTCCTGAATTAGGCCCGGCTGCGCTGCAGCAGGCGCAGAGTGAGCAACACGCCAAGCGCCACCAGCAGCGCCGCCGCCAGATAGATCGACGGCACGCCCGCTTGCCCAATCAGCAGCCCGGCCAGCGGGCCGGTGATGCCCAGCGCCAGGTCGAGGAACGCCGAATAGGTGCCGAGCGCCGTGCCCTGATTCTGCGGCGGCACCTGTTTCACCGCCTCGACGCCCAGCGCCGGGAACACCAGCGAGAAACCGGCGCCGGCCAGCAACGCGCCGGTTTGCACCATCCAGGGCTCACCGGCCAGCCAGATCAACAGCAGCCCGACGATCTCGACCAGAAACGACGCCAGCGTCACCTTCAGACCGCCGTGGCGGTTGATGACGTTGCTGAAGATCAGGCGGATGCCGACGAAGGCGCAGCTGAACAGCGTCAGCGAAAACGCCGCGCCGCTCCAACCTTTGTCGGCATAGTAAAGCGTGATGAACGTGGCGATCACGCCGAAGCCGACGGTGCCCATCGCCAGCCCGAGGCCATAGGCCCAAATGCGACCGAACACCGCGCGAAAGGCGATGCGCTGCCCGGCGGCGATCGAGACGTCCGGCTTGCCGCTCGCCAACAGCAGCGCCACCGCGACCGCCAGCACGATCAGCGCCGCCACCCCGGCCAATCCCCACTGCTGATTCAGGTACACGCCGAGCGGCGCCCCGGCCGCCATCGCCCCATAGGTGGCAACGCCGTTCCAGGAAATCACCCGCGCGGTGTGCATCGCTCCGACCCGGCCGATGCCCCACAGCGTGGAACCGGTGCTGGCGAAGCTTTCGCCAACGCCGAGAAACACCCGCCCCGCGCACAGCAACAGCAGGCTGAGCCACGGGTAACCGTCAACGCCGAACGCCAGCGCGTAAAACAGGCCGCTGGCACCGCAGCACGCCAGGCCGAACAGCACCACCTTCTTCGGCCCCAGCTGATCGGCATAGCGCCCGGCGTGCGGGCGGCTGAACAGCGTGGCGAAGTACTGCGCGCTGATGATAAGGCCCGCCAGCACCGAGTTGTAGCCCAGATGCTCATGCACAAATCCCGGCAGCACCGCCAGCGGCAGGCCGATGGTCAGGTAGCAGACGAAGGTGAACATCACCACGGACAGAATGCGTCGGTTCAGCTGGAGGTTATTTTCTGCGGTCATCGAAGGTGGCTCGCATCGGACGGGGTAGACAGAGATTGCCAGCATACCCCGATGGGATCTGATGATAAATGAGAGAGTTATAACGAATTATTATTTCGCTAACGATTTTGCCGCCACCCGCGCGCGCAGAAAATCGATAAACGCCCGTACCTTTTCCGGCACATGGCGGGTGTTCGGGTAGAGCGCATAGATGCTCTGCTCGGGGAAACGGTGATCCGGCAGCAACCGCTGTAGCCGGCCGGCGTCGATTTCGGGCTGTGCCAGCCACGCCGGCAGCAGCGCCACCCCGGCGCCATGCAGGGCGAACGCCAGCAATGCCGCGGCGCTGTCGCCGGTGAGCGTGGCAGCGTCCGCGACCTTGAACAGCACCGCTTCGCGCTGCGGCGTGGCCACCTGCCAGCTGAGCGGTGAACTGAGCCGGCTGTGGGCGATCCACTGCGCCTGCGCCAGATCCGTCAGCGAATGAATCGGTCGGTCGGCCAGATAACCCGGCGACGCCACCGGAAAAATGGCGAAGCTGTCGATCAGCGCCGCGCGGTGGCTGGAGTCCGCCAGCTGGCCCAGGCGGATCGCCACGTCAAAGCGCTCCGAGATCAGATCGGCATGATAAGAAGAAGAGACATGCTGGATGCGCAGCCGCGGATGCTGCCGCGAAAAAGCCGCCAGCGCCGGCACCACCACCTGCGCGCCGTACTCCGGCGTGCTGGTGATGCGCAGCACGCCGCTCAGGCCGTGATGATCGCGACGCACGTCGTCCAGCACGTTTTCCGCCTCCTGCAGCAGCTGCAGGCTGCGCTGGTAAAAGCGTTCGCCGGCGTCGGTCAGCGACAGCCGCCGGGTGCTGCGCGCCAGCAGTGACACCCCCAGCTCGTTCTCCAGCTGTTTGACGTTAAAGCTCACCACCGCCTTGGTTTGCCCCAGCGCCGCCGCTGCCGCGGTAAAGCTGCCCGCTTCCACCACCGCCGCAAAGATCGCCAGGCGCTGCAAATTCAGCATTTCGCCGCCCTTATTGTCAAAATCATTTTGACAGTGTAATCGCCCGCCGCCGATTTATCCGCACTTTTCCCCCCGATACACTGCTCGCCTTCAACCGGAGGCACCATGTCTTATCGCAGCAAAGTGGCAATCGTCTATCTGCTCGGCTTTTTCGTCGATCTGATCAATATGTTTATCGCCAACGTCGCCTACCCCGCCATCGGCCAGGCGATGCGGGCGTCGGTCAGCCAACTGGCGTGGGTCAGCAACGGCTATATTCTCGGCCTGACGCTGGTGATCCCCCTCAGCGCCTGGCTGGCGCAGCGCATCGGCGGGCGGCGGGTGTTCCTGCTGTCGCTGGCGCTGTTCATGCTGGCCACCCTCGGTGCGGGCAATGCCGACAGCATCGGCGCGCTGATCGGCTGGCGCACCCTGCAGGGCATGGGCGGCGGCTTACTGATCCCCATCGGCCAAACGCTGACCTACCAGCTGTACCGCAGCCATGAACGCGCCGGGCTGTCGGCGGCTATCATGTTGGTGGGGCTGCTGGCGCCGGCGCTGTCACCGGCGCTGAGCGGCTGGCTCGTCGATCGGCTGGACTGGCGCTGGGTGTTTTTCGCCAACCTGCCGCTGGCGGCCCTGGCCCTGGCGCTGGCGGCGCTGTGGCTGCGCGCGGAAACGTCGACGGCGGTGCGTAAACCGCTCGACGGCAAAGGGCTGCTGAGTGCCTGCGCGGCGTTGACGCTGCTGCTGCTCGGCCTGACCCGGCTGAGCGAGACCGGTCATCAGGCTTCCGGCGCGGCGCTGCTGGCCGCCGGCCTGCTGGTGCTGGCCTATTATCTGCGCCATAGCCTGCGCACCCCGCAGCCGCTGCTGAACCTGCGGCTGGTCGCCGATCCGCTGCTGCGCAACGCCATGGCGGTTTATTTGTGCATTCCCGGCCTGTTCATCGGCGTCAGCCTGGTGGCGATGCTGTATCTGCAAAACCAGCTGGGGATGCCCGCCGCCCAGGTCGGCGGCCTGATGCTGCCCTGGGCGCTGGCGTCGTTCCTGGCCATCACGCTGACCGGCAAAACCTTTAATCGCCTCGGCCCGCGGCCGCTGCTGATCGCCGGCTGCCTGTTGCAAGGCGCCGGCATGCTGACGCTGGCGCAGATCGATCTGGCCGGCCAGCACGCATTGCAGATCGCCGCCTTCGCCCTGATGGGGTTTGGCGGCAGCCTGTGCAGCAGCACCGCGCAGAGCAGCGCGTTCCTGCAGATCCCCGACGCTCAGCTGGCGGACGCCAGCGCGCTGTGGAACATCAATCGCCAGCTCAGTTTTTGCCTCGGCGTGGCGCTGCTCAGCCTGCTGCTGAATTTGCTGCTGACCGGGCTGCCGCCCGCGGCGGCCTACCGCACCTGCTTCATTCTGGCGGGCGCCAGCGTATTTATCCCGCTGCTGCTGTGCCTGCGCCTCGCCAACCGCGCCATCGTGCGCCAACTCAACGCTCAACAGGATGCTTTATGAACCCGTACTTTACCGAAGTGATCGACGCCCACATCGCCATTGAACGCTGGCTGGGCAAAGGGGCTGGAGAAGAACAGGCGCTGCTGGCGCGCTTTACGCCGGATTTCAGCATGATCGCGCTGAGCGGCGCTCCGCTGGATTTTGCCGCGCTGTGCGCCTTTTTCCGTGCGCATCGCGCCGCCAAACCGGGATTGGAAATCGAGATAGAAGAGATGAAGCTGGTGGCCGAATGGCCGACGGGCGCGGTAGTCAGCTACCGGGAAAAACAGAGCCTGCCGGGGCAAAGCGCCACGCTGCGCTATTCCACGGTGGTCTTTGAACGTCAGCCCAACGTACTCGGCTGGCGGCATTTGCACGAAACCGCCGCAGCGCAATAATTACAAAAAGCTGCCGGCCAAAAACAGTTCCCAACCGACGATCACCCCGCACAGGGTTACCGTACTGAAAATGACTTCAAACAGATAGCGATTGATCATCGTTCGTCGCCTCAAAAGAAGACACCCGGAAGAACCGGGTGTCTGGAGTACGGGCTGGAGAGTGCGGAACCTTTCGGTTCCGCAAACATCACTTAATTAAGCTTTTTTACCGGCTTTTTTGTGGTGTTTTTTAGCGGCCTGAGCTTTCTGCACTGGCGCTTTTTTGTGGTGTTTTTTAGCAGCCTGGGCTTTCTGAGCTGGCGCTTTTTTGTGGTGCTTTTTAGCGGCCTGAGCTTTCTGGGCTGGCGCTTTTTTGTGGTGCTTAGCTTTCTTGTGGTGCGTTGCTTTAGCTGGTGCTTTTTCAGCAGCAGCCGCTGGCGCAGCGGTAGTGGTGGTCGCAGCTGGCGCGGTGGTGGTAGCCGGAGCAGTAGCTGCAGTATCAGCAGCGAAAGCAACAGAAGACAGACCCATAGTGGCAGCAACGATCAGCGCTAATACTTTTTTCATCTTTAAATCCTCAGAGTGTTGTTTCGGTAAGCTCCGGTGGAGCCGTTGAAACAGATACTAGTGGAATCAAACTGCCGTTTCCGTGAGTGATTGGTTTCGCCGAGTAACCAAATGTACAACGTTTGTGAACGGCGCTTGTGAACCGCATCGGCGGGTATATGCTGAAGGAAGACGCCCCTCGTACAGGCTCGCTCACGCTATGAAAACCGTCTCGCTGAAACACGCGCCGGGCTGCTACGCCGGTCTGGCCCTCGCCGGTCTGCTGCTGCTGACGCTGCTCTACCTGTTCGTGCGGCACTGGGCCGAGTTTGTGCAGTATTGCATCAACTTCCAGATTTACATGCACCGCTATCTGGTGCTCTATCTGCTGCAGCAGCGCAACCAGCAATACAGCGGCGGGCTAATGCTGACGCTGGCCAGTTTCGCTTACGGCTTCCTGCACTCCATCGGCCCTGGCCACGGCAAGTTCGTCATCACCACTTATCTGGCCACTCACCGCGAACGGCTGAACGCCAGCCGGGCGATCACCCTGCTGGGCAGCCTGATGCAAGGCGTGGTCGCCATTGTGTTCGTGATGGTGCTGGCGGTGGCGCTCAACCTGTCGATGGGCGATCTCAGCCTCAGCCGTTATTGGGTGGAAAAAGGCAGCGCGGTCTTCATCGCCGCCTTCGGCCTGATGGTGATCCTGCGCGCCAGCGGCTGGCGCTGGCGTCGGCGCCGCGCGCCGGTCATTCAGGCGCTGCACCCAGCGGACCACGCGCATAGCGCGGCGTGCGAGTGCGACCACCGGCATCAGCCCGGCGCAGCCGAACTGACCGGCGGCTGGCGCAACGCGCTGTGGCTGATCGTCTCCATCGGTATTCGTCCATGCAGCGGCGCCATCCTGATTCTGGTGTTCGCCAACGCCATCGGCATGTTCACCTGGGGGGTGATCTCCGCCATGAGCATGGCGCTGGGCACCGGGCTGTCGATCATGATCCTCGCCACGCTGGTGCACCACGCGCGCGAGCGTTTTCTGGCCCATCAACCCGGCCTGACGGGCTACTATCTGGCACAGGCGTCGCGCATCGCCGTGATGCTCGGCGGCGTGATCCTGATCCTGTTCGCGCTGGTGCTGTTCAATTCGGTGATCCCGGTCAGCGCCAACGGCGATTTTATCGCCGCCGGCTGCTAACGCCGGTAAATCGTCGTTTTTTTGCGTGATCGGCCACATAAATCTCGGCATGGTCTACACTTAAAAGACATGTGTCGAAATGGAGAGCTGAATGTTTAAGAAAGCGGAAAGAACAGAACGCGATATCGATCAGGACGTCACTCTGTTGGCCGATACGCTGGATGAAGTGTTGCGCGAGTCCGGTGACAAGACCAAAGAGGAACTGAAAGAGCTGCACAGTAAGGCGAAAGGCGTGCTGCGCGACGCCCGGGCGCGGTTCAATGGCTCCACCAGTCTGACACAGCATGCGCGCGACGCGGTCGATCAAGCAGACAGCTATGTGCGTGACAAACCTTGGCAGGGCGTAGGGATCGGTGCCGCCGTCGGCATCGTGCTCGGCGTGCTGCTGGCCCGGCGTTAACACCCCTGCAGTCATAAAGATAAAACAGATGTGCGTCTGGCCCGCGGAAATCGCGGGCCGTTTAATTGAGGCGTTTGAACAGCTGCGACAGCCCCTGCACCGCCCGCTCCGTCTCCTCTTGCCGAGTGAAATTGGCGAACCCCAGCAGTAACCCCTGCCCCGCCGGATGATCGATTCGCCAGTCCGATAACGCCTGCACCGCCAACCCCTGTTGCCAGGCTTGCGCCGCCAACGGCGTATCCGCCACCCCGTCACGCAGCCGGGCCAACAGCTGAATGCCGCCCTGTTGCGGCACCGCCGTCAGCCACGTCCCCAGCTGCCGTTCCAGCGCCTGCGTCAGCCACTCACGCCGCTGGCGGTACAGCGGCCGCATGCGTTTCAGGTGGCGGTAGAAATGCCCTTGCCGGATAAAATTCGCCACGCCGGCCTGCAGCAGCGGCGGGCAGCCGCAGCCACGTAGCCGGCTGCTGCGCGCAAAGGCCTCCGTCAGGCCGGCGGGGACCACCAGGTAGGCCATGCGCAGCGCCGGGAACAGCGTTTTGCTGAAGGTGCCGGCGTACAGCACCCGCCCCTGAACATCGAGGCTTTTCAGCGGCGGCAATGGCCGCCCGTGATAGCGAAACTCGCTGTCGTAGTCATCTTCCAGGATCCAGGCCCTGCGCTGCTGCGCCCAGTCGAGCAGCGCCATGCGCCGCGCCAGGCTGAGCGTGACGCCGAGCGGGCTTTGATGGGTTGGCGTCACCACCGCCAGCCGCGCCTCAGGCGCCGTCAGCCTACCGGCGGCCACGTCCATGCCTTGTTCATCCACCGGCACGGCGATCGGCCTGACGCCGGCGGCCCGCAGCAGCGGGCGCGTGACCGGATAGCCGGGATCTTCGATCCATACCGCGTCGCCGGCGTGCAACAGCGTCTCCACCACCCAGTCCAACAGCGCCGGATAACCGGCGCAGAGGAAAACCTGCTCCGGCCTGCAGCTGATGCCGCGCGACAAATGCAGATAATGGGCGATCGCCTCACGCAGCTCAGGCAGGCCGCCGGCCGGCGGCAGCGCCAGGGAAGCCACCGTGGAACCGCGCAGCTGGCGGGCGACAATGCGCTGCCATAACGCCCGGGGAAACGCGTCCAGCGCCGGCACGCCCAGCTGGAAAGGCTGCAGCATGCCCTGCGGCTGCAGCGGATCGGGCGCCATCGCCACCAGCGGCGGCGCAGCGGATACCGCACCCGGCGGCACGTGCGGCAGCTGCGGCGAGACATAGGTGCCCGCCTGCCCACGGCTCTGCAAGAAACCTTCGGCAATAAGTTGCGCGTAGGCGCTTTCCACCGTGGCGCGCGCCACGCCCAGATCGCTCGCCAACCCGCGCACTGAGGGTAATCGGCTGCCCGCCGCCAGGCTGCCCTGGGCGATGGCGTCTTTAATCCGCAGGTAGATCTGCCGGTACAGCGGTTCCGCGAGCCGGTTGTCCAGCCGCAGCGAGGTCAGGAAAGATGGCATCATGGCCTGATTAAATAATCATTTTATGGCCCTATAGCATAGACCATAAGGCCGCTAAAGTAGCGGCATGATTTCGTTACTACCGATTGAGGTTGACCATGATTAAGCAACGTTTGAACTATGCCGAGCTGGCGCCCGCCCCGTACAAAAATATGGTAAGCGCGCTGATGGCGCTGGAGAAAGGTGCCCTGGACAAGGCGACCATCGAGTTGATGTTTATGCGCGTTTCGCAGATCAACGGCTGCGCCTACTGCCTGGATATGCACGGCAAAGCGCTGCGCGAAAGCGGCTTCAGCCATGCCAAGCTGGATACGCTGGCGGGCTGGCGCGTCAGCCATGAGTTCAGCGAGCGCGAACGCGCCGCGCTGGAATGGGCCGAGTCGGTGACGCTGATCGCCGCCACCGGCGCACCGGACAGCGCTTTCGAGGCGCTGAAGGCGCACTTCAGCGATACCGAGATCGCCGATCTGACCTTCGCCATCAGCATCATGAACGCCTTCAACCGGCTGGCCGTCAGCATGCGCCAGTAATGCGCTCGATTCCCCCTCTTCACTGAGAGGGGGAATTTCTCACCCGCAAAAATTTTTTCCCTCGCCTTTTCCAGCCCCGGCGCGGCCTGCGCCTCCAACCCGACAAAACACCATATATAGCGTGGTTGATAAAACAAATATCAACATATAGTATTTTATAGGTCAGCCGCAGGGAGTGTCGTTCGGTTGATAACGCCGTCAGAAACGCCAGGAACGATGCTCCGTTATCTGACTTGTCCGCCTTTCCTTCAGCCTAAAGGTAAATGCGAATCATGAGCATTATTATTTACAGTAAGCCGGACTGTGTCCAGTGCAACGCCACCTATCGCGCATTTGATAAACAGGGGATTGATTATCAGGTGATCGATCTCACCCAGGATCAGCAGGCGCTGAATCACGTTAAATCCTTAGGTTATCAGCAAGTTCCGGTGATTATCGCCGGTGACGATCACTGGTCCGGGTTCCGGCCGGACAAGATCGGCGCACTGGCGCTCACCTGCTGAGGCCCGCCGATGAATCCGCTGGTCTATTTCTCCAGCAGCTCGGAGAACACCCATCGGTTCGTTGAGAAACTGGGCCTGCCGGCGATCCGCATTCCGATCGCCGGAGCCCGCAGCAAATTGCTGATGGAACAACCCTATATCTTGATCGTGCCCAGCTATGGCGGCGGCAGCGCCGTCGGCGCGGTGCCGATCCAGGTCATCCGCTTTCTCAACGTTCCGCAAAACCGTTCATACCTGCGCGGCGTCATCGCCGCCGGGAACACCAACTTCGGCGCAGCGTACGGCATCGCCGGCGACATCATCGCCAAAAAATGCCAGGTGCCTTTTTTGTACCGCTTCGAGCTGCTCGGCACCGCGCAAGACGTTGAAAACGTTCGACAGGGAGTAACCGCATTTTGGCAACGACAGAACTGACCAGGCCCGAGACGGGCGCGCTGGATTACCATTCGCTCAACGCGATGCTCAATCTTTACGATGCGGAAGGCCGGATCCAGTTCGATAAAGATCGGCTGGCGGCGCGGCACTACTTCCTGCAGCACGTCAACCAAAACACCGTGTTCTTCCATAACCTGGAGGAAAAGCTGCGCTATCTGGTGGAGGAAGGCTACTACGAGCCGCAGGTGCTGGCGCAGTACGAATTCCCGTTTATCAAGCAGCTGTTCCAGCAGGCCTACGCCAAAAAATTCCGCTTCGAGACCTTCCTCGGCGCCTTCAAGTACTACACCAGCTATACGCTGAAAACCTTCGACGGCAAACGCTATCTGGAGCGCTACGAAGATCGGGTATGCATGGTGGCGCTGACGCTGGCGGCGGGCGACACCGGGCTGGCGCAGGATCTGGTGGAGGAGATGATTTCCGGCCGCTTCCAGCCGGCCACCCCAACCTTCCTCAACTGCGGCAAACGCCAGCGCGGCGAGCTGGTCTCCTGCTTCCTGCTGCGTATCGAAGACAATATGGAATCGATCGGGCGGGCGGTGAACTCCGCGCTGCAGCTGTCGAAACGCGGCGGCGGCGTGGCCTTCCTGCTGAGCAATATTCGCGAGGTGGGCGCGCCAATCAAGCGCATCGAGAACCAGTCCTCCGGCGTCATTCCGATCATGAAAATGCTCGAAGACGCCTTCTCCTACGCCAACCAGCTCGGCGCGCGCCAGGGGGCCGGCGCGGTGTATCTCAATGCCCACCACCCGGACATTCTGCGTTTCCTCGACACCAAACGGGAAAACGCCGACGAGAAGATCCGCATCAAAACGCTGTCGCTGGGGGTGGTGATCCCGGATATCACCTTCGAGCTGGCGAAGAACAACGAAGAGATGTACCTGTTTTCGCCCTACGACGTCGAACGGGTGTATGGCGTGCCGTTTTCGGAGATTGCCGTCAGCGAGAAGTACCGCGAGATGGTGGACGACAAGCGCATCCGCAAGTCGCGCATCAACGCGCGCGAGTTCTTCCAGGTGCTGGCGGAGATCCAGTTCGAATCCGGCTACCCGTACGTGATGTTCGAGGACACCGTCAACCGGGAGAACCCGATCGCCGGGCGCATCAACATGAGCAACCTGTGTTCGGAGATCCTGCAGGTCAACCGCGCCAGCACGTATCACGAGGATCTGAGCTACGATCGCATCGGCAAGGACATCTCCTGCAACCTCGGCTCGCTGAACATCGCCAAAACCATGGACGCGCCGGACTTCGGCAAGGCGATCGAGACCGCGATCCGCGCGCTGACCGCGGTGGCCGACATGAGCGATATCCGCTCGGTGCCGTCGATCGCCGAGGGCAACCGCAGCGCCCGCGCCATCGGCCTGGGCCAGATGAACCTGCACGGTTACCTGGCGCGCGAGCGCATTTTCTACGGCTCGGAAGAAGGCATCGACTTCACCAACCTCTATTTCTATACCGTGGCCTATCACGCCATTCGCGCCTCGAACCGGCTGGCGATCGAGCGCGGCGGCGCCTTCGACGGTTTTGAACACTCCCGCTATGCCAGCGGCGAGTACTTCGACAAGTACACCGAACGCGACTGGCTGCCGCAAACCGAGCGGGTACGCGAGCTATTCGCCGCCGCCGGCATCGCCATTCCGGGCCGCGACGAGTGGCGCGCGCTGCGCCAGTCGGTGATGCTGCACGGGCTGTACAATCAGAACCTGCAGGCGGTGCCGCCGACCGGTTCCATCTCGTACATCAACAACGCCACCTCCAGCATCCACCCGATCGTCTCACGCATCGAGATCCGCAAGGAAGGCAAGATCGGCCGCGTTTACTACCCGGCGCCCTACATGACCAACGACAACCTGGCGTATTACCAGGATGCCTACGAGATTGGCCCGGAAAAAATCATCGATACCTACGCCGCCGCCACGCAGCACGTCGATCAGGGGCTGTCGCTGACGCTGTTCTTCCGCGATACGGCCACCACCCGCGATATCAACCGCGCGCAGATCTACGCCTGGCGCAAAGGCATCAAGACCATTTACTACATCCGCCTGCGCCAGATGGCGCTGGAAGGCACCGAGGTGCAGGGCTGCGTGTCCTGCTCGCTGTGAGGCAACTTATGACGACCCTAACATCGGCGCCGCTGGTGCGCGCCATCAACTGGAACATCATCGAAGACGACAAGGATCTGGAGGTATGGAACCGCCTGACCTCCAACTTCTGGCTGCCGGAGAAGGTGCCGCTGTCCAACGATATCCCCTCCTGGGCCACGCTGACGCCGAAGGAGCAGCAGCTGACCATTCGGGTGTTTACCGGGCTGACGCTGCTGGACACCATCCAGAACACCGTCGGCGCGCCGGCCCTGATCGCCGATGCGCTGACGCCGCACGAAGAGGCAGTGTACTCCAACATCAGCTTTATGGAGGCGGTACACGCCCGCTCGTACAGCTCAATCTTCTCCACCCTGTGCCAAACGCCGGACGTGGACGACGCCTACCGCTGGAGCGAGGAAAACCGCGCGCTGCAGAAAAAGGCCGGCATCATTCTGGCCCACTACCGCAGCGACGATCCGCTGTTGAAGAAGGTTGCCAGCGTGTTCCTCGAGTCGTTCCTGTTCTATTCGGGCTTTTATCTGCCGATGTACTGGTCGAGCCGCGCCAAGCTGACCAATACCGCCGATCTGATCCGCCTGATCATCCGCGACGAGGCGGTGCACGGCTACTACATCGGCTATAAGTTCCAGAAAGGGCTGGAGAAAGTGGACGCCGCGCGGCGCCGGCAGGTGAAAAACTTTGCCTTCGACCTGATGCAGGATTTGTACGACAACGAGGTGCGCTACACCGAGGAGCTGTACGACGGCGTCGGCTGGACGGAAGACGTGAAAACCTTCCTGCACTACAACGCCAACAAGGCGCTGATGAATCTGGGATATGAAGCGCTGTTCCCACCGGCGATGGCGGAGGTCAACCCGGCTATCCTATCGGCATTGTCGCCGAACGCCGATGAAAACCACGACTTCTTCTCCGGCTCCGGTTCGTCTTACGTCATCGGCAAGGCGGTCAACACCGAGGATGAGGACTGGGATTTCTGAGGACATGACAACGATACCGGTCTTTCAGGCCGGTATCGTGCATTTAATACCCTTGTTCTTTCTGACTACGGATCGCCAGAACAAACGCCGTATCGATATCAGGGATATATTTGTAGAGCGCCAAATAACCGCGAGCCTGCTGCCCAATAATTAATTCACGCATTCCTGCGCCAAGGGCTCGTCCGAGCAATGGATTATGTTCCAATACCGCAATCGCCTGGATGATTTCCTGAATGCGTCGCCCTGAATCCGCGGCACCATACTGAGCCAAATGAGCGAGAATACGTTCGATATCATCCCTGACCTCTGGCGCCAACTCGACATTTGCCATCAGCGCCCCAATTTTTTAACCGGAGGTTTAACCGCTTCGGTGTTACCCGCTGCGTAGTTTTCCAAATAACCGCGCATCTCTTTCCAAGAGACAGTCTCTCCCGTCGCAATTATCTTGGCATAGCGTTTTTCCGCTTCATTCTCAAAGCCGCGGCGCAACTCTTCTTGCTGCGTTTTCTCCGCTATTGCCTGCAAAATAAAGCTGTGAGACGTCACGCCAGCCTGCTCGGCGACGGCGGCGACTCGGGCTTTAAGCTCATCTGGAATACGGATGGTCGTCGTCGACATAATCGCTCCCAACGTCGGTCAATCACATGTAGCTCAATTGTGCTACATGGAGTCTGGCAGCGCAATGATGCTGGGGATTATTTCACCCACTGACGCAGCTCAAGCCGCCGCCAAATAGCTCGTTTCTCCGCGTCGCTGGCGGTCGGCCAGGCGGCGATCTCCGCCCGCGTGCGCCGACATCCCCGGCACCGCTGGGTTTCGTCGTCGATGCGGCACAGGCTGACGCAGGGCGATCTCACGCCGTGCTGGAATTGCTGATTGTCGCCCGCCATAAACCGCCCTTGATGTGATGTGTGCCGCCACAGGATACCCGATCCTGCGGCGGCGCGTCGTCAATCAGATGATGCCGCCGTTGGCGCGCAGGGTTTGGCCGTTGATCCAGCCGCCGTCGTTCCCGGCGAGGAAGGCCACCGCCGCGGCGATATCTTCCGGCGTGCCCAGGCGCTCCAGCGGCGCCATCTTCGCCAGCCGCTCGATAAGCTCCGGGGTTTTACCGTCGAGGAACAGCCCGGTCGCGGTCGGCCCCGGCGCAACGGCGTTCACCGTGATATTGCGGCCGCGCAGCTCTTTTGCCAGCACGCTGGTCAGCGCCTCGATCGCCGCCTTGCTGGCGGCATACATGCCGTACCCCGGCTGCAGCAGCCCCACCACGCTGGAGGAGAAGTTGATGATGCGGCCGTTGTCGCGCAGGCGCTTCGCCGCCTCGCGCATCGTGTTGAAACTGCCTTTCAGGTTGATGTCGATCAGGCGATCCGCGTCTTCATCGCGCATGTCCGCCACCGGTGCCAGCGCCATCACCCCGGCGTTGTTGACCAGCACGTCGACGCCGCCAAACGCCTGTTCGGCGCTGTCGAACAATCGGGAAACCGCTGCCGCATCGCTGACGTCGGCTTTGGCGCCGAGCGCGCGGCCGCCCGCCTGTTCTATCTTGCGCACCAGTTCATCGGCCGGCGCCGGGTTGCCTGAATAGTTGATGATGACGGTAAAACCGTCGGCGGCCAGACGCTCGGCGATGGCGGCGCCGATGCCGCGCGATGCGCCGGTGACGATGGCGACGCGTTGAGTGGCGTGCTGCATAAGTCTCTCCTCCTGGGTCAGTGAGTTGTCATCATGCACCTTTCGGCACGGCGAATAATCCCCTATTCTTCGTTATCACTATCCGAAATAAACGAACAATTATGGACAGAATCGACGCCATGCGCCTGTTCACCCGCGTGGTAGAACAACGCAGCTTTACCCAGGCGGCGCAGGATCTGAACCTGCCGCGCTCCACCGTGACCGACGCCATCAAACAGCTCGAAGCCCGGCTGCAGGTCAGGCTGCTGCAGCGCACCACCCGCCACGTCAGCCCGACGCTGGACGGCGAAGCCTACTATCAGCGCTGTCTGAGCATTCTGGCGGACATCGAAGAGGCGGAGATGGCGTTCGCCGGCGCCAAACCGCGCGGGCTGCTGCGCATCGAGGTGCACGGCACGCTGGCGCGCCATTTTCTGTTGCCCGACTTGCCTGATTTTTTGGCGCAATACCCGGATATCGAGCTCTATATGAGCGAAGGCGATCGGCTGGTGGACGCGCTGCGGGAAGGCATCGACTGCGTGGTGCGCGTCGGCAAACTGCGGGACAGCGACATGGTGGCGCGCCGCCTGGGCGAGCTGGAAGAGGTGACCTGTGCCGCCCCGGCCTACCTGCAGCGCTTCGGCACGCCGCAAAGCCTGGACGACCTGCGCCATCATCGCATGGTGGGTTTTCGCTCTTCGGCGACCGGCGCGCTGATGCCGCTGGCGTTCACGGTGGCGGGGCAAGCGCAGCCCATCACGCTGCCGGCGACGGTGTCGGTCAGCGCGGCGGAGAGCCTGGTCGCCGCCGCCCGCGCCGGGTTGGGCATCATTCAGGTGCCGCGCTATCACCTGCGCGGCGATCTGGCAGACGGCAGCCTGTTGCCGCTGCTGCCGGATTGGCCTTCTCCGCCGATGCCGGTCTCGCTGCTTTATCCGCGCAACCGCCAGCTCTCGCCGCGGGTGCGCGTGTTTCTCGATTGGTTCAGCCGGGTATTCGCCGAACGCAACCGGTAGCGACCGAGTGTGTTACAGCGCGCCGTAATTCAGCGGCACCCAGCTGTACCCTTCGCCCTGGCGGTTCAAGTAGCCCAACCCTGGGAACGACAGGTGCGCGCCGCCCACCAGCTCGCTCTGCCGCGCGCTGTCGCCGAACACCCGCAGCCGTTGAGCGACCGCCGCCTTGGCGTCGCTGTCAAAACTGATAGCCACCTTCGGATGCGGCATCTGCACCGCCGCTACGTGGATCAAATCCCCCAGCAACAGCAGCTTTTTGCCCTGGCTCGTCACCTGATAGACGCTGTGGCCCGGCGTATGCCCGTGGGCGGCAAAGGCGGCGATGCCCGGCGAAAGCTCGCCGTCGCCGTTGAATGGCTTAAAGTGCCCGGCCGCCTGATAAGGCTTGATCGCCGCCTGGGCTCTTTCGAAGTTGCTTTTATTTTCCGCGTTGGCCCGTTTCAGCTGGTCGGCGCTCAGCCAGAAGTCCGCGTCCTGGCTGGCGGCGCGCACCACCGCATTGGGGAATACCGCCTTGCCGTCGTGCGTCAGGCCGCCGAGGTGATCCGGGTGCATGTGGGTCAGGTAGATCTCATCTACCTGCTCCGGTTGGTAGCCCGCCGCGCGCAGGTTATCCACCAGCTTGCCCAGGCCGTCGCCCAGCAGCTGGCCGGCGCCGCTGTCGATCATCACCAGCTTGTCGCCGGTATTGATCAGATAGGCATTGACCGAGGTGACCACCGGCAGGCTTTGATGCCGCTCGGCCAACCCGGTGGCGATCTGCTGCGGCGTGGTGTTGAGCAACAGCTTGTCCGCCGGCAGGCGAATGACGCCGTCGGACAACGCGGTCACTTCAAAGCCGCCCAGCATGATGCGGTAAAATCCCGGCGTCGGGGTTTTGGCCTGCGGCGCGGCGGCCCCGGCCTGTAATGACATAACGGCCAGCGCCGCGCCCATCAGACAACGTTTCCAGAACATGATGACTCCTTGCGAGAATTGGACAGCGCTAAGTATTGACGCAAAAGGCCCGATGCGCCTGTTTAATAAATGCCTTTGATAAATATATAAATAATATATTTATTATGAATAATTTTGTTTGCCGAGCCACACAACCCCAATCCATATTTTCTCGCTCGCCACTTGGTTATTTTTCTTACTCCCTAAACCAAGAGTGAGGAAATATCATGAACTATCAATTCGAAAATCTGGTCTTTGAAGGCGGCGGCGTAAAAGGCATCGCCTATGGCGGCGCGCTGGAATTGCTGGAAGCCAAAGGCATCATGCCGCAGATCAAGCAAACCTCCGGCGCCTCGGCGGGCGCCATCGCCGCGCTGCTGGTCGGCCTGGGCTGCAGCTCGGCGGACGTCACCAAAATTCTGTCGGCGATGGATTTTAAAAAATTCCTTGATTATAACGGCGGCTTTTTCGGTACGCTCCAGGACGCCTACCGCCTGTTCAATCAATACGGCATCGCGCCCGGCGATTATTTCTATCAATGGTCGCGCGATATTATCAAGCAATATACCGGCAAGCCGGATATTACCTTCGAGCAGTTCGAAGCGATGAAAGCGGCGAAAGGGTTCAAGTCGATTTACTTTATCGGCGCCAACCTCAACAGCGGCCAGCGCGAGGTCTATTCGCATCGCACCACGCCGCGCATGAAAGTGGCGGACGGCCTGCGCATTTCGATGTCGTTCCCGTTCGCCTTCGTGGCGAAGAACAATACCCTGGGCGATCTGTGCATCGACGGCGGCATGATCGACAACTACCCGGTGCGGCTGTTCGACTATGACTTTTCCGCCACGCCGCCTTATATCGACAGTTCCAGCCAGCGCATCAATACCCGCACCCTGGGCCTTCGCCTGGACTCCGCCGGCGAAATCGCCCAGGCCGCCGGGCAGGCCGGCCCGCGCACGCCGGTCAACAACCTGTTTGATTTCACCCTGGCGGTGGCCAACGTGATGCTGGACATCCAAACCAAGGTGCACCTGGACAGCGACGACTGGAAGCGCACCGTGTATGTCGACACGCTTGACGTCAACACGTTGGATTTCAACATCAGCGAAGAGAAGAAACGCGCGCTGATCGAATCCGGCCGCCGCGGCGTAGAGCGCTACTTCGCCTGGTACGACGCCGCCATGAAACAGGCAGCGTAACCGGTATTATCCCTGCCCGCGCGTACGGCCGGCGCGCGGGCAAAAAAAATCCCCGCGGGGGCGGGGAAAGGCAAAGTAACGCTAAGGATTTATAGGAGTTATACGAAGAACTTGGCCAACACCAGCAGCGACAGCGAGACGTTGATAGCGCCCCCGATACGCGTCGCGATTTGGGCGAACGGCATCAGCGACATGCGGTTGCCGGCGGTGAGGATAGCGACGTCGCCGGTACCGCCCTGCCCACTCTGGCAGCAGGAGACGATCGCCACGTCGATAGGGTGCATGCCGATTTTCTTGCCAACGAAGAAACCGGTCGCCACCAGCGCGCTGACGGTTGTGACGATCACGATCAGATTCTGTACGGTGAACGCGTCCACCAGCTCCTGCCACGGCGTGATGGCCACGCCGACCGCGAACAGGATCGGATAAGTCACGGCGGTGCGGAAGAATTTGTACACCACCTGCGAGCCTTCCTGAATGCGCGGCGACACCCCGTGCGCCAGCTTCACCGCCACGGCGGCGAACAGCATGCCCACCGGCGCCGGCAGACCGATCAGGCGGTGCAGCAGCATGCCTACCATATACAGCAGGATGGCCAGCAGCGCGCCGCAGGCGATGGTGCTGACGTCCACCTTGCCGCTGATTTTTTCCACCGCGTTCATGTCGCTGTCGCCCTGCTTGCTCGGCATCAGGCTGCCTTCGCCGGTCAGGTGCGGATAACGCTTGCCCAGTTGGTTGAGCAGGCCGGCGATGACGATGGCAGTCAGGCTGCCGAGCATCACGATCGGCAGAATGCGCCCCAACGCCACGCCCTGCTCCATGTGCAGGATCGCCGCGTAGCCCATCGACAGCGGGATCGCCCCTTCACCCACGCCGCCGGCCATGATCGGCAGGATCAGGAAGAAGAAGATCTGGAACGGCTCCAGGCCCAGCGCCATGCCGACGCCCATCCCCACCAGCATGCCGACGATCTCGCCGCACAGCATCGGAATGAAGATGCGCAGGAAGCCCTGGATCAGCACCTGGCGGTTCATGCTCATGATGCTGCCGACAATGATGCAGCAGATGTAGAGATAAAGAATGTTGGTCGATTTGTAGAACTTGGTGGTCGACTCCACCACCACGTCCGGCAGCAGACCGTAGTGCACCAGCGCGGAAGGAATGAAGGTGGCGCAGATCGCCGCCGCGCCCATTTTGCCGATCAGCGGCAGGCGCTTGCCGAATTCGCCGCAGGCGAAACCGAAGAACGCCAGGGTGGCCACCATCACCACGATATCGCTCGGCAATTTGCCTTCCAGGCAGTCGAGCAGAATCAATACGCCGGCCAGAATAAAGAACGGTAACGGAATAATCCCTACTTTATAATTGTCCAGTATCCGCCACCATTTCTCACGCAGAGAAATATCGGCGGCCTTGTCTTTGGCTACGAGGTAAGAATCATCTGTTGTGCTCATAATCTGGCCTCTTATTAGTTTGTTCAGCCATCATAGAGAAGCGCACGGATTATCTGCTGTGATTATGTTCAAAGTTAAAAAGGGTTTTTAATGGTGGTTATGGTTTCTATGGAGTTAATTAAGATTATGTAAAAATCAGCGTGGTTTTAATGGTGTTAATACCGCTTTTATTTTAAAGCTTATCAACTTTATCGCAGACGAACAATTCTCGTCCGGTTCACTCTAATCCCGTGTGAGGGATCACAAGTTGATCGGGCACAATATTACAGACCCCGCTTCTCGTGATAGGGTAAGGCTTCAGGATCTCTTTACGGTGAAGCACCGCCATGCGCCTCAAACTCTCATTTCAAATCAAGCTGTTTCTGTGCCTGGTGGCCTTCTCCTGCCTGCTGCTGACCTGTATCGGCGCCTATACCTATTACCAGCTGGATGCGCAGCTGCACCGCGATCTCGGCGCCCGCGCCCAGGTACAGGCGCGGGAAATCGCCCTCATTCCTTCGCTGGTGGACGCAGTGGAGAACAACGACGCCGCCCGGATCGCCGCGCTGATGAAAAAAATCCGCGCCAGCAGCGACGCCAGTTATATCGTCATCGGCGATAATCATGCCCGCCACCTTTATCATTCCGAATATGAAGGCCGCCTGGGCACGCCGATGATCGGCGGCGATAATAAAGAGGTGCTGGAAGGAAAAAGCATTATTTCCATTCGCAAGGGCGGCATTGGCGTTTCATTGCGCAGCAAGGCGCCGATCGTGGATGAAAATAATCGCGTGATCGGCATCGTTTCCGTCGGCTATTTGAAATCGCATATCGATAATTTAAATGCCAGGACGTTGACGCAAATTATCGGCTCTATCGTCCTGCTGCTGATCGCCCTGTTCGTCTTTTCCTGGCTGCTGTCGAAAAATCTCAAGCGCCAGATGTTCTGGCTGGAGCCGAAAGAGATCGCGCTATTGGTGCGCCAGCAAAAAGCGCTGCTGGAAGCCATCTATGAAGGGGTGATCGCCATCGATCCGCAGATGCGGATCATCACCATCAACCATGCGGCGCGCGAGCTGCTGGATCTGCACCAGCCCGCCGCCGGCTTGCTGGGCCGGCCGATCGGCGACGTGATCCAGGCGCAGCCGAACTTCTTCGCCGCCGCGCAGCTGGGCCAGGATACGCATGACGAGGTGTGCCGCTTCAACCACGTGCGGGTGATCGCCAGCCGGGTGCGCATCATGCAGGAACAGGAGCTGCAAGGCTGGGTGATCAGCTTCCGCGACAAGAACGATATCAATACCCTGAGCAGCCAGCTCAGCCAGGTGAAACGCTATGCCGACAACCTGCGCATCATGCGCCACGAGCAGCTGAACTGGACCGCCACGCTGGCCGGGCTGCTGCATATGCAGCGCTACGACGAGGCCATCCGCTACGTGGAGGCCCAGTCGGAGGGCGCGCAGGAAATCCTCGATTTCATCTCGCAGCGCTTCAGCTCGGCGGCGCTGTGCGGCCTGCTGCTGGGCAAATACTCCAGCGCCAGAGAAAAAGGCATCGAGCTGCGCTTCGATCCGGCCTGCCAGCTGCGGCAGATCCCGGCGGCGCTGAATGAGACCGAACTGATGTCGATCGTCGGCAACCTGTTGGATAATGCCGTGGAGGCGACGCTGCACTACCCGGCCCCGCACGAAGCGATCGAGCTTTATATCAGCGACGGCAGCGACGAGTTGGTGATCGAGGTGGCGGATCGCGGCACCGGCATCGCCGAGGAGATTCGTGATACGCTGTTTGAACAGGGCGTCACCACCAAAGCGGATAAAAGCGACCACGGCATCGGCCTGCATCTGGTCGCCAGCCACGTGGCGCAGGCGCACGGCAGCATAGAAGTGTCGGACAACGAGCCGCACGGCGCGATATTCTCTATATTTATCCCTAAATAAAACCCATAACCCGATTTTTTGAGCACCCGATTATGTCACACCAAGCACTGGACGTTCTGATCGTGGAAGACGAGCCGCAACTGGCGACGCTGCACGCGGAGTTCATCGAGAAAAATTTCAACCTGCGGGTGGTGGCTTACGCCGCCACGCTGGCCGAAGCGCGGGCCAAAGCCAATACGCATCAGCCGCGGCTGATCCTGCTGGATAACTTCCTGCCGGACGGCCAGGGCATCGAGCTGATGGAAGAACCGGCGGTGAAGAACCCCGCCTGCTCGGTGATCTTCATCACCGCCGCCAGCGACATGCATACCTGCAGCCAGGCGATCCGCAACGGCGCCTTCGACTACATCATCAAGCCGGTGTCTTACAAGCGGCTGCGCAATTCGCTCGAACGCTTCATGCAGTTTGTGCAGACCCAGCGCACCTTCAAGATCATCGATCAGGACAACGTCGATGCGCTGTACAACCTGCAGTCGAAGCAGTTCTCCAGCGAGCCGAGCGCCAAAGGCATCGAAACCAATACCCTCGAGCTGGTACAGGCGCTGTTTATCGCCCAGCCGGCGGTGGCGCATGCGGTGGAAGACGTGGTGGAGCAGGTCGGCATCAGCAAGACCACCGCCCGCCGTTATCTGGAATATTGCGTCGCCACCCAGTTCGTGCGGGTGGAGATGCTGTACGGCAATATCGGCCATCCGCGGCGGCTATATCGCAAGGCCTGAGGCTGCCATCTGGCTGTCATATTACGGCGATAACATAGCGCCCGACGATATCCCCCTCGATATCGGCACCTGTCGTTAAAACTGATGAAATACTGATGACTTTTGCCCGGCCTCTGGTCGGGTTTTTTATTATCCGAACGGCAGACGCAGAAGCGAAATATCTCCCCTGCTTCACGCCGCGTTATTTCCCCCAAAACCAATCCATTATGGCGAATAACGGCCGTCAATTTTGAGTCATGGGCCAAACTACCATAACTAATTAAAACCTTGATGTAAACCACTAATATCCCATTTAAACGACATTCAGGGTTGTCTCAGATATTCACTGTGTTAGGGTAAAAAGCTCTTTTATTTTGCTAAGGACAGCTCATATCGCTTTAATTAAACCAGAGGAAACAGCAAATTGCATGGCAATTAAACTTGAAGTAAAGAACCTGTATAAGATATTTGGCGAACACCCGGAACGCGCATTCAAACTGCTGGATAAAGGTCTGACAAAAGATCGGCTGTTTGAAAAAACCGGCTTATCGCTCGGCGTAAAAGACGCCACTCTGGCCATTGAAGAAGGCGAGATATTTGTCATCATGGGGCTCTCCGGTTCCGGCAAGTCCACCCTGGTACGCCTTCTCAATCGTCTGATAGAACCCACCCGCGGTCAGGTACTGATCGACGGTGAGGACATCGCCAAAATATCCGAAACCGCGCTGCGTACCGTGCGGCGAAATAAGATCAGCATGGTATTTCAGTCATTCGCGCTAATGCCGCACATGAATGTCCTGAATAATACCGCCTTCGGTATGGAATTAGCCGGCATACCGCTGCAGGAGCGCCAGGAAAAAGCGCTGGATGCCCTGCGCCAGGTCGGGCTGGAGAATTATGCGCTGTCTTATCCGGATGAATTATCCGGCGGTATGCGCCAGCGCGTGGGATTAGCCCGCGCCCTGGCCAATAACCCGGATATATTATTGATGGACGAAGCCTTCTCGGCGCTCGATCCGTTAATTCGTACCGAAATGCAGGATGAGCTGGTGAAATTACAGGCCCAGCATCAACGCACCATCGTGTTTATTTCCCACGATCTGGACGAAGCGATGCGCATCGGCGATCGCATCGCCATCATGCAGGGCGGTGAGGTGATCCAGGTCGGTACGCCGGACGAGATCCTGAATAACCCGGCCAACGACTATGTGCGCACCTTCTTCCGCGGCGTGGACATCAGCCATGTGTTCAGCGCCAAGGATATCGCCCAACGGCGCCCGGTGACGCTGATCCGCAAAACCCCCGGTTTTGGCCCCCGTTCGGCGCTGCAGCTGCTGCGCGATGAGGACCGGGACTATGGTTATGTGGTTGAACGCGGGAAGAAATTTATCGGCGTAGTGTCGATAGAGTCGCTGAAAAAGGCGCTGTCCGCCAATCAAACGCTGGACGATGCCCTGCTCGAGGCCCCCGCCGCCGTGCCGGCCGACACGCCGCTCAGCGATCTGATCTCCCTGGTCGCCCAGGCGCCGTGCGCGGTGCCGGTGGTGTGCGAAGAACATAACTATCTCGGCATCATCTCCAAGGCCATGCTGCTGCAGGCGTTGGACAAGGAGGGCTCCCCCAATGAGTGATACCACGCAAACCCAAGATCCCTGGGCTACCGCACCGGCCGATGCCGGCGCCGCACCCACAAACGATGCCGCCGCCAACGCCGGCGACGCCTGGTCCAGCGCGCCGCCGCCGGCCGCCCATGACGCCGCCGCGTCAGGCGCCGATTGGCTCAGCGGCGCCCCGGCGCAGCCGGAACACTTCAGCCTGCTCGATCCGTTCCACAAAGCCTGGGTGCCGTTCGATACCTGGGTCACGCAAGGCATCGACTGGCTAGTGCTGCACTTCCGCCCGCTGTTCCAGGGCATCCGCGTGCCGGTCGACATGATCCTGAGCGGCTTCCAGCAGCTTCTGCTGGGCATGCCGGCGCCGATCGCCATTCTGGTGTTCTCGCTGCTCGCCTGGCAGGTCTCGGGCCTCGGCATGGGCGCCGCCACGCTGCTCTCCCTGGTTGCCATCGGCGCCATCGGCGCCTGGTCGCAGGCGATGGTCACGCTGGCGCTGGTGCTGACCGCGCTGTTCTTCTGCATTCTTATCGGCCTGCCGCTCGGCATCTGGCTGGCGCGCAGCAAGCACGCCGCCAAGGTGATAAGACCGCTGCTCGACGCCATGCAGACCACCCCGGCCTTCGTCTACCTGGTGCCGATCGTCATGCTGTTCGGCATCGGCAACGTGCCGGGCGTGGTGGTGACCATCATCTTCGCGCTGCCGCCGATCGTGCGCCTGACCATTCTGGGCATCAAGCAGGTGCCGGAGGATCTGATCGAGGCCGCCGAATCCTTCGGCGCCAGCCCGCGTCAGCTGCTGTTCAAGGTGCAGCTGCCGCTGGCGATGCCGACCATCATGGCCGGCGTGAACCAGACGCTGATGTTGGCGCTGTCGATGGTCGTCATTGCCTCGATGATCGCCGTCGGCGGTCTGGGCCAGATGGTGCTGCGCGGCATCGGCCGGCTGGACATGGGCCTGGCCGCCGTCGGCGGCGTCGGCATCGTGATCCTGGCGATCATTCTCGATCGCCTCACCCAATCGCTGGGGCGCGATCGCCGCAGCAAAGGCATCGGCCGCTGGTATCGCCGCGGCCCCATCGGGCTGCTGACTCGCCCGTTCATCAAACAGGCCTGACGCTTTTCCCGCCGGCGGCTGCGGCCCCGGCGGGCTATGACACCACCACATCGAAAAAAGGGGAAACACTATGCGCACTACGGGCATCTGGGCTCTCGCCCTGACGACGCTGATTGGCTCACAGAGCGTGAGCGCGGCAGATTTACCCGGCAAGGGGATCGCGGTACAGCCGGTGCAAAGCACCATTTCCGAAGAGACGTTCCAGACGCTGCTGGTCAGCAAGGCGCTGGAAAAATTGGGTTACGACGTGAAGGAACCGCGTGAAGTGGATTACAACGTCGCCTACACCTCGATCGCCTCCGGCGACGCGACCTTTATCGCGGTCAACTGGGATCCGCTGCACGCCGATCAGTACAAGGCCGCCGGCGGCGACGCCAAGTTCTACCGCGAAGGCGTCTACGTCAACGGCGCCGCGCAGGGCTACCTGATCGACAAGAAAACCGCCGAACAGTACCACATCACCAACGTCGAGCAGCTCAAGGATCCCAAGATCGCCAAGCTGTTCGACACCAACGGCGACGGCAAGGCCGATCTGACCGGCTGCACCCCGGGCTGGGGCTGCGAAGCGGTGATTAACCACCATATCAAGGCCTATGGCCTGAGCAATACCGTCGAACACAACCAGGGCAACTACGCGGCGATGATCGCCGACACCATCACCCGCTACAAAGAGGGCAAACCGGTGCTGTATTACACCTGGACGCCGTACTGGGTCAGCGATGTAATGGTGCCAGGGCGCGACGTGGTCTGGCTGCAGGTGCCGTTCTCCTCCCTGCCGGGCGAGCAAAAGAACGTCGACACCAAGCTGCCTAACGGCGCCAACTACGGCTTCCCGGTCAACACCATGCGCATCGCCGCCAACAAGCAGTGGGCCGAAGCCAATCCGGCGGCCGCCAAGCTGTTCGCCATCATGAAGCTGCCGATCGCCGACATCAACGCGCAAAACTTGCGCATGCATGAAGGCCAGGCTTCGGAAGCCGACATCCAGAACCACGTCAACGGTTGGATCAAGGCGCACCAGGCCACCTTCGACGGCTGGGTGAAAACCGCCGCCGAAGCGGCGAAGCCGTAACCGTTCAGGGGCGCCGCCTGTGCCGCGCCCCTACCCCGCCATATCGATGCCGCTGAAATGCAAAAAGCGCTCGGCGATAGTCGACATGGGCTGCGGCCAAATGCAATACACCTGGCGCCGCGGCCCGTCTTCAATCGGAATCGACACCAGCGCGCTCAAGCGTTGCGCGGTCGAAATCGGTACGATGCCCGCCGCCAGCCCGCGCCGCACCAAATTCTCCAGCCATTCGATATGATCGATTTCAAAACTGACGTGCCGACGAATGCCCGCCGCCTGAAAGGCGCGATCGGTTTGGCGCCGCGCGCCGGTGCCGCTGTAGAAATCCACCAGCGGCACTTCCGCCAGCGCCTGCAGGTTCACCCGCTCGCGGCCGGCCAGCGGATGCTGCGGCGCCACCAGCGCCACCAGCGGCTCATCGGCCAACTGCCGGTGCGACATCGGCAGCAGATCGGCATCGCCCGGCCAGATGCCGACGAACGCCATATCGCATTTTTGCTGGCGCACGTCTTCCAGCAACGCTTCGCTCATGCCGACGTACAGGCGGATATTCACCGCCGGATAGTGGCGATGAAACTTGTCGAGCCTTTCGGTCAGAGCCATCACGTTTATCGTTGAAATGGTGCCGATGGTCAGGGTGCCGGACACCGCGCCGTCGGCCGCCGTCACCTCCTCCACCAGCGCCTGCTGCGCCGCCAACAGGCGCTGCGCTGGGGCCACGAAAGCCTGGCCGGCCGGGGTCAACCGCACCCGACGCGAAGTGCGTTCAAACAGCGTGCAGCCCAGCTCCTCTTCCAGTTTGGCGATCTGGTGGCTCAGCGCCGACTGCACCGTATGGCAGCGCTGCGCCGCCCGGGTAAAGTTCAGCTCTTCCGCCACCGCCAGCGCATAGCGGATCTGTTTCAGGTTCATGGCATCTATCTTGAAATGAGATAAATAAAATGAAAATTATACATTGGTTTCCCGCCGTGCGTTGCCGGATACTGCGCGCCATCTTCTTCCCGTGATGAAAAAACCATGAGCCAACAAAACGCCCACCCGGGCCTCAGCCCGGCGCTGACCGTGCTGATCGCCATCGCTACCGGCCTGGCGGTCGCCAGCAACTATTACGCGCAGCCGCTGCTGGAAACCATCGCCACCGGCTTCAACCTGTCGGTCAATCAGGCCGGCTTTATCGTGACCGCCGCGCAGCTCGGTTACGCCACCGGGCTGCTGCTGCTGGTGCCGCTCGGCGATATGTTCGAGCGCCGCGGGCTGATCGTGTTCATGACGCTGCTGGCCGCCGGGGGCATGCTGATCACCGCCACCTCCGCCACCCTGCCGATGATGATCCTCGGCACCGCGCTCACCGGGCTGTTCTCGGTGGTGGCGCAGATTCTGGTGCCGCTGGCCGCCACGCTGGCCCACCCGGAAAAGCGCGGCAAGACCGTCGGCATCATCATGAGCGGCCTGCTGCTCGGCATCCTGCTGGCACGCACCGTCGCGGGCGCGCTGGCATCGTTCGGCGGCTGGCGCACCATCTACTGGGTCGCCAGCGTGCTGATGATCCTGATGGCGCTGATCCTGTGGCGCGCGCTGCCGCGCTATAAGCAACACTCCGGGCTGAACTACCCGCAGCTGCTGGCCTCGATCTTCAGCCTGTTCTGCCGCACGCCGCTGCTGCGCACCCGCGCCATCCTCGGCGCCCTGTCGTTCGCCAACTTCAGCGTGCTCTGGACCTCCATGGCCTTTCTGCTCGCCGCGCCGCCGTTCAACTATTCCGAGGGGGTGATCGGGCTGTTCGGCCTGGTGGGCGCCGCCGGGGCGCTGGCCGCTTCACGCGCCGGGCATCTGGCGGACAAGGGCAAAGCCGGATTGACCACCACCGTCGGCCTGGTGCTGCTGCTGCTGTCCTGGATACCTATCGCGTTCGCCAAACAATCGCTGTGGGCGCTGATCGCCGGCATCCTGATCCTCGATCTGGCGGTGCAGGCGGTACACGTCACCAACCAGAGCGTGATGTACCGCATCATGCCGGACGCGCGCAACCGCCTGACCGCCGGCTATATGACCAGCTACTTTATCGGCGGCGCCCTCGGTTCACTGCTCTCCGCCTCGGCCTATCAGCATGCCGGCTGGTACGGCGTGGCCGCCGCCGGCGGGGTGTTATGCCTGCTCAACCTGCTGACCTGGTGGCTCGGCAAGCACCACGATCCGCAGGGGCCGGCGACAATCTGATTATCGTGCAAATAGTCACTTAAGAAATTTATTAGCGGTGCAGGGTATAAACATTACTTACTCTCTGGTAATGTTCTGGGCATAAACTATTGAAGTCCTATCTACCCTGCGACCCACAACCATGCAAAGCCAAGCTGCAGACAGCCTCAATCCGCCCGCCGTCAGCGCCACCTTCGCCAACGGCGTCGTCGACAGTTTGCCGATCGTCATCGGGTATGTCCCGGTGGCGTTCGCCTTTGGCCTCAGTGCCGTCAAACTGGGCTTTTCCCCGCTGGAAAGCATTTTCTTCTCCTGCATTATCTACGCCGGTGCCAGCCAGTTCGTGATCACCGCCCTGTTGAGCGCCGGGATGTCGCTGTGGGTCTCCGCGTTAACGGTGATGGCGATGGATGTGCGCCACCTGCTCTACGGCCCGGCGCTGCGCCACCGCATCGTCTCGCGCATGTCGCCCGGTAAAACGGCGATGTGGGCCTTTGGCCTGACCGATGAGGTCTTCGCCGCCGCTACCGCCAGGCTGATGCGCAATAACCGCAGCTGGAGCGAAAACTGGATGCTGGGCATCGCGCTCTGTTCCTGGCTTTCCTGGGTGGCCGGCACCGCGCTCGGCGCGCTGTTCGGCAACGGCCCGCTGGAGCAGTTCCCGGTGATCGAAGCCTCGCTGGCCTTCATGCTGCCGGCGCTGTTTCTCAGTTTCCTGCTGGCCGCCTTCCGGCGCCCGCAGAGCCTGACCATTGCTGCCGCATTGGCCGGCGCGCTGCTCGGCGTGGTGCTGTTCTCCATTCCGGTCGCCATTTTGGCCGGCATCGGCGCCGGCTGCGTCGCCGCCCTGTTCCAGCCCGCCCCTGCGGAGGCCAACCATGAACACTGATGTGCTGGTGATCGGCCTGGTGGTGGGCTGCGCCAATTACCTGTTCCGTTATCTGCCGCTGCGGCTGGCGCCGGCGCGCGTCCAGCCCGGCCTCAAACGCGGTAAAGCCGCCCTGCTGCTCGACAGCATCGGCATCGCCTCGATCTGCGCCCTGCTGGTGGTCTCCAGCACGCCGGTCGTCATGCGCGAACCGGACAAGCTGCTGCCGACGTTGGCGGGGTTCGCCGCACTGGCGCTGTGCTTCTACCACAGCAAAAGCATCATTCTGTCGACGCTGCTCGGCGCGACGGCCTTTGGCGTCACATTAAAGCTGTTAATGCTTTTCGGTCCGGGCTGACGCCGCTCCCGATCGTTTGGCTTCACTTTGGCGTTTTCATGCGTCACATCTTTACAAACACTGACAAATGACACGAATTGCTAAATTATCCGCACGGCTGAACATTTACATTATTAGTCACCGTCGTTACTATCTCGAACGAAATTAATGAGGCCCTAAATTATGGAAAGCTCGTTTGCCCCCATAGAACAAATGCTGAATTTCCGCGCCACCCGGCAGAAAGATTTCCCTTATCAGGAAATCCTGCTGACCCGCCTGTGCATGCACATGCAAGGCAAGCTGCTGGAAAACCGCAATAAGATGCTGAAGGCGCAGGGGATTAACGAAACACTGTTTATGGCGCTGATCACCCTGGATGCGCAGGAAAGCCACAGCATCCAACCTTCTGAGCTAAGCTCTGCCTTAGGCTCCTCGCGCACCAATGCGACCCGCATCGCCGACGAGCTGGAGAAACGCGGCTGGATCGAGCGCCGGGAAAGCGACAACGATCGCCGCTGCCTGCATCTGCATCTGACGCCGCAGGGGGAAGAATTTCTCAGTCAACTGCTGCCGCCGCAGCACCAATGTCTGCATTTCCTGTGGTCCACGCTGACCGACGATGAGCAAAAACAGCTGGAACAGCTGACGCGCAAATTGCTGGCACGTCTGGATCAAATGGAAATCACAGAACAGTTATCCTAATTCACAATTTCTGTTCAGGTACCTACTTATGCGATCCCCATTTAACTGGAGATTCACCCCGCTGTTCGCCGTGTTGCTGCTGGCCGGGTGTGCTTCGACCGATAATATTGCCCCGCAATCCACGCTGATGGATCCGCAGAGCCTGCAGTTGGCTCAGCCGAAAGTCAGTTCGCTGGCCGTCAGCCCGCAGTGGTGGCGCGCCCTCAAGGATCCGCAGCTGGACGCCTTGATGACGCAGACGCTGCAAAGCTCGCCGACCCTGCGGCAGGCCGCCGCCCGCGTGCGCGAAGCGCAGAGCGTGGTGGGTGAAGCCAGCGCCGCCAACGGGCCGAACCTGGATCTGAACGCCAGCACCCAACGCCAGCGCGTGCCGCAAAACGTCAATATGGGGCTGGGGTATCCGCATAAGCCGATCTACGAAAGCTCCAATTCGCTGGGGCTGAACCTGGCGTACGAGTTCGACTGGTGGGGCAAATACCGCAACCAGGTGAACGCCGCCAAGGCGCAGGTCAACGCCGCGCGCGCCGAGCAGGAACAAGCGGCGCTGACGCTGACCAGTTCGGTGGCGTCCGCCTATTATCAGCTGCAGAGCAACCTGGCGCTCGAGAAGCTGCTGCAGCAGGAAGTGAACAACAATGAGCGCCTGACCGCGCTGCGCCAACAGCGCTATCAGGCCGGCCTGACCGGCGTCGACGTGCCGCAACAAACCCAGGCACAGTCCGACGTCGCCAAGCAGCAGATCCTGCAGCTGCAATCGCAGATCGAGCAGCTCAGACACCAGCTCGCCGCGCTGGCGGGCCAGGGGCCAAACGCCATGCAGCACCTGCGTCAGGTGCCGCTGCCCGCAGACAACCTGATGGCGCCGCAGGGCGAGCTGACGGCGGATCTGCTGGGCAAACGCCCGGACATCGCCGCGCAACGCCAGCTGGTGGAGTCTTACAGCCAGCGCGTCAGCGCCGCGCGTAAAGAGTTTTACCCCAGCCTGACCATTTCAGCCTTCGCCGGCCTGATGACCACCAATACCAGTGGTACCAGCCCGAACCTGTTTGAAGCGGCCAGCCAGGCCTGGAACGTGATGCCGGCGATTTCGCTGCCAATCTTCCACGCCGGGGCGCTGCGCAGCAAGCTTGGCGAGGAATCCGCGCTGTATGACGAAGCGGTGGAATCCTACAACCAAACCATCCTGAATGCGGTACAGGAAACCGCCGACGCCATCACCATCCAGCAGAGCTCTGCGCAACAGCAGCTGCAGGCGGCGTCCGCGGCCCAGTCGATGCAACAGGTGTATCAGGTCGCCAACGCCCGTTACCAGGCAGGGATTATCGGGCGCGACGATCTGTTGACCAGCCAGACGCAGCTATTACAGCAGCAACAGGCGGAGTTGAATGCCAGCAGCAATTTACTGCAGGCGAAGATAGGACTGATCCGCGCGCTGGGCGGTGGCTATCAGGCCCCGGCCGCAGCGGATTCGAAAGCATAATAATATAAGGCTTGGAGAACACCATGAGCGCAAGCGCGGAAATCCAAAACCCGCAGCAGCCGAACGGCAAAAAGAAGCAGCGTAAATTTTGGCTGCTGTTGCTGACGGTTATTTTCATTGTTATAGGGGTGGCTTACTTAGTGTATTGGTTCCTGGTGCTGCGTCATCACCAGGAAACCGACGACGCCTACGTCTCCGGCAACCAGGTGCAGATCATGGCCCAGGTGTCCGGCAGCGTGAACAGCGTCAATTTCGACAACACCGACTACGTCAAGCAGGGCGACGTGCTGCTGACGCTCGATCCGACCGATGCCGAGCAGGCGTTTGAACGCGCCAAGACCGGCCTGGCCAACAGCGTGCGTCAGACCCACCAGCTGATCATCAACAGCAAGCAATATCAGGCCAACATCGCCCTGCGCAAGACCGATCTGAGCAAGGCCGAGAACGATCTGAAGCGCCGCGTGGTGCTGGGCAGCGTTGACGCCATCGGCCGCGAAGAGCTGCAACACGCTCGCGATGCGGTCGACAGCGCCAAGGCCGCGCTGGAAGTGGCGGTGCAGCAATACAACGCCAATCAGGCGATGGTGCTGAACACCCCGCTGGAACAGCAGCCGGCGATCCAACAGGCCGCCGCGCAGATGCGCGATGCCTGGCTGGCGCTGCAGCGTACCAAAGTGATCAGCCCGATCACCGGCTATGTCTCGCGCCGCAGCGTGCAGGTCGGCGCGCAGATCGCCGCCGGTTCGCCGCTGATGGCGGTGGTGCCGGCCGATCACATTTGGGTTGACGCCAACTTCAAGGAAACCCAGATCGCCAACATGCGCATCGGCCAGCCGGCGACGGTGGTCAGCGACGTCTACGGCGACGACGTGGTGTATCAGGGCAAAGTGGCCGGTATCGACATGGGCACCGGTAGCGCCTTCTCCCTGCTGCCGGCGCAAAACGCCACCGGCAACTGGATCAAAGTGGTGCAACGTCTGCCGGTGCGTATTGAGCTCGACGCCAAGCAGGTGGCCGATCATCCGCTGCGCATCGGTCTTTCTACGCTGGTGACCGTCGACACCGCCAACCTGGACGGCCGCGTGCTGGCCGACGTGGTGCGCGACAAACCGCTGTATCAGAGCGACGCGCTGGCGTTGAATCTGGCGCCGGTTAACCAGCTGATCGCCGACGTGATCCATGCGAACGCCGGCTAAGCGCGCGGGAGGCCATCTTGCCACAGAAACCGCTTGAAGGCGCCCAGCTTGCCTGGATGACGGTCGCGCTCGCCATGGCGACCTTCATGCAGGTGCTGGACTCCACCATCGCCAACGTGGCGATCCCCACCATTTCCGGTAACCTCGGGTCTTCCAACTCGCAGGGCACCTGGGTGATCACCTCGTTCGGCGTGGCGAACGCCATCTCGATTCCGATCACCGGCTGGCTGGCGAAGCGCTTCGGCGAAGTGCGGCTGTTCCTTTGGTCCACCGCGCTGTTCGCCCTCGCCTCCTGGCTGTGCGGCATCTCCAACAGCCTCGGCATGCTGATCTTCTTCCGCGTGATCCAGGGCGTGGTGGCCGGGCCGCTGATCCCGCTGTCGCAGAGCCTGTTGCTGAACAACTATCCGCCCGCCAAGCGAGCGATGGCCCTGGCGCTTTGGTCGATGACCGTTATCGTCGCGCCGATCTTTGGGCCGATCCTCGGCGGCTATATCAGCGACAACTACCATTGGGGCTGGATCTTCTTCATCAACATCCCGATCGGCGTCTTCGTGATCGTGGCGGCGATGGCGACGTTGAAGGGGCGGGAAACCAAAACCGAGATCAAACCGATCGACACCGTCGGCCTGGTATTGCTGATCGTCGGCATCGGTTCGCTGCAGATCATGCTCGATCAGGGCAAGGAGCTGGACTGGTTCAACTCGACCGAGATCATCACGCTCACCGTCGTCGCGGTGGTGGCACTGCTGTTCCTGGTGGTGTGGGAGCTGACGGACGACCATCCGGTGGTGGATCTGTCGCTGTTCAAGTCGCGCAACTTCACCATCGGCTGCCTGTGTATCAGCCTGGCCTACATGCTGTACTTCGGCGCCATCGTGCTGTTGCCGCAGCTGCTGCAAGAGGTGTACGGCTATACCGCCACCTGGGCGGGGCTGGCGTCGGCGCCGGTTGGGCTGATCCCGGTGCTGCTGTCGCCGATCATCGGCAAGTTCGGCAACCGGCTCGACATGCGCCGGCTGGTCACCTTCAGCTTCATCATGTATGCCGTGTGCTTCTACTGGCGCGCCTATACGTTTGAACCGGGTATGGACTTCGGCGCTTCCGCCTGGCCGCAGTTTGTCCAGGGCTTCGCCATCGCCTGCTTCTTCATGCCGTTGACCACCATCACGCTGTCCGGCCTGCCGCCGGAACGCATGGCAGCGGCGTCGAGCCTGTCGAACTTTACGCGAACGCTGGCGGGGTCGATCGGTACCTCGATCACCACCACCCTGTGGACGCAGCGCGAATCGCAGCACCATTCGCAACTGACGGAGTTCGTCAACCCGTACAACCCGCAGTCGCAGGAGATGTACCGGCAGCTGGAGCAGCTCGGCATGAGCAAACAACAAGCGTCGGCGTATATCGCCAACGAGATCACCGCGCAGGGCCTGATCATCTCCGCCAACGAGATCTTCTGGCTGTCGGCCGGGGTATTCCTGGTGCTGCTGGTGCTGGTGTGGGTGGCGAAACCGCCGTTCAGCTCCGGCGGCGGTGGGGGCGGCGGCGCTCACTAAGCTTCAATAAACGAAACGGGCGCCCTGGGGCGCCCGTTTTTTTATCCGACGTAGAACAGATTACGCCTGATTCTGACGCCACCAGTCCGCCAGCAGAATGCCGGTCGCTACGGAAACGTTCAGGCTTTCCACCTTGCCGGTGCCGCCGATAGACACGTTCATGTCGCCCTGCTGCCAGGCGCTGTCGCTCAGACCGTCACGTTCCTGGCCCAGCACCAGCACCATCTTGGCCGGCAGCTTGGCCTGCGCCAGCGCGGTGCCTTTGTGGCTGGAGGTGGTAACGATGGTGTAACCCGCCTTGCGGAAGGTGTCCAGCACCGACAGGAAATCGTCGGCGTTGATCGCCTTGATGTGCTCCGCGCCGCCCTCTGCGGTACGCACCGCCGCGCCGGATTCCAGCAGCGCCGGATCCTGCAGCAGCACGCCGTTGACGCCGAAGTGAGCGCAAGAACGGACGATAGCGCCCAGGTTATGCGGGTTACCCACTTCTTCCAGCGCCAGCACGCAGTCGGTCGCCGGTGCGCTTTTCAGGTAGGTCTGCGCATCCAGGCCCTGACGCTTTTTGATCAGGAAGCAGACGCCGCCGTGGTGCTCGGTGCCGGAAGCCTTGGCCAGCTCTTCCTCATCCACCACGTGGTAAGCCTTGCGGTTAGCCGCCATCCAGCGCAGCGCTTCGCGGAAACGCGGGGTGACCGACTGCACGAACCAAGCGCGCACGATCGCTTCCGGGCGGCTGGCGAACAGCGCCTGACAGGCGTTTTCACCGTAAACGCGGGTTTCTTCCGCGCGCTGGCGGCGCAGCTGTTCCGGATCGATAAAGCTTTTGCCGCTGATACCGCCGTGATCGAACGCCGGCTCTTCATTCGGCGCGCGAGAAACGGTTCTCCACGGCGACTCGTTGCCACCGCGATCTTCAGTGCGCGCCGGACGGCGAGGACGATCGCTTTCACTGCGGCGGGAGTCGGCGCCGCGGCGATCGTTGCCGCCGCGCGCCTTGTCTTGACCGGTGCGGCCCGAGCGCGCACCGTCAGCCGGACGGCCTTTGCCGGCCGGACGTTTATTCTTGTTGCGGTCGTCGCCGTTGTCGTCGTCATTGCGGACGTACATCACTTTGACTTTACCGTTCTTGCCACTAAATGAATCGTTCATTGTCTTCTCCACCAACGCGCAGGGCGCGAAGATTACCTGATGTTGGTGCACGAAGCCACCAACTTGCGCTAAAAGCTCCCAACTATCACATCCATTGAACAAACCTCATTGTTCATGCGCCGGGTTTTGCCGATAATTGTCAGCATTAAAGAAACATCTCCGCAACTGCGTTGCGGGGACCATGCTTTCTCTGTACCCGAGGTCAACATGAATACAGTTTGTGCAGCTTGCAATGCCACCAACCGCGTGCCGGAAGAACGTTTGGCGGACAACGCGAAATGCGACCGCTGCGGCCATGAGCTCTTCGACGGTGAAGTGATCAATGCCACCGCCGCCACGCTGGACCAGCTGCTGCAGGACGATCTGCCGGTCGTGGTCGATTTCTGGGCGCCGTGGTGCGGCCCGTGCCGCAGCTTTGCGCCGATCTTTGAAGACGTGGCCGAAGAGCGCGCCGGCAAAGTGCGCTTCGTGAAAGTGAACACCGAAGCCGAGCCGGAGCTGAGCGCCCGTTTCCGCATCCGCAGCATCCCGACCATCATGGTGTTCCGTCAGGGCAAGATGGTCGACATGCTCAACGGCGCGATGCCGAAAGCGCCGTTTGACAACTGGCTCAACGAGTTAGTGTGATTCGGCAAGTATAGGCCGTATCCCGCCATCGCGCGCGAACGCGCCTCGATCGAGCCCGCCCCTCCCGGCGGGCTTTTTTCTGCGTTACAATGGCGGTTTTTCCCCAGGATCGTTATGACCGACAACGCCGTACTTCGCCTGCGCCAATTCCGTTTAGACCGCGCCACCCGCCCTTTTCTGGCGCGCGGTTGCCGGGTGGCGCGTTGTCAGGGTTGCCTGCTGCCGCATAAAAACTGCCTGTGCGACACCATTCGCCCGCAGCAGGCCGGCAGCCGTTTCTGCCTGATCATGTTCGGCGCCGAGCCGCTCAAGCCCAGCAACACCGGCCGCCTGATCGCCGATATCCTGCCGGACACCCAGGCGTTCCTCTGGTCGCGCACCGAAGTCGATCCGGCCCTGCTGGCGGCCATCAACGATCCGGCGCGGCAGCCTTATGTGGTGTTCCCCGCTTCCTACGCCGACGCCGAACGGCCGGTGTTCAGCGAGCTGCCCGCCGGCGGCAAACCGCCGCTGTTCATCATGCTGGACGGCACCTGGGCGGAAGCGCGCAAAATGTTCCGTAAAAGCCCGTACCTCAATCAATTCCCGGTGTTTTCCCTCAACGTCGACGCGGCATCGGACTACCAGCTGCGCGAAGCCAGCCGCGCCGAGCAACACTGCACGGCGGAAGTGGCCGCCGCCCTGCTGCAACAGGCGGGCGATCTGCCGGCCGCCGACGGATTGAATCAGCATTTCCGCTATTTCCGTCAACAATATCTGGCGGGAAAACCGACCCGGCCGGAGGCACCGGTCACAGCAATGTAGCCAGAAAGCGCCTAAAATCAGGCGTAACGTTGCCAAAAGGAGCCGTGCATGAGCCAGCGAGGGTTAGAAGCGCTACTACGTCCCAAATCGATCGCCGTGCTGGGCGCTTCGCAGCAGCCCGGCCGCGCCGGCAACCTGATGATGAGCAACCTGCTGGCCGGCGGTTTCGGCGGGCCCTATCTGACGACAATTAATCTGGCCGGTTCGCGACAATTATTTTGGCCGGTTTGTAATCTGAGATCACAACCTACTCA
>NZ_JBZXDO010000025.1:0-79557 GCF_058725505.1 Serratia sp. A07
AAGCGCAGCGAATTCTTTGGGGGAGAATTTAAGAACGGTATCAAGAGCCTGACTCAGCAACATAAAAAAATCCGTAATCTCAGAGAGATTACGGATTCTTACACAGCGACAGGATCGTTCAAGTGATCCTTAACTGATCGGCATTAGGCGCTGCGGCGCCCCTTTATATTGCCGCCAACACCCCTTTGGCGATCTGCAGATCCTGAATCGCCAGCCCGGTAAGATCGGCGATGGTGATGTGCTGCGACTCGCTTCGCAACCGCCCGCCCTGCGCCAAGAGGGCGCCCATTTCGACGATTGGCGTTGAAGTGAGCCTGTTTTGCCGATAAGCCGTCGCGATCTCGCCGTAGTCAGCACATTGCGCCAGCGCATCGACCAGCAGCGCGTCCGCATTGGCCACCAGATCGGTCGCCAGCTCCTGCTTGCCTGGCGCGTCGGCGCCCACGGCGGTGATGTGCGTGCCGGGCCGGATATCCGCCGCCTGCAAGATCGGTTCGCGGCTGGGCGTGGTGGTCACGATCAGCTGACAGTGCGCCGCCAGTTCCGCCGCGTCCTGCGTGGTCAGCACCCGAAAACCTTCTGCCTCGGCATCGCGCCGATACGCCGCCAGCGCCTGTTCGTTGCGGCCCCACACCCACACCTCGCGGCAATCGGTCACCGGTTTCAGGCATTGCAGCTGTAGCCGCGCCTGCAGGCCGGTGCCGACCATGCCGATCGCCTGAATATGCGGCGGCGCGCACAGCTCGGCGGCGATGCGGCCGGCCAGTGCGGTGCGCAGCGCGGTCAGCCAGCCCTCATCCTGCAGCAGCGCCCGGGGTTCGCCGGTCTGGGCGGAGAACGCCATCACCAATCCCTGATTGCTGGCCAGGCCGCGTTCGGCGTTGCGATAGAAACCGGCGGACACCTTGACCACGAACAGCTCGTCGCCTTCCAGCCAGGCGGATTTGATGCAGCAATCGCCGGCGGCCTGTTCGAACAGGAAATGCTGCACCGGCGGCTGTTGCACCTGCCGCTGCGAATAGGCGATAAACCCCTGCTTCAGCAGCGCGGTTATGGCCTCGGCGTCGAACGCGGCGAGGATTTGCTGCTGATTAAGGATGCGCATCGGCGATGGCCTTAAGGTATTTCTCCAGCACGATATTTTTGCCGCACAGCACCACCGCCACTTTTTTCCCCTGATATTCCGGCGCCAGTTTGATCGCCGCCGCCAGCGCCACGCCGGCCGCGCCTTCGATAATCCACCGATCGCTGGCGGCGATCCGGCGCATCGCGTGTTTGATCTCTGCCTCGCTGACCAGCACTTTACGGTCGATCAGCTGCTGGCACAGGGGAAAGGTCACGGCGCCCGGTTCGACGCCGCCGGCGGTGCCGTCGGACAGCGTTTCTTGCTCTTCCACCGGGAAGATATGGCCCGCTTCCAGCGCGCTGTACATGCTGGTGGCGTTTTCCGGCCAGCAGGCGATAAGCTGCGTGTTCGGCGACAATTGCCGCAAAACGGTGCCGATACCGGCGATATAGCCACCACCGCCCACCGCCACGAACACGGCGTCCAGACCGGTGAGCTGTTCAACCAGCTCCATGCCGCAGGTGCCCTGGCCGGCGATCACCTGCTCGTCGTTATACGGCGAAATATAGGTTTTTCCCTGTTCGCGGGCGGCCTGTTCCCCGGCCTGTTCGGCGTTCAGCGCATCGCCCGGCACCAATTCCACGGTGCCGCCCAGCGCGCGGATGGTGTCTAGCTTGATGCTCGCGGCCGTCTCTGGCGCATAAACCGTGACGCCAACGCCCATCAGCTGCCCCGCCAGGGCGACCGCCTGGCCGTGGTTGCCGGTTGAGGCGGCAATCACGCCGCGCCGGCGTTGCTCGCTATCCAGCAACCGCAGCTTGTTGCTGGCGCCGCGAAATTTAAAGGAGCCGGTGTGCTGCAGATGGTCGCATTTCAGATACAGCTCGCAGCCGAGCTGCTGCGAAAGCAGCACGCTGCGCTCCAGGGGCGTGACCCGTACCTGAGGGCGCAGTTGCTGATGGGCAGAAACAATGGCATCGAAGAGGGGATTCATACCGGCTCCGTAATATTCTGGACTTAAAAAACCAGTTTGTACTTTTTTGTATTGATTGTAAACCCCGTCGCCCGACCGCCGGGCAACCCGGCCCGCCAGCGGCAACGGCCGGGGAAGAGCATCGCGTTGGCGTTGAAAATAATCATTAACCTGTCGTTTAGCGACACGATTTTTTATTTATTTGCGTTAAGGAAGGTGCTGCCGCTGACTTATTTTGATGAAGGAAATGAGAATGAAAAAAATAGCGCTCGCGGCATCCGCCTATACGGCATGGGCGCCGTTGAGTTTCGCCGCCAGGAATGCGAACGCCTAATCGGCCGCTTATTTCCTGCCGACGCCGTCGTTCGGTTTAAATGATAAGACGCTGAAAAATAATTGCGTCATTTCGAACCGAAAAATCCTCCCGCCTTACCCGCGCAGGCCATGTGAAACGCTGTCGCCGATCCGGTAAGATGGCGACTCAGTGCCGGCATGCGCAGGAGAACCGCCATGAGCCATCGGGAAAAACAACTGACTTTCGACCCTCGCGGGCATCAGTTAACCAATATCAACGTCTGGACGCCGGACAGCCAATGGCTGGCTTATGACGTGCGCCCGCGCGGCGCCTCTTTCACCGGTCTGAGCATCGAGCGGGTCAACGTCGCCAGCGGCGCGGTGGAGGTGGTTTATCGCGCCCAGCACGGTGCCCACGTCGGCGTGGTCACGGTCAGCCCCGATGCGCCGGCGCGCTATGCCTTTATCCACGGCCCGGAGCACCCGGACAGTGCCTGGCAGTATGATTTTCACCACCGCCGCGGGGTGATCGTCAGCGAACCGGATCGCGAGTTGGCCATCACCCTCGACGCGCTGGATATCACCGCCCCCTACACGCCAGGTGCGCTGCGCGGCGGCAGCCATGTGCACGTTTTCAGTCCGGACGGCAGCCGCCTCAGCTTTACCTACAACGACCACGTCATGCACGAACGCGATCCGGCGCGCGATCTGCGCAACGTCGGGGTGGCCGTGCCGCTGCACGGGGTCAATCCGCCGAAACAGCACCCGCGCGAATATGACGGTAGCCACTATTGCGTGCTGGTCAGCGAGACGGTGCCGCAGCCGCAGCCGGGCAGCGATCAGATCAATCGCGCTTACGAAGAAGGCTGGATCGGCCGCGAGGGTTACCGTAAGGCCGATGGCAGCCGGCAGCGCTGGGCGTTGGCGTTCATCGGCGATACGCTGTCCGCCGCCGGCGAGAAGCTGCCGGAGGTGTTTATTGTCGATCTGCCGGAGAACGATGCCGATTACGCCAGGGCGGGCGCTTTGCCGCTGCAGGGGACGGAAAGCGAGTTGCCGGCGCCGCCGCAGGGCGTCAGGCAGCGGCGGGTAACCTTTACCGGCGATCGTCGTTATCCGGGCGTTGCCGGTGCGCCGCGCCATTGGCTGCGCAGCTCGCCGGACGGCAGCCAAATCGCATTTTTGATGAAGGACGACGGCGGCGTGGTGCAGCTGTGGACGGTGTCGCCGAACGGCGGGGAGCCGCGGCAGGTGAGCCGCAGCGAGCATGACATCCAGTCAGCGTTCAGCTGGCACCCGCAGGGCGGGGCGATTGCCTTGGTGTGCGACAACAGCGTGATGCTGTGCGAGGTCGCCGGCGGCCGCCTGCAGCGTTTAACGCAGCGCAGCGCGCAGCCGCCGTCGGCGGATGCCGTGGTGTTTTCACCGGATGGCAAGAAAGTGGCGTTTATGCGCGAGATAGCGGGGTTCAACCAGATCTTTGTGGTTGAGGTGTAAGGCGGGCCTGGCGGCCCGCTGCGTGCGCGACTAGTGGGTGGCGGTGCTGTCGTTGCCTTCGCCGGGATTGCCGGTTGCCGCCAGATTCTGCTGCTCGCTGCGCAGGATGCGCGCTTTTGGCGAGTCTGCGGTGGCGTCGTTGCCGGAACGCAGATAGTCGTAAGGCAGCAGTACGGTGTCCATCACTGCGGAAAACGGCAGATCCAGCGCCACCAGCGGCATCATCGCCCAGCTGGTGTTGTCGTCCTTCAGCATGTCCACGCTGGCGCGGGTGCCGGGGTAGTAACCCTGATTCGGGCCAGTATGGCTCATCACGCTGGAGCAACCGCTGGTCGCCAACAACATGCAGCCCGTCGCTATCGCTTTCATCGTCGTCATTAATCCATCCTGCAGGGTTGCTGTTCCCCTAAATTAAGCTGATTTATAACATCCTGTTGCTGCTTTTAAAGAAGCAAAATCCCGCTCTGTGGCGGCTCTCTCACTTTAGTGTAAGTGGTAAAAAAACTTTCGCCTAATCGGTGCGAAGTTTTTTTGATCCTCGCCTGTTGAATTGATGAAATCAACCCCCATTTTATCATCAGAGCCGAATTGAGAATTCGCCGTAAGGGAATTCTGGCTTAATTAGCCTGTCCAGAGTGGAAGGCGTATTTATTTCAACCTCGCTGAAGTGCCTTAGGAGGCTGTTTTATGCGTAATTTTGATCTTTCCCCGCTATACCGTTCCGCCATTGGTTTCGATCGCTTGTTCAACGCGCTGGAAGCCGGTCAGAGTCAGGGCAACGGCGGTTATCCGCCTTATAATGTCGAGCTGGTGGACGAAAATCATTATCGCATTGCCATCGCGGTAGCCGGGTTTGCCGAGCAGGAGCTGGAGATCACCACGCAAGATAATCTGCTGATCGTGCGCGGGGCGCACAATAACGAACCGGCAGAAAAAACCTATTTATACCAGGGCATCGCCGAGCGTAATTTCGAGCGTAAATTCCAGCTGGCCGAACATATTCAAATTAAAGGCGCCAAACTGGAGAATGGCCTGTTGTATATCGACATGCAACGCATCGTGCCGGAAACATTAAAACCGCGCCGCATCGAAATTAAATAAATTTCCGTTTCGCCGGCAGGTACGCTGCCGGTAAATAATACCTAGCCTGCCGTCAGGGGGCTGAATAAACACATCTCGCTTAATGAAAGGAGTTGTTCCTATGCGTAATTACGATTTATCTCCGCTTCTGCGTCAGTGGATTGGTTTTGATAAATTGGCCAGTTCAATGGGGGGCCAGGAACCCCAGGGGTTCCCACCGTACAACATCGAGAAAAGCGATGACAATCACTACCGCATTTCTCTGGCGCTGGCCGGTTTCCGGCAGAGCGAGCTGAATATCGAGGTGGAAGGGCCGCGGTTGACCGTTAGCGGTAAACCTACGCCGCCGGAAAAACAGGTCGAATACCTGCATCAAGGCCTGGTGTGCAAAGAGTTCCAGCTGACCTTCACCCTGGCGGAGCATCTGCAGGTGTCCGAGGCTAAATTTGAAAATGGCCTGCTGCACATCGATCTGGTGCGTCAGGTGCCGGAAGCCTTGCAGCCGCAGCGCATCGCCATCGGTGCGACGCCGGAGCTGGAAGCCAAATAACCGACTGAAAAACGGTCATCATCATGCGGGGGAGATCCAGACGGATCTCCCCCGCTGCGTTATGTGGCGCACGCCACAGTCCCCCCGTTTGTCCGATGTCATAATCCTTGTTAATTGTGTGCTTTTAACCGTGAATTCCCGATTCAACTTTGGCAAGGATGTGACCTATGAGCGATATCGCCCTGACCGTCAGCATGTTGGCGCTGGCGGCCGTCATTGGGCTGTGGATGGGGAACTGGAAGCTGTATAGCGTCGGACTGGGCATCGGCGGCGTGCTGTTCGGCGGCATCCTGGTCGGTCACTTCGCCCAGAGCGGGCAAATCAGCCTGAACGGGGACATGCTGCACTTTATCCAGGAGTTCGGCCTGATCCTGTTTGTCTACACCATCGGTATTCAGGTCGGCCCCGGTTTCTTCTCTTCGCTGCGCGTCTCTGGTCTGCGCCTCAACGCCTTCGCGGTGCTGCTGGTGCTGACCGGCGGCGTCGTGGCGGCGGCGGTGCACAAGCTGTTCGACGTGCCGCTGCCGATTATCCTCGGCGTGTTCTCAGGCGCGGTCACCAACACTCCGGCGCTGGGTGCCGGTCAACAAATCCTGACCGATCTCGGTTCCGATCCGGCGTTGGTGGACGGGATGGGCATGGGCTACGCCATGGCCTATCCGTTCGGCATATGCGGCATTCTGCTGGTGATGTGGCTGATCCGGCTGTTTTTCCGCATCAACATCGAGCGCGAGGCGCAGGCGTTTGAAAGCAGCCTGGGCAATCAGCGTGAGCTGCTGCACGCCATGAACGTGGCGGTGCGCAATCCCAATCTGCAGGGCATGGCGATCAAGCAGGTGCCGCTGCTCAACGGTGAAGCGATCGTCTGTTCGCGCCTCAAACGCGGGGAGCTGCTGATGGTGCCGGCGCCGCACGAGCGGCTGGAGCTTGGCGACTACCTGCATCTGGTGGGCAAACGCGAAGATCTGGAAAATGCCCGGCTGGTGATCGGCGAAGAGGTGGATGCCTCGCTGTCGACGCGTGGCACCGCGCTGCAGGTGGTGAGGGCGGTGGTGACCAACGAGCAGGTGCTGGGCAAGAAAATCCGCGATCTGAACCTGAAGCAGAAGTATGACGTGGTGATTTCACGCCTCAACCGCGCCGGCGTGGAGCTGGTGGCCGGCAGCAACGTGACGCTGCAGTTCGGCGATATTCTCAACCTGGTCGGTCGACCGGAGGCCATCGACGCGGTGACGGCAATCGTCGGCAACGCCCAACAAAAACTGCAGCAGGTGCAGATGCTGCCGGTCTTTATCGGCATCGGGCTCGGGGTGCTGCTCGGCTCCATTCCGCTGTTCGTGCCCGGCTTCCCGGCGGCATTGCGGCTGGGGTTGGCCGGCGGGCCGCTGGTGGCCGCGTTGATCCTGGGGCGCATCGGCAGCATCGGCAAGCTGTATTGGTTTATGCCGCCGAGCGCCAACCTGGCGCTGCGCGAACTGGGCATCGTGCTGTTTCTGGCGGTGGTCGGATTGAAGTCGGGCGGCAACTTCATCGATACGTTGTTGCACGGCGAAGGGCTGACGTGGATTGGTTATGGCGCATTGATCACCGCCATTCCGCTGCTGAGCGTCGGTATTCTGGCGCGCACGGTGGGCAAGATGAACTACCTGACGCTGTCCGGCATGCTGGCGGGATCGATGACCGATCCGCCGGCGCTGGCCTTCGCCAACGGTCTGCATCCCACCAGCGGCGCCGCCGCGCTGTCTTACGCCACCGTGTATCCGCTGGCGATGTTCCTGCGCATCATGTCGCCGCAGCTGCTGGCGGTGCTGTTCTGGACGCTGTAAGGCTGCCCGACTACAGCCGGTAAGGCATTAACACGCCGTTGTCAGTGCCGAAATCTTTGGGATTGCGGGAGATGAGCGTCCGGAACCCCACCTGCGCGGTGGCCCAGATAATGGCGTCCGGCAGCTTCACATGCTGTGAGTGGCGCAGTTCTACGGCGCGTTCGGCAACTTCATCGGTAATAGGCAGCAGCAGGAATTGCCCTAAAAACTGGCGCGTTTTCAGCTCCAGCGCTGGCCCCTGTTTTTTGGCACCCACCATCACTTCCATCCAGGTGATGGCGCTAATAGCCGGGTTGATGTGGTATGCGGTCAGAACGTCTTTGGCTTGAGGAATGCCGTTGAGATAATCGATCAGGATATTTGTGTCGAATAACGCCCGTTGAGCCACCATTATTCCCACTCCTCGCGCTGACGATTTTCGTAGTCTACGCCATCGCCCATCGCCCCGGACCAGAGCCCGAAAGCATTGCTGGGATCTTCAACGTGGTTCTCCGTCAGATAACGGGAGACGGCCTGACGGATGATTTCGGCCCGGGGAACGTGGCGGATATTTTTCAGATTGTCGAGCTGCCGCAGGTCTTCTTCAGGTAAATCGATCACGATGCGGGTCATCGCTAGCCCTCCAAAAAAAGATATACGATATATGCATCGTATATCTTTATCGGTCGATTTTCAATCAGCTGGCGTTAGCCTTCCTGATGCGCGCGCTCGATCTCTTCCGCCAGGATCGCCACGCCGCGCTCGATTTTCTCCGGGTCGGGCACGTAGTTCATGCGCATGCACTGGTGGGTGTGCGGCCAGTCGTGCTCCAGCCCCGGGAAGAAGTAGTGGCCCGGCACCATCAGCACGCCGCGCTTTTTCAGGCGCTGATACAGCACTTCGGTGGTGATCGGCAGATCCTTGAACCACAGCCAGAGGAAGATAGCCCCTTCCGGTTTGTGGATCAGGCAGCGCTCCGGCGACAGGTAGCGGCGGATAATCTCGATGGTGTGCTCGACGCGCTGTTTGTAGAACGGGCGAATCACCTCGTTCGACAGGCGCAGCAGATCGCCGCGCGCGATCATTTCTGTCGCCATCGCCGGCCCCATGCTGCCCGGCGACAGGCTGATGATGCCGTTCATGTTGGTCAGCGCGGTGATCACCTTCTCGTCGGCGATCACGATGCCGCAGCGCGAGCCCGGCAGGCCGAGTTTGGACAGGCTCATGCACAGGATGGTGTTCGGGTTCCACAGCGGCGTGGCGTCGCTGAAGATGATGCCGGGGAACGGCACGCCGTAGGCGTTGTCGATCACCAGCGGAATATCGCGCTGCTGCGCCAGCAGGTCGAGCTTCATCAGCTCTTCGTCGGTGATCACGTTGCCGGTCGGGTTGGTCGGCCGTGAAACGCAGATCATGCCGATGTCGTCGCCGATGGTGAGGTGTTCGAAATCAACGTGATACTTGAACTGGCCATCCGGCAGCAGCTCGATGTTCGGCTTGGCGGAGACGAACAGCCCTTCGTCCAGCCCGGCGTCGGCATAGCCGATATATTCCGGCGCCAATGGGAACAGCACGCGGCGGCGCGAACCGTCGGCATAGCGGCCGGCGAACAGGTTGAACAAGTAGAAAAACGCGCTTTGGCTGCCGTTCGTCAGTGCAATATTCTGTGGCGAAATCTCCCAGCCGAGCTCGTCGCGCAGCAGATTGGCCAGCGCTTTCAGCAGCGCGTCCTTGCCTTGCGGGCCGTCGTAGTTGCACAGCGCTTCGGTCAGTTTGCCCTGATCGAGCATCTCCTGGCACAGCTGTTTGAAGTAGGCTTCCATCTCTGGGATCTGCGCCGGGTTGCCGCCGCCGAGCATGATGGCACCGGGGGTGCGCAGGCCTTCGTTCAGGTCGTCCATCAAACGGGTAATGCCCGCATAACGGGTAAATTTTTCGCCGAAAAGTGAGAAAGTCATAGGTGCAGCAGTACTGTTTCTTAGCAGGTAATCCCCCACCATACCGCCAGACAAATCCCGCTGCAACGCGGCCGACAAATCGACCAATGGGCACAAACTTCGCCCATTGGCCGATTAGCAGCATATTACGCTGGATTATTGTGACCGTTCGCCGGCCCACACCACCATCACCTTATCGTCGCCGAGCCGGCGGCTGAAGGCGTAGTAGGTGGCGTGCGGCTGCGGGGTTTGCACGCCGCCGCCGATCGCCGGATGGCGAGCGCGGAACTGCCCCAACCGTTGCCAGTGGGCCAGCAGCGGGGCTTTTTCCCCCAGCAGCTCACGCCAGTTCATGTCGGAGCGGGTACCCTGCAGCGGATCGGAACCGGTTGGGCCGAGCGGGCGGCCGCTTTCATCGCCGTAGTAAATCTGCACCGCGCCCGGCGCCAGCAACAGCAGGTTAGCCGCCCGCTGTTGCAGCGGCAGCGAGCCTTTGGCGTCGCTGGCGAAGAACAGCCGGGTGTCGTGTGAAGAGAGGTAGCTCAGCACGTTGAAATCCTGCAGCCGCTCGGCCATCTGCCGGTAGGTGGCATCGATGTCGGCAAAGCAGCCCAATGCCTGCGCCGCCTGGTCCTGGAAGTCGAAGTTGATCATCGCGTCGAAGCCGTTTTGGTAATAGTCGCTTTTCATCACCCCGTGGCCCCAGGCCTCGCCGGTCATCCAAAACGGCGCGTCATCCAGCGCCTGCTGCGGATGCTCCGCTTTCCACGCCGCCAATGCCGCCGTGGCGCGCTGCTTCAACAGCGCCAGTGTCGGTTTTTCCACGTGCTTGGCGGTATCGACGCGAAAACCGTCGATGCCGTAATCGCGCACCCACTGGCTGAGCCAGACGGTCAGGTAATCACGGGTGGTGGCGCCGGGAATGTCGCGCGCGGCGGTGTCGGGTTTGTGGCGATAGAACAGCGGCAGGCCGCTGGCGCCGGGCGCTTCGGTTTTGATGTCCGGCAGGAAGGCCAGCGACATCGTCAGGTCGTCATAGCCCGGTGAGTCATAGTCGCCGATGTCGGTGCGGATCCAGTTTTTCCCCCACCATTGGCGCCAGCCCGCTTTGTCGCTGAAGTTGATGTAGTCGTTGAAGCTGTGCCAGTTTTGCCCCGGTCCGGGGCGCCAGTCGCTCCAGTTTTTCCCCAGGGTTTTCTCCACCTCTGTACCTTGCAGATACAGCGAGCCGAAGTGGAACGTCTGCATATCCGCCAGCGTGGCGTAACCGACATGGTTCACCACCACGTCGAACAGAATGCGAATGCCGCGCCGATGCGCCTGCTCGACCAGCGTGCGCAGCTCCTGTTCGGTGCCCATGTTGGCGTCGAGGCGAGTCCAGTCCAGCGCGTAATAGCCGTGATAGGCGTAATGCGGGAAATCGCCTTTGGTGCCGCCGCCAACCCAGCCGTGGATCTGCTCCAGCGGCGAGCTGATCCACAAGGCGTTGACGCCCAGCTGCTGCAGATAATCCAGTTTCTGCGTCAGGCCGGCCAGATCGCCGCCGTGAAAGGTGCCTATTTCCTGCAGGCCGTCGCTGCGGCGCCCGTAGCTGTGGTCATTGGCCGGGTTGCCGTTCTCAAAGCGATCGGTCAGCACGAAGTAGACCGTGGCGTTATGCCAGCTGAACGCCGCCGGTTTCGCCGTGGCGGCGGATTCCAGCAGCAACAGGCCGCCGCTGGCGGCGGCGGGCTGCAGCGTGATTTTCCCCTGGCTCACCTGCGCCGTTTGGCCGGAATAGAAATCGCGCAGCGTTTCGCCTTCGGCGAAGGTGGAGGCGACGTCGACCGTGACCGGCTTGCCGTCCCAGCGCGGGCAGCTGCGGACGGCAACGGCGGTGTTTTCCGGCGCGCTGCTCAGGCTGAGCTGCAGCGTCGGCGTGCCGCTGCGGGTGTCGATACGCACCTGATAGTCGCCGGTGCGGAACTGCCGCCAGCTGACCGGCGGATGAGTGCCGCAGGGCTGCAGCGACAGCGTCTGGTTAAGCTTCACCGCCTCGGCCGGCTGCCAGCAGTGGTTATCCTGATACAGCCGCAGCGGCAGCTGGCCTTTGGGCAGCGCGGCCTGGCTGGCGAACAGCCCGGCGGCCGCTTCGTCGAAGGCCGGGAAGCCCGGCAGCGTCCAGCCGGCCAGCGCCGAAGGCGACAGCAGCATCAACAAGGGCAGGGGTAACAGTTTCATGGCTCTCCTTACGCGCGGCAGGAAGCGTTTTTTCGCAGGGTAGCGCCCAGTGTGGCAAACGGTGGAAAAATGGCCTCCTCCCTGCGGGGGTTTTTCGGGGAGGAGAGGAAGGGCGGAGCGTTTTCGGATTGATTCGGCTTGGCTTTGCGCGCGCGCTGCGGCAGATTAAACGATGAACATCAAAGGAGGTTAGCGATGACGGACAAAAACTGGCGAGAAGAGATCGTTCAGGCAATTCAGGATGCCGAATTGCAGCTCTTTGCCGAAGAACATCAGCTGCAGGCGCTGTTCGCGCCGCAGCAGGAAGAGCAACACGGCCGGTTATCTGCAGACCACCGGCCGCGCTGAGTTATTTCCGCAACAGCTGCGGGTTGACGCAGTTTTCTTTCACCGTGCCGGTCAACGCGGCGATCAAATTATCCACCGCGCAGGCGGCCATGCCGTAGCGCGTTTCATGGGTGGCGGAGCCGATGTGCGGCAACGCCACCACGTTCGGCATGCTGAGCAGCGGCGAGTTGGCCGGCAGCGGCTCTTTCTCGAACACGTCCAACCCGGCGGCGTGGATCACGCCGTTTTGCAGCGCTTCGATCAGCGCCTGCTCATCCACCACCGGCCCGCGGCCGGCGTTGATCAGAATGCCGCTTTTCTTCATTTTCGCCAGCTGATCGCGGCCGATCATGTGGAAGGTTTGTTCGGTCAGCGGCAGCGTGATGCAAACGAAATCCGACTCGGCCAGCAGGGTGTCCAGATCGCAGCGGCGCGCGTTGAAGCGCTGTTCCGCCTCTTCATGCGTGCGGCGGGCGTTGTACAGCACCGGCATGCCGAAACCGAAATGCGCGCGCTGCGCCAGCGCCAGGCCGATGCGCCCCATGCCGAGGATGCCGATGGTTTTATGGTGCACGTCGACGCCGAACCAGTCCGGCCCGATGCTGCCGCGCCATTCGCCGGCCTTTACCCGCTCGGCCACTTCCACCACCCGGCGCGCGGTCGCCAGCACCAGGCTCATGATGGTGTCGGCGACGGTTTCGGTCAGCACCGTCGGGGTGTGCATCAGCAGCACGTTATGGGCGTTGAGCGCCTCGACGTCGAAGTTGTCGTAGCCGACGGAAACGGTCGAGGCCGCGCGCAGTTTGGGTGCCTGCTGCAGGAAGGCTTCGTCAATTTTACCGCCGGAACCGATGATCCCTTCGGCCTGCTGCAGCGCCTGGCGCAGTTCGTCGCGGTTCTCCGGCTGCAGGCCGTTGAAGGCGTGCACGGTGAAGTGCTGTTCCAGACGTTCACGCAGATCGGCAGGCAGGCTTTTGTACAATACGATAGAAGGCTTCATCACGAACTCCAGCTGGGCCAAAGGGGGCATGGCGCCCCCCCGGTTGGGTTAACAGATAAAAAGTATAACCGGATCAAGCCAATTGCGGCTGGATCTCGTTGCGGGCGGGTTTGACGATCAGCGTCAGCACCACCGCCACCACCAGTGCGATGGCCATAAACATGTAAGAGGCCGCCGGGCTGCCGGTGGCGCCATTCAGATAGCCGACGAACCACGAACCGAAGAACGACCCCAGCGCGCCCATGCTGTTGATCAGCGCCATGGCGCCCCCGGCGACGTTTTTCGGCAGCATTTCCGGAATGATGGCGAAGAACGGCCCGTAGGGGGCGTACATCGCGGCGCCGGCGACCACCAGCAGGCCGTAGGAGATCCAGAAGTGGTTGGTGCCGACGGCGTAAGAGCCGAAGAACGCCAGCGCGCCGATCAGTAGCAGCGGCCAGACGAACAGCTTGCGGTTTTGCATTTTGTCCGACGCCCAGGAGACCACGATCATGGCGATGGTCGCCGCCAGATAAGGCACCGCCGACAGCCAGCCGGCTTCCACCATGCCCATCTGCATGCCGCTGCGCAGGATGGAAGGCAGCCACAGCACGAAGCCGTACACGCCGATGCTCCAGGCGAAGTACTGCACGCACAGCAGGATCACGTTGCGCGAACGGAAGGCTTCGCCGTAGTTGCGCACGGCCTTGATGCCTTTCTGCTCTTCGTCCAGCTGCTGTTGCAGCGCCAGTTTCTCCTCGGCGCTCAGCCAGCCGGCCTGCGCCGGTTTGTCTTTCGCCAGCACCCACCAGCAGAACGCCCAGATAACCGCCGGAATGCCCTCGATGATGAACATTTCGCGCCAGCCGAAAGCGTGAATGAGATAACCGGACACCACCGACATCCACAGCACCGTCACCGGGTTGCCGAGGATCAGGAAAGTATTGGCGCGTGACCGTTCCGATTTAGTGAACCAGTTGCTGATGTAGATCAGCATCGCCGGCATCACTGCCGCTTCCACCACGCCGAGGATAAAGCGGATGGCGGCCAACATCGGGATATTGCTGACCACGCCGGTCAGCGAGGCGCAACCGCCCCACAGGATCAGGCACCAGAAGATCAATTTTTTGACGCTGCGGCGTTCGGCGTAGATGGCGCCGGGAATTTGGAAGAAGAAATAACCGAGGAAAAACAGCGCACCCAGCAGCGAGGCCATGCCTTTGGTGATGCCGAGATCTTCATTGATGCCGGCGGCAGAGGCGAAGCTGAAGTTGGCGCGATCGAGATAGGCCAGGCTGTAGGTGATAAACACGATGGGCATGATGTACCACCAGCGTTTGGCCGCGACAGTCGCTTTGTTCATGTTCAGTATCCTTCAGTGGTGTTGCATCCCCTTCGCCCGGCACGCTGGGCATGCAAGACAAAGGGGCAGATGCTCTCCCGACGCGTCCCGGTTGTAGGGCCAGAGGCTGACGTCATGCGGAGAAGTCGTTTTTTTTTATTGTTATTCGGCCAGCGCCGCGCGGGTTGGCAGGCCTTCGCTGTCGCCGATGGCCTGGATCGCCAGCGAACCGATTTTGTTGCCGCGCTGCACCGCCTGTATCAGCGTTTTTCCTTCCAGCAGGGCGCTGAGGGTGCCGACGGCAAAGCCATCACCGGCACCGACGGTATCCACCACGTTGTCGACCTTCACTGCGGCCACTGCCGCCTTGTCACCGGCGGCGGTTTTAAACCAGGCGCCGTCCGGGCCGGTTTTGATGATCACCGCCTGCACGCCGCGTTCCAGATAGAAATCGGCGATGCCTTCCGGCGTCGATTGGCCGGTGAGGATCTGCCCCTCTTTCAGCCCCGGCAGCACCCAGTCGGCGGCGAATGCCAGCTGGTTCAGCTGCTCGATCATCACCTCGCGGCTAGGCCACAGCACCGGACGCAGGTTGGGGTCGAACGAAATGGTTTTGCCCATGGCGCGCATTTCGCGCGCCGCATGGTGGCACAGGGCCAGCGACTCGCTGGACAGCGCCGCTGCAACGCCGCTCAGGTGCAGGTGGCGTGCGGAACCGAAATACTCAGGGTCGAAATCGGCGACCGACAGGTGGCTGGCCGCCGAGCCTTTGCGGAAGTATTCCACGCTGGGATCGGTACCATCGGTGGTTTTGGATTTCACCTGAAAACCGGTGGGATAGTGGCCGTCGACCGTCACCTGCCGGTAGTTGATGCCTTCTTTTTTCAGCTGCTGCAGGGTGAAGCGGCCGAACGAATCGTTGCCGACGCGGCTGACCCAGCCGACGTTCATGCCCAGACGCGCCAGGCCGATCGCCACGTTTAGTTCGGCGCCGGCGATGCGTTTGGTGAAGGTTTCCACCTCCGCCAAATCGCCGGTTTGCGCCGCCACGAACATCGCCATGGCTTCGCCCAGCGTGACCACATCCAGGGGCGCCTGCTGCGCCGTCGTTGCCGTTAACGTTGTCATCATGGGGTTACTCCGCACGCAAGATATTGACGTAATGGCGGGTGACTGCTTCCAGATCATCGCCCTGCAACGGGAATTCGATGCCGCGCGGCGCATCGTGCGGCAGGCGGGCCAGCAGATCGCGCCAGCTGCCGTCGGTATCGTCCAGCGCGACGGCGCGCCAGCCGCGCGGGCCTTGGGTGGCGGCTTTGACGTGCACGTAACCGACGTGGCGGGCCAGGCGTTCGGCGGCGGCAAAGGCGTCTTGCCCCACCCACAGCCAGTTGGCCATATCGAAGGTCATGCTGACCGGCAGGTGGCTATCTTCCGCGGCGTGGAAAAAGGCGTTCAGCATCGACAAAATGCCGCAGTCCGGCGTCTGATCGTTTTCGACCACCAGTTTGACCGGGTGCTGCTCCAGCGCCACTTTCAGCTCGGTAAAATCGAAGCCGGGGCGGAAATGGCCGAGGGAAAGCTTCAGCCGGCGCGCGTTCAGCGCCTGCGCTTCCGCCAGCAGCGCCGGCAGGTTAGGGTTCAGCGTATGTTGCGGGGTGAACAGCGCCTCAGGGGCGGAGTAGACGGCGAACAGCTGCTGGCGATCGATCTCTTGCGCCAGGGCCGGCAGGCTGTCCAGTTCGCCGGCGGCGAACAGTTCGCGGCGGATCTCCACCCCGTCGGCGCCTGCGCCGGCGATGATGGGCAACAGCGCGCGCTGGCCGCCGTGTTGTTTGACGGTATCGGTGCCGTAGGCACCGGTGACCACGATGATTTCTGTTTTCATTTTGACTCCTGAGGCGGCATTGTCGCCGCCGCTGCTGTTACCGGTACGTTAAATGGAACCGGTTCCAGCGGAAAGCGACAGAGTGTAAAAATATGATCGCAATCACGAAGCTGAGCAAAAAACAGCCGATGAGGGCGGGGCGGGCAACGGCCCCGGAGAAGGCGGGTTAGCGGGTGGTGGAGCCGCGGACGATCAGCTCGCCGGAGAACATCTGCTCGCCGCTGGGGGCAGCCAGGCCCTGAATGCGCTGCACCAGCCGCTCCAGCGCCGCGTGCCCCATTTGGTAGGTGGGCTGTTTCAGCGTGGTGATGCCGACGCCCGCCAGCTCCGCCCACTCCAGCTCGTCGAAGCCCAGCAGGCCGATGTCGTTGCCCCACTGAATGCCGAGCCGGCGCATGGCGCGCGCCACCTGCAGCGTCAGGGCGCCGTTAGCGGAGATCACCGCCTTGCGCATGCCGCGATGGCGGCCGCTGAAATCGCTCAGCACCTGCTCCAGCTTCTGCCGATCGTTGAGCGGCGTTTCGGCCTGCTCCGCCAACAGCGTGGGGTGCTGCGCCATGGTGTGTCTGAAAGCGTGCAGGCGTTCGAGACGGGTATTGACCGTACCGAGCGGCTCGCTGAGGAACAGGATTGCTTCGAAACCTTGTTGCAGCAGATGTTCGGTGGCGACGGTGGCGGCTTCGCGGTTGTTCAGGCCCACCACGTCGCAGGCGAAGTCGGGGATTTTGCGGTCGATCAGTACCATCGGCAGCATCGACTGTTGCAGCGTGGATAACGCTTCCTCGCGCATGCCGACCGCGTTGACCACGATGCCTTCCACCCGGTAACTGCTGAGCAGCTGCAGGTAGTGCTGTTCCTGATTGACTTCGTTGTTGGTGTTACACACCAGCAGGGTAAAGCCGTGCTGGCGGCAGGCGGCCTCGATGCCGCGCATCACGTCCACCGAATAGGGGTTGGTGATATCGGCGAGGATCAGGCCGATCAGGCGGGTCTGGCCGCCCTTTAGACTGCGCGCCATCTGGCTTGGCCGGTAGTCGAGCTGCCGGATCGCCTGTTCGATGCGCTGTTTGAGATCGTCGGAAAGCAGGTGTTGTTCACCATTCAGATAGCGTGACACGCTGGTCTTGCCGGTTTTGGCGATGCTGGCCACATCGCTGATGGTGGCGCGCCCTGAGGCGCGCGTTGCCTTGACAGTGCTCACAGCCGATCCCTCCTGCGGTTAATTGCCAAGGAGACTACCATACCCGATGTGCGGGCGGGAGTATTGAAGGGTAAGGAGAAAATCGCAGGGAGGCGGCGGGGCGCCGGTTGCGCGCCCCGCACGGGATTACTGCAGCGGGCTGAGGGTGATCTCGACGCGGCGGTTTTGCGCCTTGCCTTCCGCGGTGCTGTTGGAGGCGATCGGGTTGTCCGGGCCGGCACCGGTGGTGCGGATACGGTTTGCCGCCACGCCCTGGGTGATCAGCGCACTGGCTACGCCGTCGGCGCGCTGCTGCGACAGGTTCATGTTGAGCGAGCGGGAGCCGGTACTGTCGGTGTAGCCGACAACGTTGACCGCGGTTTTCGGGTACTCTTTCAGCACCATGGCGACGCCGGTCAGGGTGTTGGCGCCCGCCGGTTTCAGCGTGGCGCTGCTGCTGTCGAAGGTCACGTTGTTCGGCATGTTCAGCACGATGTTGTCGCCCTGGCGGGTGACGCTGACGCCGGTGCCTTTCATCTTGTCGCGCAGTTTGGCTTCCTGCACGTCCATGTAATAACCTGCGCCACCGCCCAGTGCCGCACCGGCCGCCGCGCCGATCAGCGCGCCCTTGCCGCGATCTTTCTTGGAAGAGGACAGCACGCCGACACCGGCGCCCAATGCGGCCCCGAGGCCTGCGCCGATGCCTGATTTGCCGACTTCGGATTCGCCGGTGTATGGGTTAGTGGTACAGGCCGACAGCGTGAGCGCTACGCTCACTGCGCCGGCAATAATTGCAATGCGTTTTTTCATGTTCTTGTCCTTAATGGCATCAAAATCTGTACGCGCCTGCCCAAAACGGGGGCGCAAAAAATAGGCGACGCAGGTGGGGCGCGCGTCATCGCGCTACTATGACGCGTTGACTCGCCGGCAGTTCCGGAGAAAAACGTGACAAATGATGAGCGCGGGGAAGTGCTGGGGGGAGTTATGCGACAAAACGCCGGGCGGCGCTATGCAGCGGATTCCTAATTGCGCGCATCCGGGGTGCGGATGCGCCTTTTTTAAGCCTAATGGGTTGAATTTTCGACTGCCGACCAGTTCATGATCAGCGTATAGGCCTGGGTTTCTTCATTGAACAGGCGCTGCATCACCTGAAAGCCGTGCTTGTGGTAGAACGCGCAGGCACGCAGGTTCTGCTGGTACACCTCCAGGCTGAGCCGGCGGTAGCGCTGCTGCACGTGCGTCATTAGCGCCTGGGCGATGCCGCGGCCGTGAAACGCCCGATCGACAAACAGCGCGCCGATGAACTGCTCGTCCAGCACGCTGATAAAGCCGACGATCTCGTCGTGATGCCAGCAGGCCCAGCTTTGAGCGCGCGGCAGGTAGTTTTCCCGCACCAGCGCGGCGCTCTCACGCCAGTACTTTTCCGCCACGAACGGATGGGCGGCGATGGTGCTGGGCAGCCACAGCGCCATCAGCCGTTCGATATCCTCCGGTCCACAGGGGCGGATCACCGTGGCTTTGGGTAGCAGATGCACCCCGTCAGATGATCGTTCACCAGCCCGCTGGCCTGCATGAAGGCGTAACAAATGGTGGAGCCGATAAACTTGAAGCCGCGCTTTTTCAGCGCTTTGGACATGGCGTCGGACTGTTCGGTTTTGGCCGGCACCTGGTTCAGCGCCTGCCAGCGATTGAGCTGCGGCCGGCCGCCGACGAAGTCCCAAATGAAAGCGACGAAATCTTCGCCGGCCGCTTCCATCGCCAGATAGGCTTTGGCGTTGGTGATGATGGCTTCTATCTTGCCGCGGTGGCGGATGATGCCGCTGTCCTGCAGCAGGTTTTCCACGTCCTCTGTGGTCATGGCGGCGACACGCTGCGGATCGAAACCGTGGAAAGCGCGACGGTAATTCTCGCGCTTTTTCAGAACGGTGATCCAGGAAAGGCCGGCCTGTTGCCCCTCCAGACACAGCATTTCAAACAGTTCGCGCGCGTCGGTGGTGGGCGCGCCCCATTCCTTGTCGTGATACTCGAGATACAACGGATCGGCCGTCACCCAACCGCAACGTTCGTCTGCCATCCTGACTGTCCTTATGCTGTGTTTATGAACAGTAATCATCGCTCGTAGCGCCGAACTTGGCAAGCCTCTGATTGTTTTGTCATCAGCCCGCTTGACGTGACGAAAAAGCCGACAATAGTTACTACATGGCCGGTGGAAAACCGGTCAACGATAAAAACGACATTGCCTTCATTTGCAGGCTCTCAGGAGTCGATTCATGCCTCTAAAAATAACGTGCATGCCCCGCCCGGCGGCGCTTGCAGTGGCGCTACTTTGCAGTGTGACCCTACCGGCTCAGGCGTACGATCAACTGTACGTCTTTGGCGACAGCCTGAGCGATACCGGCAACAACGGCCGGTTCACCTATGACGGCAACCAGCACTTGTTGTACGACGAAGCGTTGGCGCAACGCATCGGGGCGGCGCTGGTGGCTTCGGACAACGGCGGTGAAAACTACGCCGCCGGCGGCGCCGTGGCGGTGCCGGGCCTGAACCCGGTCGACAACACCCAGGATCAGGTGCAGCGCTATCTGAACCGGGTCAATGGCCAGGCCGACGGCGACGGGCTGTATATTCATTGGATCGGCGGCAACGATCTGGCGGCGGCGGCGCTGAATGCCGCTACCGCGCCCGGCGTGGCCTATAACAGCGCTGCGGCCGCCGCTGCGCAGGTGCATTCGCTGCTGAACGCCGGCGCCGGCACGGTGATCGTGCCAACGGTGCCGAACATCGGCTCCACGCCGCAGCTGATGGAATTGATCATTCAACAGGCGCTGTCGCCGGTGCAGGGGGCGGCGATCCAGGCGGCCTATGCCACGCTTAATTCGGTGGCGACGCCGGACAACGCTTCACGCACGCAGGCGATCCACGCGGCGTTGGCCGCCGCGGCGAAGCAGGGCAGCGCCATTCCTCAGGTGCAGCAGGCGATCGCCGCGCAGCTTATCGCGGCGTATGACAGCCTGAGTGCGCAGGCCGCCCAGCTGACCGATTTCTATAATCAAAGTGAAGACCGTCTGCTGGCGCAGGGCGGCGGCAATATCGTGCGGGTGGACGTCAACAAGCTGTTCGCCGAAGCGATCGCCAATCCGGCGCAGTTCGGCTTCGCCAACACCGCCGGTATGGCTTGCCCGCCGGGCGTTTCCTCGGCGGTTTGCCGTTCCGATATGCCCGGCTTCGACGCCAGCCAGTCCTATCTGTTCTCCGACCATTTCCACCCCAGCCCGCAGGCACACCTGCTGATTGCGGATTATATCCAGGCGGTGTTGGATGGCCCGGCGCAGGTGGTGGCGCTGAATCAGGCGACCGCGGCGATGGCGCGCGACAGCCGCGCCACGCTCGACAGTCGCTTCCAGCAGCTGCGCAATGGCGACAACCCGCAGGGATCGCTGGGCGTGTTCGGCGGTTACGCCGGCCAGCACTACGACTATGCCGATAACCGGGCGGCGGGGGACGGCAATGCCACGACCCACAACCTGACCGTCGGCGTGGACTATCAGCTGACCGACGGTTGGTTAATCGGCGCGTTGATCGCCGGTTCCAACGACGATCAGCATCCTTCCAGCCGCTTTGATTACAAGGCGCGCGGGCTGCTGCTGTCGGCCTTCAGTTCGCTGGCGCTATTCGAGCATGGCTGGGTCAACGCCGATCTGCACTATGCGACGATGGATTATGACGACATCCGCCGCAGCATGCGGCTGGGGCCGCTGACGCGCACCGAAACCGGTTCGACCACCGGCAAGCAGTGGGGCGCGCGCGTGACCGCCGGCTATGACTTCCCGATTACTTCTTACCTGACCACCGGGCCGGTCGCGCAGTTCGCCTGGGATTACAGCCGCGTTTCCGGCTACGGTGAAGATGGCGATGACAGCACCGCCATGCGCTTCAACGATCAAACTTATCACTCGCAGATCGGCGCGCTGGGTTGGCGGCTGGATACGCAATTCGGCGTGTTTAACCCTTATGCGGAAGTGAGTTATCAGCATCAGTTCGGCGACGACGTCTACCGCGCCGGCGGTGGCCTGAAATCGACGCAAACCTCGTTCACCCGCGACAGTGCGGGCCAGGACAAAAACTGGGTGGATGTCACGCTGGGGGCCAACATGCCGTTGACGGACAGGGTATCGGCCTTCGCCACCGTGTCGCAAACCGGCGGGCTGAGCAGCGGCGAGCAGTTTATGTATAACGTCGGCGTCAGCGCGCGTTTTTGAATTGGCCATCGGCGCACTCAACGGCGCAGGAGAAGCCATAAGGGCTGATGAGGAATTTAAGCGGGGGGCGGCCTGGCGTGAATTATGCGGGCCGCAATGACGTTGGCGGAAATACAAAAAAAAAACTGATCCTATGAAAGGATCAGGTAGCCACTTGGCCAACACCAGGGAAAATTTTATTTATTATTGTATAACCAAAGATTAACTGTCAATTTGTTTCTGTGGCCCGTTTGCGCCGTATTTCATCCCTGACCTTCCCTTCATACCCAGAGCCTCGGTCCGCCGTGCGCTATCGCCTTATTTTTCACGTTCATAAGAAATAATCTGGCACTTGATCACATTATCTCTCGGTGAGGGGAGTTTTTTAGTTGATAAAATTAACAAAAATAACATTGGCGCAACTTTATCTTGTGGCAAATATAAGGATATGCGTACGCAAATCAGCCTGAATTTGGCCGGCGAGGGGAGATATCGCGTTCAGCTAATTGCTTATTTAAACGGCGGTGAGTGATATTTTTGTTAAGCTCATCTAATGGATTTGGCGGCGTCACGCCTTTCAGGCCGGCTCGTGGATGGCGAGGGGGCCGGCCGGAGCGCTGTGTCTTCACGCTGCGGCCGACGTGTGAAAATCCAGCGCTTCTCGCCCCGATTCGCACTTGTTGCCGGATTCTGGCTGTATATCTTACGGTCAAAGGGTATACTGGCCCATTCCATCTAAATCCACTTGTATCGCGTGCGAATTCAACATGCAAAAGTTTGATACCAAGACCTTCCAGGGCCTGATCCTGACACTGCAGGATTATTGGGCGCGCCAGGGCTGCACCATCGTTCAACCATTGGACATGGAAGTCGGCGCGGGAACCTCACACCCGATGACGTGCCTGCGCGCACTGGGGCCGGAGCCGATGGCCGCCGCCTATGTGCAGCCATCCCGCCGCCCGACCGACGGCCGCTACGGCGAAAACCCGAACCGTCTCCAGCACTACTACCAGTTCCAGGTGGTGATTAAGCCGTCGCCGGACAACATTCAGGAACTCTACCTGGGCTCGCTGAAAGAGCTGGGTCTGGATCCGACCATTCACGACATTCGCTTCGTGGAAGACAACTGGGAAAACCCGACGCTCGGCGCCTGGGGCCTGGGTTGGGAAGTGTGGCTGAACGGCATGGAAGTGACGCAGTTCACCTACTTCCAGCAGGTCGGCGGCCTGGAGTGCAAGCCGGTGACCGGCGAGATCACCTACGGCCTGGAGCGCCTGGCGATGTACATCCAGGGCGTGGACAGCGTGTACGATCTGGTGTGGAGCAACGGCCCGCTGGGTGTTACCACCTACGGCGACGTGTTCCACCAGAACGAAGTGGAGCAGTCCACCTACAACTTCGAATATGCCGACGTCGACTTCCTGTTCTCCTGCTTCGAGCAGTACGAGAAAGAAGCCCAATCGCTGCTGGCGCTGGAAAAACCGCTGCCGCTGCCGGCCTACGAACGCATCCTGAAGGCGGGCCATACCTTCAACCTGCTGGACGCGCGCAAGGCGATTTCGGTGACCGAGCGTCAACGCTACATTCTGCGCATCCGCACGCTGACCAAAGCCGTTGCCGAAGCCTACTACGCTTCCCGCGAAGCGCTGGGCTTCCCGATGTGCAACAAGAAGAACGAGAACTAAGAGGCAGCCATGACTCAACAGACTTTCCTGGTGGAAATCGGCACGGAAGAGCTGCCGCCGAAGGCGCTTCGTTCCCTTGCGGAATCTTTCGCCGCCAACTTCACCGCCGAGCTGGACAACGCCGGCCTGGAACACGGTGACGTGAGCTGGTTCGCCGCACCGCGCCGCCTGGCGCTGAAAGTGGCCAACCTGAGCGCGGCGCAGGCCGATCGCGAAATTGAAAAACGCGGCCCGGCGATTGCCCAGGCGTTCGACGCCGAGGGCAAACCGAGCAAAGCGGCCGAAGGCTGGGCGCGCGGCTGCGGCATCACCGTCGATCAGGCTGAACGCCTGGTGACCGACAAGGGCGAGTGGTTGATGTACCGCGCCCACGTCAAAGGCCAGTCGGCGCAGCAACTGCTGGCCGGCATGGTCAGCACCGCGCTGGCTAAACTGCCGATCCCGAAACTGATGCGTTGGGGCGACTCCGACGTGCAGTTCGTGCGTCCGGTACATACCGTCACGATGCTGCTGGGCGCCGATCTGATCCCAGGCACCGTGCTGGGCATCGACTCTGCGCGCACCGTGCGCGGCCACCGCTTCATGGGCGAAGCCGAGTTCACCCTCGACAACGCCGACCAATACCCGCAGATCCTGCTGGAGCGCGGCAAAGTGGTCGCCGACTATGAAGCGCGTAAAGCCCTCATCAAGCGCGATGCCGAGCTGGCGGCGCAGAAGATTGGCGGCAAGGCCGATCTGAGCGACAGCCTGCTGGAAGAAGTGGCCTCGCTGGTGGAATGGCCGGTGGTGCTGACCGCCAAATTCGAAGAGAAATTCCTGGCGGTGCCGGCGGAAGCGCTGGTGTACACCATGAAGGGCGACCAGAAGTATTTCCCGGTGTATGACGCCGCGGGCAAACTGCTGCCGAACTTTATCTTCGTGGCCAACATCGAGTCGAAAGACCCGCAGCAGATCATCTCCGGTAACGAGAAGGTGGTGCGTCCGCGCCTGGCCGACGCCGAGTTCTTCTTCAACACCGACCGCAAGAAACGCCTGGAAGACAACCTGCCGCGCCTGGAAACCGTGCTGTTCCAACAGCAGCTGGGCACCCTGCGCGACAAAACCGACCGCATTCAGGCGCTGGCGGGCTGGGTTGCTGGCCAGATTGGCGCCGACGTCAACCACGCCACCCGCGCGGGCCTGCTGTCGAAGTGCGACCTGATGACCAACATGGTGTTCGAATTCACCGATACCCAGGGCGTGATGGGCATGCACTACGCGCGCCACGACGGTGAGGCGGAAGACGTCGCCGTTGCGCTGAACGAGCAGTATCAGCCGCGCTACGCCGGCGATGCGCTGCCGCAGTCGCTGGTGGCCTGTTCCCTGGCGATCGCCGACAAGATGGACACCCTGGCCGGCATCTTCGGCATCGGTCAGCATCCGAAGGGCGATAAAGATCCGTTCGCGCTGCGCCGTGCCGCGCTGGGCGTGCTGCGCATCATCGTCGAGAAAAACCTGCCGCTGGATCTGCAGACCCTGACCGAAGAGGCCGTGCGCCTGTACGGCAGCAAGCTGACCAACGCCAAGGTGGTCGACGAGGTGGTGGAGTTCATGCTGGGCCGCTTCCGCGCCTGGTATCAGGAAGAAGGCCACGCGGTCGATACCATTCAGGCGGTGCTGGCGCGCCGTCCGACCAAGCCGGCCGACTTCGACGCGCGCGTCAAGGCGGTATCCCACTTCCGTACGCTGGAAGCGGCGGCGGCGCTGGCTGCGGCCAACAAACGCGTCTCCAACATTCTGGCCAAGTCTACCGAAACGCTGAACGACAGCGTGCGCGCCTCGGTGCTGAAGGACGCGGCGGAGATCCAGCTGGCGACTCACCTGGTGGTGCTGCGCGACAAACTGCAGCCGTACTTCGCGGCGGGCAACTACCAGGAAGCGCTGGTGGAACTGGCCGCGCTGCGTGAGCCGGTGGATGCGTTCTTCGACAACGTGATGGTAATGGCGGACGATGCGGAAGTGCGCGTAAACCGCCTGACGCTGCTGAGCAAGCTGCGCGAACTGTTCCTGCAGGTGGCGGATATCTCCGTGCTGCAGTAAGCGATTCTCTGCTGTGAAAAGGCGCCTGCGGGCGCCTTTTTTTATTTCCGTTTCCTGGGTGCGAAGGCAAGGTCGCCTGGCGACTTGGGGGGCGACTTGGGGGGCGACTTGGGGGGCGACTTGGGGAAATTGAAGCGTCCGGTCGTCGACGGCAATGAACCTCAGTGCGTTTTGCGCACGATTTTCAACCGCATCCGGCCGGGGCAATGCTCATCGCAAGCGGAATCGCGTATCGGAACGCCGCCAGTTGATCTATTCTTATAGGCGCACGGAGTGCGGAAAAAGGGGCGGAGTCCAATGAAAAAGCAGGTTTATAACAGGAGTTATGTCACATGGCGGTAGGGATCCAGAGCAGAGGTTTCGCGCGTTGGTTGGCACCGGTATTGGCATTGTTGGTGGTCATGCAATTGACCGCCTGCGGCGATAAAGAGCCGGAACAGCGCAAAGCATTTATCGATTACTTACAGAATACCGTGATGCGCAGCGGGGCGAACATCCCCACGCTGAGCGAAGATCAGAAGCAGAAGTTCGGCAACTATGCCGGCGATTACGCGATTTTGGTCGGCTTCTCGCAGCAGCTGTCCAAGTCGGTCGGCGCCAGCCTGACGCCGGCGCTGGATCAGATTAACCAGATCCGCACCGCGCAGGACTATCTGAACAAACGCGATGCGCTGCAGCAATCGGTCGGGGCGTTGAACCTGCTGGGCCAGCAGATCCAGTCCGCCAAGTCACAGGCGGATACCGCCCGCGCGGCGCTGAAGCAGCCCGACGATCTGAAGGCGGTGTATAACCAGGCCTATGACAAGATTGTCACCGCACCGGCCAACGCCCTGATGCCGGCGATCCCGACCACCGCCAGCTTCGTGCAGGATCTGGTGCAGGTTGGCGATTTCCTGCAGAGTCAGGGCAATCAGGTCAGCTTCAACAACAACGGCGTGCAGTTCCGTACCGCGCAGCAGGTGGCGCAGTACAACACCATGATGTCGAATCTGGTGGCCAAACAGCAGAACCTGGTAAACGCGCAGAAAGCCATTCAAAGCGTGACGCAATAACGCCTCCACGCACGCAGCAGGCCGGCATTGCCGGCCTGTTTTATTTCCCCTCAGCGTTTCCAATAGCTTGCTGGTTTATTGCGCAGGCTTCTGTACTACACTTCAATTAATCCATTCATTCGGCAATGTAGTTTTCTTTCATTCATCACTTCGCTAGTTCCCGGCGGGATGAGTGCTTACAGGGAAGATCAAACAGAGCGTCGCGATCGGGCGCTGCAGCCAAAAATAAATTGTGATGTTTGTCACAATTTAAAAACAAACCACCAAGTTAAAAATGTGACAAATATCACGTTATTACGGGTTTCAAGGCGGTTTTTTTCTCACTGTGCTTTTTTTACACGCCATAAATGTGATCTTTGTCACTATAAAGGGTGGTTTGTTGGGGTGTTGTATGTGATTTGTATCACAAAAAATCCGTGAAGTTCGCGTGACAAAAACAGCGTGATAGAGTCCGTTTCGCATACAGCGGCAACACGGCTGGATCGTCACAACAATAATCACGCGCTCTATTGTCAGCGCGTAACAATAGGGGTGTGTTTTATGTTTTCACCAGACATCAAGGTCAAAGTACAAAACTTTGGCCGCTTCCTGAGCAACATGGTGATGCCCAACATCGGCGCCTTTATCGCCTGGGGGATTATCACCGCGCTATTCATTCCAACCGGCTGGCTGCCGAATGAAACCTTAGCCAAGCTGGTCGGCCCGATGATCACCTACCTGCTGCCGCTGCTGATCGGTTATACCGGCGGGCGGCTGGTGGGCGGCGATCGCGGCGGCGTCGTCGGCGCCATCACCACCATGGGCGTCATCGTTGGCGCCGACATGCCGATGTTCCTCGGCGCGATGATCGCCGGCCCGCTGGGCGGCTGGGCTATCAAGCACTTTGACCGCTGGGTGGACGGCAAGATCAAAAGCGGCTTTGAAATGCTGGTGAACAACTTCTCCGCCGGCATCATCGGCATGCTGCTGGCGATCCTGGCCTTCCTCGGCATCGGGCCGCTGGTGGAGGTGCTCTCCAAGCTGCTGGCGGCGGGCGTACACGTCATGGTGACGAACAACCTGCTGCCATTGGCGTCCATCTTCGTTGAACCGGCGAAAATCCTGTTCCTGAATAACGCCATCAACCACGGCATCTTCTCGCCGCTGGGTATCCAGCAGGCTACGGAAGCCGGTAAGTCGGTGTTCTTCCTGATTGAAGCCAACCCAGGCCCGGGCATGGGCGTACTGATGGCCTACATGTTCTTCGGCCGCGGCAGCGCCAAGCAATCCGCCGGCGGTGCGGCAATCATTCACTTCCTGGGCGGCATCCACGAAATCTACTTCCCTTACGTGCTGATGAACCCACGCCTGCTGCTGGCGGTGATCCTGGGCGGCATGACCGGCGTCTTCACCCTGACGATGCTGAACGGCGGCCTGGTTTCTCCGGCTTCTCCGGGTTCGATCCTGGCGGTGCTGGCGATGACGCCGAAAGGCGCCTACTTCGCCAACATTGCGGCGGTGTGCGCAGCCTTTGCCGTCTCCTTCGTGGTGTCCGCTTTCCTGCTGAAAACCTCCAAGGTGAAAGAGGATGACGATCTGGAAGCCGCAACCCGTCGCATGCAAGAGATGAAATCGCAGTCCAAAGGCGGCGCAGCGGCGTCGGCATCGGTCGACGGCGATCTGAGCACCGTGCGCAAAATCATCGTTGCCTGCGATGCGGGCATGGGCTCCAGCGCCATGGGCGCCGGGGTGCTGCGCAAGAAAGTGGCCGACGCCGGGCTGAAGAACATCTCGGTGACCAACAGCGCCATCAACAGCCTGCCGGACGACGTGGATCTGGTGATCACCCACCGCGATCTGACCGAGCGCGCGATGCGCCACGCGCCGCAGGCCCAGCACATCTCTCTGACCAACTTCCTCGACAGCAAGCTGTACAGCGATCTGGTCGACCGTTTGGTGGCGGTCAACAAAACCAGCGACAACCAGCAGAAGGTGCTGGGCGCGCTGGACGACAGCTTCGAAGCCGGTGAGCCGAACCTGTTCAAGCTGAGCGAGAGCAACGTGTTCCTCAACCTGCAGGCCAGCGACAAAGAGCAGGCGATCCGCTTCGCCGGCGAGCAGCTGGTGAAAGGCGGCTACGTCGAGGCGGAGTACGTGCCGGCGATGCTGGAGCGCGAGAAACTCACCTCCACCTACCTGGGCGAGTCGATCGCCGTGCCGCACGGCACCATCGAGGCCAAAGACCGGGTGCTGCGCACCGGCGTGGTGTTCTGCCAGTACCCGCAGGGCGTGCGCTTCGGCGAGGAAGAGGATGAAGTGGCCCGCCTGGTGATCGGCATCGCCGCGCGCAACAACGAGCATATCCAGGTGATCACCAGCCTGACCAACGCGCTGGATGACGAGAGCGTGATCGAGCGGCTGGCGAATACCACCAGCGTGCAGGAAGTGCTGGACCTGCTCGGCGGCAAAAAAGCCGGATAACAGAATCATTTTAAAGGGTGCAGCTTGCTGCACCCTTCGACATTAAGAAGGTAGAGATATGAAAGCATTACATTTTGGCGCAGGGAACATCGGCCGCGGTTTTATCGGCAAGCTGCTGGCGGACGCAGGGGTTGAGCTGACCTTCGCCGACGTCAATCAAACGGTGCTGGATTTGCTGAACAGCCGTAAAAGCTACGCGGTGCACGTGGTGGGCGAGCAAGAACGCGTGGAGAACGTCAACAACGTCAGCGCCGTCAACAGCGGCAGCGAGGCGGCGGTGGCGCTGATCGCTGAGGCGGATCTGGTGACCACCGCTGTTGGCCCGCAAATTCTCGGTAAAATCGCCGGCACGATCGCTAAAGGGCTGGTGCTGCGTCATCAGCAGGGCAATGTGCAGCCGCTGAACATCATCGCCTGCGAGAACATGGTGCGCGGCACCAGCCAGCTGAAACAGCATGTGTTCGCCGCGCTGCCGCAGGACGAGCAGGCATGGGTTGAGCAGCACGTCGGCTTCGTCGATTCGGCGGTCGACCGCATCGTGCCGCCGGCGGACAGCAGCGATCCGCTGGAAGTGACGGTGGAAACCTTCAGCGAATGGATCGTCGATCAGACCCAGTTCAAAGGCCAGCCTCCGGCGATCGCCGGCATGGAGCTGACCGACAACCTGATGGCGTTCGTCGAGCGCAAGCTGTTCACCCTCAATACCGGTCACGCCATCACCGCCTACCTCGGCCAACAGGCCGGGCTGCAAACCATTCGTGACGCCATTCTCGACCCGGCGATCCGCCGCGTGGTGAAAGGGGCGATGGAAGAGAGCGGCGCGGTGCTGATCAAGCGCTACGGCTTCGACGCCGACAAGCACGCCGCCTACATCAACAAAATCCTCGGCCGCTTCGAAAACCCGTATCTGCACGACGACGTCGAGCGCGTGGGCCGCCAGCCGCTGCGCAAACTGAGCGCCGGCGATCGCCTGATCAAACCGCTGCTGGGCACGCTGGAATACGGCCTGCCGCACGCCAACCTGATCCAGGGCATCGCCGCCGCCATGAGCTACCGCAGCGAACAGGATCCGCAGGCGCTGGAATTGGCGGAATTGCTGAACACGCTCGGGCCGAAAGCCGCGCTGGCGCAAATTTCCGGCCTGCCGGCGGAAAGCGAGGTTGTAGAAGAGGCCGTTGCTGTGTATAACGCCATGCACAAGTAGAATCGTGATGATGAACACCCGAGCGCAGCTTGCTGCGCTCCTGCAACCCGAGTTCGGCATCGACGGCCCTCCCCACGCCTTTCGAAAAGCGACGATGGAAGAAGCACAGGCATTTGAAAACCAGGTTCTGGAAAAGCTGAACGCGGGCAAAACGGTGCGCAGCTTCCTGATCGCGGCGGTAGAGCTGCTGGCGGAAGCGCTCAACGTGCTGGTGGTGCAGGTATTCCGCAAGGATGACTACGCGGTGAAATATGCCGTCGAACCGCTATTGTCCGGCAGCGGCCCGCTCGGGGAGCTGTCGGTGCGCCTGAAGCTGATGTACGGGCTGGGGGTGATCTCCCGCCACGAATATGAAGACGCCGAGCTGCTGATGGCGATGCGCGAAGAGCTGAACCACGACGGCTCGGAATACCGCTTCGTCGACGACGAAATCCTCGGGCCCTTCGGCGAGCTGCACTGCGTGGCCGCGCTGCCGCCGGTGCCGACCTTCCTGCAGCCGGGCGAAGCGGATGAAGCGCTGATCGCCATGCAGCGCCAGCGCTATCAGCAGATGGTGCGCTCCACCATGGTGCTGTCCATTACCGATCTGATCGCCGGCATCGGCGCCAAACAACCTTCCCGACTCTCTCCTCTCGGCCGCGGCTAAGCAAAGGCCGCGCGCCACTCGTCGAACAACAACCACAGCGCGGTGGCGGCCATCAGGCCGGACATCACGCCGTTGAAGGCGCGCAGTTTCCAGGTGACCCGCAGCGCGTTGCGCAACCGGTCGCCCAGCACCGCCCACAGCAGCACGCACGGCAGGTTCAGCAGCGCGAAGCCGGCGATGACCGACAGCGTATGGACAAAGGTGGCGCCTTCGCGCGGGGTGAACAGGATCGCCACGTTGATCACCATCAGCCAGGCCTTGGGGTTGACCGCCTGAAACAGCGCGCCATTGAGCAGGCTCATCGGCTGCGCCTGCTCTTTGGCGTCCGGCGAGGCCGCCTGGAACAGTTTCCACGACAGCCACAGCAGGTAGGCGCAGCCGATCACCGCCAGCGGGAGGCGGATGATGCCGGCCCAGCTCAGCGCCAGCGCCAGCAGCGGGATAATGATCGCCAGCTGCACCGCACAACCGACGCAGATGCCAAACAGCATCGGCAGGGTGCGGCGCAGGCCGAAGTTGACGCCCGACGAGGCCAGCAGCAGGTTGTTGGGGCCGGGGGTAATCGACATGACGGTGACGTAGCTGACAAAGGCGGAGTCCAGCATGGCAGGTTCCTTGAAAATGGCGGTAATCACGAGAGGATCAGCATAATCGCTGCGATGGGATGGTGACAGAACCACAAATCAGATATTGTCATGGTTACAGTTGTGAAAAATGTGAACTGTACCCATTGCCTGGAGAGAAATTGTGACCCTGCTCGATGAAACCCCGGACACCCGTTACCTGCAGCTGGCGGATACGCTGGCCGAGGCCATTCGCCGCGGCACGCTGCGGCCCGGCGACCGCCTGCCGTCGGTGCGGCGCTGTGCGCAAACTCATCGCGTCAGCATCAATACGGTAGTGTCGGCTTACCGCACGCTGGAGGATCGCGGGCTGATCGAAGCGCGGCCGCAGTCGGGGTTTTATGTTCGCAGCACGCTGCCGGCGCTGAAGATGGCCTCGGCGCCCAGCGGGCGCATTGAACCGCCGGCGGACGACGTGCTGGCGCTGATCGACACCGTGTTTGCCGCCCAGCAAAACCCGGCTTTCACCAACATTGCGCTGGCCTGCCCGCAGACCAGCGATTTTTATCCCGGCGGCAAGCTGGGGCGCATGTTGTCCTCTCAGCTGCGCCGCCAGCCGGATCTGATCGGGCAGTACCCGTTGCCGCCCGGCAGCCTGCGGCTGCGTCAGCAGATCGCCCGCCGCTCGATGACGCTGGGCATGCTGCTGGAGCCGGGCGACGTGGTGCTGACCCACGGCTGCATGGAAGCGCTGCAGCTGGCGCTGCGCGTCACCACCAAACCGGGTGACTGCGTCGGGCTGGAGTCGCCAACCTATTTCTATCTGCTGCCGCTGCTGGCCAGCCTGGGGCTGAAAGCGCTGGAAATCCCCACCGATCCGCAGCTGGGGCTGTCGCTGGACGCGCTGGAACTGCTATTGAACGAGAAGCGGCTGAACGCGGTGATCGCCATGCCGACGGTGCAAAACCCGCTGGGCTGCACTATGCCGCTGGCGGCGAAAAAGCGGCTGGCGCGGCTGATGAACGATCATCAGGTGCCGTTGATTGAAGACGGGCTGTATGCCGAGATCCAGTTCGGCGGCGCGCTGTCGCCGGCGGTGAAGGCGTTCGATCGCGACGGCTGGGTGCTGTTTTGCTCCAGTTTTACCAAAACGCTGGCGCCGGACTTTCGCGTCGGCTGGATCTGCGGCGGCCGTTTCCACGAGGCGTTGCGCAAGCTGAAGGCGGTGTCATCGATGTCCGAGTCGCAGCTGCTGTCGGAAACGCTGGCGACCTTCCTGGAGAGCGGCGGCTACGATCACCATTTGCGCAACCTGCGCAAGCGTTATGCGGCGCAGGTGGACGAGGCGCGGGCGCTGATCGCCCGGCATTTCCCGCGTGGCACGCTGGCCACGCAGCCGGCGGGCGGGTTCGTGTTTTGGGTCGAATTTCCCCCCGGTGTGGACAGCGTGGCGCTGTTCCATCAGCTGCTGGAGGAGCAGATTTGTTTGACGCCGGGCACCCTGTATTCCCCGAGCGGGCGCTACCGCAACGCGCTGCGGCTCTCCTGCTGCTACCCGTTCAACGCGCGCTACACCCAGGCGTTGGCCCGGCTCGGCGCCAGGGCCTGCGAGATGAGCGGCCTGCCGCCCGGCATTGCGCAAGACGGGTAACGGCGCGCGCCTTTTGCTACAATGCCGGTATCATTGATTAGCGTGCCATTTTGGGCACAACGGGCCAGAGACCATGAAAGAGAAAGAAAAGGCAGAGATCAAGCGCCTGAGCGACCTGCTGGACGCCTTGAACCACAAAGACGCCACCGTGATCCAACAGGGCAACCCTGAGTTGATCGCGCAGCACACCAAAGAGAAAGAGAAACTGGCGACGGAGATCGAACGCCTGAAAAACGTGCGCGGCGAGAAGCTGAGCGCCGAAGCGCAGAAGCTGAGCAAGCTGCCGTTCAGCCGCGAGATCACCAAGAAAGAGCAGGCCGATATGGGTGCGCTGAAGAAGAGCGCGCGCGGGCTGATCGTGGTGCACCCGATGACCGCGCTGGGCCGCGAGATGGGCCTGAAAGCGGTCACCGGTTACGCCAAGAAAGCGTTCTGAACCCCCGGGCGTCAGACCTTGGTGGTGAAATACGCCTTGGTCTGATAGGGCACGGTGACCGTGTCCTGGCCCCGCAGTTCCTCTTCTTCCGCCACCAGCTGGCGCAACTGCTCGATAACCTGCTCCTGTTGCGGCTGCGGCAGCGCGGCGATAAAGCTGGTTGAACGCACCCGGTTGTAAATTACGTCCTCCATCGCGCCGCGGTGGCCCAGCATAAACACCTGCTCCTGCAGCGGTTCAAAGCCTTTGAACGGGAAGAACTTGCGCCATTCGCCGGTATAGAAACGCGGCGCATCGCCTTCGTGGCTATCGACGATCTGATTCAATTTACGCACCCAACCGACGCGCGCATCGCGCATGTTCCACACCAGACCGAGTTTGCCGCCGGACTTGAGGATGCGCTGGATTTCCGCCAGCGCCTGCGGCGTGGCGAACCAGTGGAAGGATTGGGCGCAGACCACCGCATCGACCGACTCGTCCGGCAACGGGATCGCCTCGGCGGTGCCCGCCAGCGTTTTCACCTGCGGCAGCGCCGCCGACAGTTTTTCCAGCATTTGCGGCACCGGTTCGACGGCGATCACCTGCGCGCCGGTTTCCAGCAGGCGCGGGGTAAACTTGCCGGTACCGGCGCCGAGATCGATGACCGTCATGCCGGCGTGCAGGCCGATAGTTTCACGCAGCCAGACGGCGATTTCCGGCGGGTAATCCGGCCGGCCTTTCACATAGCGATCGGCGTTGGCCTGATAGCCTTCGGCGGCGGCGTGATGAATCGAATGGATCGGGGTGGTCATTACCTGGCTCCTGGCTGAAAAAACGTGCGGCTACAGTATAGGCGGAAGAATAGGGTTAACGCGGCATTCGGCGCACGTTTTTCATCTTTTCCGCCCGCAATTTCAACGGCCGAGCAGGCGGCGGTTGAAGTCCTCGAGGCGCCCTTCGGCAAGCCGCGTGAGCATGGTTTTGCTCCAGCTGGCGGAGAGGCCGGCCACCGCCAACAGGCGGCGATACTGTTCCGCGTCGAACGGCATGTGCCAGGCGATGGCGATGGCTTCGGCGACCGACACGTCGCTGTTGCGCGCCGCCAGCTCCAGCGGACGATCGCCGCTGACCGCGCCGGGCGACACCACCCGATACAGCCAGCCGCAGCGGCCGCTTTGCTGCATCAGCACCGAAATGTCCTCGATGGCGAAGTGATAATTGAGCTTGAAGCACGGCGAGCGCGGCTGGGTGACTTGGATCAGCGCTTCGCCCCAGCGGAAGATGTCGCCCATAAACACATTGTGTTCGGTCAGTCCTTCGGTGGAGATATTCTCGCCGAAGGCCGGGGCGCAAAACTGCTCGGCCTGCGCCGGAAACTGTTCGCGCCAGTGGGCATAATGCTCGCGCGGGTAGTGGCACAGCGCGCGATCCGGCCCGCCGTGGTAGCTTTTCTCGGCTTGCTCGTCGCCTTCCAGGCCGAGCGGCGTGAGCCGGATGGCGCCATCCACCTGGCGTTTGGCGATGGCGCTGGGGCGCCCGCCTTCATAGGGTTGAATATTGCCGATGTAAACGTCTGGGTGATGCATGTGCGCCTCCGTGTCTCGCGTCGAGGGCTCAGCATAGCCTGAGACGATGTCGTAAACTACTCGGCATTTACCTGTACGGAAGGATGTGTTTTTCCTGTCTATAGTTAGGCCTTTATCGTCGAGAAAGAACCATGCGTTTCATTGTATTGAGGCATGCGGAATCAGAATGGAACCGCTCAGGAATTATTCAGGGGCGAAGTGACAGTCCGCTGACAGAGGAGGGACAACGTCAAATCGCGGCGCTTGGCGCTAGGTTGCAGATGTTATCGCTCACTTTGCTGGTCAGTTCACCGGCCGGTCGGGCTTGTGTGACGGCGGAGAAGTTGGCGCAGATATGTGGCTGTACTGTGCAAATGGACGAACGCTTGCAGGAGCAAGATTTTGGCAAGCTGGAAGGGTTATCTTATGCGCAGGCCATGCGCGTTTATCCTGAAGCGACGCAGTGCCTCTTTGCCGGTAAGGCAGAGGCGTCGGCTCGGGGAGGGGAGAATGCTTATGAGGTTGCCTGGCGCCTGATGGCTTGTCTGTCCGATCTGGCTGTCGATGGACAAAATCAAACGCTTGGTGTTGTTACGCACGGCCATGCTCTGCAGGCACTGATTTGGTGGCTTAAAGGGGCCGACCCGCAGGAGGACCTCCGCAGATACGGTCATCGCAATTGCGGCTACGCAATGCTTGATGCGACCGCCTCTGGTTTTAATTTGTTGAATTGGGGAGTCGCGACCCACCTGTTGCCACAAAGATAGGGCGAGGAACAGATGTTCCTCGCTTGAGGGCATCAGAAGGTGGTCCAGTTCTCTTCCGCTGCGGCGTTGGCGGCCGCGGGTTTTACCGCCGGCGCTTTCGGCGCGGCGGCTTTCACGGCGGCGGGTTCGGTCTGCTCCGCCAAACGGAACACCGAGACGCTCTGCAGCAGCATGTCGGCCTGTTCTTCCAGCGAATCGGCGGCGGCGGCGGACTCTTCCACCAGCGCGGCGTTCTGCTGGGTGGTGTGGTCCATCTCGACGATCGCCTGGCCAATCTGGGCGATGCCGCGCGTCTGCTCATCGGAGGCGGCGGCGATCTCGGCCATGATGTCGCGCACGTGGGTGACCGAGCGGACGATCTGTTCCATGGTGTTGCCGGTGCTTTCCACCAGTTCGGTGCCGGTTTTCACCCGGCTGACCGATTCGGCGATCAGCCCTTCGATCTCCTTGGCCGCCTGGGCGCTGCGGCTCGCCAGGCTGCGCACTTCGCTGGCAACCACCGAGAAGCCCCGACCCTGTTCGCCGGCGCGCGCCGCTTCTACCGCGGCGTTGAGCGCCAGGATGTTGGTCTGGAAGGCAATGCCGTTGATCAGGGTGGTAATTTCGGCGATACGCTGCGAACTGCTGGAGATATCGCGCATGGTGCTGACCACGTTTTCCACCAGCTTGCCGCCCTGCTGCGCGGTCTGCGAGGCATCGGTGGCCAGCTGATTGGCGTGATGGGCGTTGTCGGCGTTCTGTTTCACCGTGGCGGTCAGCTGTTCCATGCTGGCGGCGGTTTCCTCGACCGCCGCCGCCTGCTGCTCGGTGCGGGAAGAGAGATCGGTGTTGCCGGCGGCGATTTCCGCAGAGGCGGTAGAAACCTGGCTGACCCCCATCTGGATCTTCTCAATCATGGTGCGCAGGTTTTGGCTCATGGCCGCCACCGCGTTCAGCAACTGCCCCAGCTCGTCGCGGCGGGTGCTGGTCTGCGCCTGGCGCAGGTCACCGCCGGCGATGCGTTCCGCCATCGCCAGCGTACTGTGCAGCGGACGGGTGATCTGCAGCGTGATGCGCCAGGCGATAAGCACCCCGGCGATGATGGCGATCAGGGTGGTGATGCCCATTTGCAGCTGCGCCAGATTGATGTTGTTGCGCGTCTGCACCAGCTCGTCCTGCATAAAGGCGTTGACCAGCATGCCGATCGCTTGCGCGCGTTCGCCGAGCTGCCGGCTGATCTGCTGCTCGTGCTCATAGGCCGGCAGGTAAGCCGCGATGCGGTTTTTGTAATCGTCCAGGGCGGCTAGCAGCGGCTGCAGCTGCGGGCGCTGCGCGTCGCTCACCCTGCGGCTCAGGGCGTTGGCCGCGTCGCGCGCGTCGTCGATGGCCGCCATCAGCGGGGCTTCGGTTTCCTTGTTCAGGCTCAGCAGCAGGCCGCGCGCGCCGTAGCGCACCTGGGTCAGCTTCTGGTTCAGCTGGATGAAGGCCAGCTGCAGATCGCCGTTGGTCAGCTGGCGTTCCACCTGGCTCAGGCTGGCCTGCACTTCCGACATGTTCCAGCTCTGGCGCACCGCGTCTTTCGCCGTGACCGCCTGCTCAAAGACTTTTTGCTGCTGTTGATATTCCCCGATCAGCGTCACCAGACGCAGCAGATCCTTGCGGCTTTGGGCGTCCCAGTCCAGCGCCTGCCCCTGGTCTATCAGTTTGACGGCGTTCTCAATATTGGCGCGGTTGTTCTGAATGTACTCCGGCCGGTAGGTCTGGCCGTACATGGCGCGATTGTATTTGGCCTGGTTGATCTCCTCGTTCAGCCGGTTGCTGAAGTCGATGCGATCGGCGCGGGATTCGATGATGTGCAGATATTGCGCCCCGGTGCCGGCGATGACGACCGCCAACAGCAGCAACAGCGCGAAGCCGAGACCGAGCTTTTTACCTACGGTGAGATGAGTGAACTTTCCTGCCAATGCTTGCAATGCCGCCATAGCGTTTTTCCTTCTCCGGGCGAACGTCAATTGAACAAACCATCGGCAAGAAGTGGTCAAACTTTAGCGGATTTCAGGCAAAAAAATACCCGCCGGTGGCGGGCATCTTCATCAACGGGGGCGAATTACTTCTTCGCGGCGAAGCGTGCGGTGGCTTCATCCCAGTTGACCACGTTCCAGAACGCCTTGATGTAGTCAGGGCGTTTGTTCTGATATTTCAGGTAGTAAGCGTGTTCCCACACGTCCAGACCGATGATTGGGAAACCGGAAGCGCCGGCGACGGCTTCGCCCATCAGTGGGCTGTCCTGGTTAGCGGTAGACACCACGGCCAGTTTGCCGTCTTTCAGCACCAGCCAGGCCCAACCGGAACCGAAGCGGGTGGCTGCGGCTTTCTCGAACTCTTCCTGGAATTTCTCAACGCTGCCGAAATCGCGCTCGATGGCCGCTTTCAGATCGCCGCCCAGCGTGGTGCCGGTTTTCAGGTTTTTCCAGAAGAAGCTGTGGTTGGCGTGGCCGCCGGCGTTATTGCGCATGAAGGTGCGTTTGTCGGCAGGCACTTTATCCAGATCCTGGATCAGCTCTTCAACGCTGTATTTGGCCAGCTCTGGGTAGGCTTCCAGCACGGTGTTGGCGTTGTTGACGTAGGTCTGGTGGTGTTTGGTGTGATGGATTTCCATCGTCTGCTTGTCGAAATGCGGTTCCAGTGCGTCGTAAGCGTACGGCAGGGATGGCAGTGAATAACTCATAATCATCATCTCCAGTGGTGTATGGGCGGCGCAAAGGGCGAGCACCGCGTAAGCAGTCGGATCATTATAGTTAATTAAATGATATTGAAAATGATTATCAATGCCCTGTGAACTGTGTGGTTAATGAACAAATCGCTGCGCTAACATACTGATAGAAGAGGGCGGCGGATGGCCGCCTCAAGCCGTCGATCCGGCGCGTGGGTTACTCTCTATACTGTAGGGAGCACCCACGCCGAAATGTATCGAAATGTGCCAATGCGTTCACTGAATGAGCACGAGTGTGTAACAACCACAAGCACGCTGTGGTAATATGGCCGGCGTTCGTAGCAAGCATAACAACAGTGACATTCGCGTTTGCCGCGCTAGCGGGGCAGGCGCATTTGAACAATGTGACAATCGAGAGTGAAAGGAGACCCCCATGCAGGTCAGCAGAAGGCAGTTCTTTAAGATCTGCGCTGGCGGTATGGCAGGAACGACGGTGGCCGCGCTGGGCTTTGCCCCCGAAGTGGCGTTGGCGGAAACCCGGCAGTACAAACTGCTGCGCGCCCGCGAGACCCGTAATACCTGTACGTATTGTTCCGTCGGCTGTGGGCTGTTGATGTACAGCCTTGGTGATGGCGCCAAGAACGCCAAAGAAAGCATTTTCCATATCGAAGGGGATCCGGATCATCCGGTAAACCGCGGCGCGCTTTGCCCGAAAGGCGCCGGCCTGGTTGACTTCATCCACAGCGAAAGCCGCCTCAAGTACCCGGAATATCGGGCGCCAGGGTCGGACAAATGGCAACGCATCAGCTGGGACGACGCCTTTACCCGCATCGCCAAGCTGGTGAAAGAAGACCGCGACGCCAACTTCATCAAAACCAACGACCAGGGCGTTACCGTCAACCGTTGGCTGACCACCGGCATGCTGTGCGCCTCGGCCGCCAGCAACGAAACCGGTTTTCTGTCGCAAAAATTTAGTCGCGCTCTCGGCATGCTTGCCGTAGACAACCAGGCGCGTGTCTGACACGGACCAACGGTAGCAAGTCTTGCTCCAACATTTGGTCGCGGTGCGATGACCAACCACTGGGTTGATATCAAGAACGCGAATTTGATTATCGTCATGGGCGGTAATGCGGCGGAAGCGCATCCGGTGGGGTTCCGCTGGGCGATGGAAGCCAAAATACACAACAATGCCAAGCTGATCGTGATCGATCCGCGCTTTACCCGAACCGCATCGGTGGCGGACTTTTACACGCCGATCCGCTCCGGGACCGACATCGCTTTCCTGTCGGGCGTGTTGCTGTATCTGATGACCAACAACAAGTTCAACCGCGAATACGTCGAGGCCTACACCAACGCCAGCCTGCTGGTGCGGGAAGACTTTGCCTTCGAAGACGGCTTGTTCAGCGGCTACGACGCGGAAAATCGCAAGTACGACAAAACCACCTGGAACTACCAGTTCGACGAGAACGGCTTCGCCAAGCGCGACGTCACGCTGCAGGATCCGCGCTGCGTGTGGAACATGCTGAAACAGCACGTGAGCCGCTACACGCCTGACGTGGTGACCAACATCTGCGGCACGCCGAAGGACGATTTCCTCAAGGTGTGCGAATACATCGCCGAAACCTGCGTCGCGGATAAAACCGCTTCGTTCCTGTATGCCCTGGGCTGGACTCAGCACTCGGTCGGCGCGCAGAACATCCGTATCATGGCGATGATCCAGCTGCTGCTCGGCAACATGGGCATGGCGGGCGGCGGCGTCAACGCGCTGCGCGGCCACTCCAACATCCAGGGGCTGACCGATCTCGGCCTGCTGTCGCAGAGCCTGCCGGGCTACATGACGCTGCCGTCGGAGAAACAGACCGATCTCGAGACCTACCTGAAGGCCAACACGCCGAAGGCGCTGCTGCCGGGCCAGGTGAACTACTGGGGCAACTACCCGAAATTCTTCGTCAGCATGATGAAGACCTTCTACGGCGACAAGGCGCAGAAGGACAACAGCTGGGGCTTTGACTGGTTGCCGAAGTGGGACAAAGGCTACGACGTGCTGCAGTACTTCGAAATGATGGCGCAGGGCAAGGTCAACGGCTACTTCTGCCAGGGCTTTAACCCGGTGGCGTCGTTCCCAAATAAAAACAAGGTAGTGGCTTCGCTGTCCAAGCTGAAGTTCCTGGTGACCATCGATCCGTTGAACACCGAGACCTCCAACTTCTGGCAGAACCACGGCGAGTTCAACGAGGTGGATCCTTCGCAGATCCAGACCGAAGTGTTCCGCCTGCCGTCTACCTGCTTCGCCGAAGAAAACGGCTCGATCGTCAACTCCGGCCGCTGGCTGCAGTGGCACTGGAAAGGCGCAGATGCCCCGGGCGAAGCGCTGAACGACGGCGAGATCCTGGCGGGCATCTTCAGCCGCCTGCGCGAGATGTATGCGCGCGACGGCGGTGCGGTGCCGGAACAGGTGCTGAACATGCGCTGGGACTACCTGACGCCGGACAACCCGTCGCCGGAAGAGGTGGCGCAGGAAAACAACGGCAAGGCGCTGGCGGATCTGCTGGATGCCGACGGCAAAGTGCTGGTGAAAAAAGGCGAGCTGCTTAGCTCGTTCGCGCAGCTGCGCGACGACGGCACCACCGCCAGCGGTTGCTGGATCTTCGCCGGCAGCTGGACGCCGGCCGGCAACCAGATGGCGCGGCGCGACAACGCCGATCCGTCCGGCCTCGGCAATACGCTGGGCTGGGCCTGGGCATGGCCGCTCAACCGCCGCATCCTGTACAACCGCGCCTCGGCGGACCCGCAGGGTAAACCGTGGGATCCGAAACGCCAGCTGCTGGAGTGGGACGGCGCCAAGTGGGTCGGGGCCGATATCCCGGACTACAGCACCGCCGCGCCGGGCAGCGACGTCGGGCCGTTCATCATGCAGCCGGAGGGCATGGGCCGCCTGTTCGCCACCGACAAGATGGCGGAAGGGCCGTTCCCTGAACACTACGAGCCGTTCGAAACGCCGCTCGGCACCAACCCGCTGCACCCGAACGTGGTGTCCAACCCGGCGGCGCGCGTGTTCAAGGACGATCTGGCGGCGATGGGCAAATCCGACAAGTTCCCTTACGTCGGTACCACCTATCGTCTGACCGAGCACTTCCACTACTGGACCAAGCACGCGCGGCTGAACGCCATCGCGCAGCCGGAGCAGTTCGTGGAGATCGGTGAGAAGCTGGCAGAGAAGAAAGGCATCAAGCAGGGCGACACCGTGAAGGTCAGCTCCAACCGCGGCTACATCAAGGCCAAGGCGGTGGTGACCAAGCGTATTCGCACGCTGCAGGTGCACGGCCAGGAAGTCGACACCATCGGCATCCCGATCCACTGGGGTTACGAAGGGGTGGCGAAGAAAGGCTTTATCGCCAACACGCTGACGCCGTTCGTCGGCGACGCCAATACGCAAACGCCGGAGTTCAAGGCGTTCCTGGTCAACGTGGAAAAGGTGTAACGGAGACGAATTATGGCCATGCAATCTCAAGACATCATTCGTAAATCCGCCACCAATGGTTTCACGCCGGCGCCGCGCGCCCGTGACCACCAGGAAGAAGTGGCCAAACTGATCGATGTCACCACCTGTATCGGCTGCAAGGCCTGTCAGGTGGCCTGTTCCGAATGGAACGACATCCGCGACGAGGTGGGGCACAACGTCGGGGTGTACGATAACCCCGCCGATCTGACCGCCAAGTCGTGGACGGTGATGCGCTTCTCCGAGGTGGAGGAAAACGGCAAGCTGGAATGGCTGATCCGCAAGGATGGCTGCATGCACTGCGCCGATCCGGGCTGCCTGAAGGCCTGCCCGTCGGAAGGCGCGATCATTCAGTACGCCAACGGCATCGTCGACTTCCAGTCCGAGCACTGCATCGGCTGCGGCTACTGCATCGCCGGCTGCCCGTTCGACGTACCGCGCATGAACAAGGACGACAACCGGGTGTACAAGTGCACCCTGTGCGTCGACCGCGTGGACGTCGGCCAGGAACCGGCCTGCGTGAAAACCTGCCCGACCGGCGCCATTCACTTCGGCACCAAGGAAGCGATGAAGCAGGTAGCGGCAGATCGCGTCAGCGAGCTGAACACCCGCGGCTACCAGAACGCCGGTCTGTACGATCCGGCGGGGGTGGGCGGCACGCACGTGATGTACGTGCTGCACCACGCCGACAAACCGCAGCTGTACCACGGTTTGCCGGACAACCCGAGCATCAGCCCGGCGGTGACCTTCTGGAAGGGCGTGTGGAAACCCCTGGCGGCCATCGGCTTTGCCGCCACCTTCGCGGCCAGCGTGTTCCACTATGTCGGCGTCGGGCCTAACCGCGTCGACGATGAGGACGAGCACGACGAGTCGCACGACGAGGAGACGCGCAAATGAGAAAGGAAAAGCCCATTCAGCGTTACAGCGCACCGGAGCGCATCAATCACTGGATCGTGGCGTTCTGCTTCGTGTTCGCCGCCATCAGCGGGCTGGGGTTCTTCTTCCCCTCCTTCAACTGGCTGATGAACATCTTCGGGACGCCGCAGCTGGCGCGCATTCTGCACCCGTTTGTCGGGGTGATCATGTTTGCCGCGTTCCTGCTGATGTTCCTGCGCTACTGGAAGCATAACCTGATCAACCGGGAAGATATCGTCTGGGCCAAGAACATCCACAAAATCGCCATGAACGAGGAAGTGGGTGACACCGGGCGTTATAATTTCGGCCAGAAGTGCGTGTTCTGGGCGGCGATTATCAGCCTGGTGCTGCTGCTGGCCAGCGGCGTGGTGATCTGGCGGCCGTATTTTGCGCCGTCGTTCTCCATCCCGCTGATCCGCATCGCGCTGCTGGTGCATTCGCTGGCCGCGGTCGGCCTGATTATCGTGATTATGGTGCACATTTACGCCGCATTGTGGGTAAAAGGCACCATTACCGCGATGGTGGAAGGCTGGGTGCCGGCGGCCTGGGCCAAGAAACATCATCCGCGCTGGTACCGTGAGGTCCGCGAGAAACGACAGGAAGATAAACCCTGATGAGTATCCGCATCGTTCCTAAAGAGCAGTTAGGGGCACAGCGTGAGAAGTCCACAACGGCGGAGAACATCCCGCCGTTACTTTTCGCCAACCTGAAAAGCCTGTACAGCCGCCGCGCCGATCGTCTGCGTCAGCTGGCGGTCGATAACCCGCTGGGCGACTACCTGAACTTCGCCGCTGAGCTGGCGCAGGCGCAGCAGCATGCGCTGCACGATAACCCGCTGGAGCTCGATCTGAGCGAAGCGCTGGCGCAGGGCGCCGCCAGCGGCAAACCGCCGCTCGATCTGAGCGTGTTCCCGCGCAGCGAGCACTGGCGCAAGCTGCTGACGTCGCTGATCGCCGAGCTGCGCCCGCAGGCGCCGGAGCATATACTGGCGGTGCTGGACAACCTGGAGAAAGCCTCGGCGCACGAGTTGGAGCTGATGGCCGACGCCTTGCTCAACCGCGAGTTCGGCAAGGTGGGCAGCGAGAAGGCGCCGTTCCTCTGGGCCGCGCTGTCGCTCTATTGGGCGCAGATGGCCAGCCTGATCCCCGGCAAGGCGCGCGCCGAATACGGCGAGCAGCGCCAGTTCTGCCCGGTGTGCGGCAGCATCCCGGTCTCCAGCATGGTGCACATTGGCACCGTCAACGGCCTGCGCTACCTGCACTGCAACCTGTGCGAAAGCGAATGGCACGTGGTGCGGGTGAAGTGCAGCAACTGCGAGCAGACCCGCGATCTCAACTACTGGTCGCTGGACAGCGAGCAGGCGGCGGTGAAGGCGGAGAGCTGCGGCGACTGCGGTACTTACCTGAAGATCCTCTATCAGGAAAAAGACCCGCAGGTCGAAGCGGTGGCCGACGATCTGGCTTCGTTGGTGCTGGACGCCCGCATGGAAGAAGAAGGCTTCGGCCGCAGCAGCATCAATCCGTTCCTGTTCCCGGCGGAGTAACCGCCCGGCCCCGTTCGCGCGGGGCCGGACCAGCAATTTCAGAACGGGCTTCTGGCATTCGCCCGGGCGAGTTGCTACGTTTAGGCCATAACGCGCCAAGCGAAAGGAACCACGATGTTAAACACCCTGGCAAAACTGACCGCGGTCGCCGTGCTGGCGATGGGACTGGCGGCCTGCGACAACAAAGACGACACCAAACCGGCGGTGCCGCCACCGGACACCAAGCCGACCGTGACGCAGCCCGCGCCACCGCCGCCGCCTGCGCCGGTAGAAACCCCGCCCGCGCCGCCGGGGCTGAGCGTGTCGCTGCAGAAGGGCAAAATCACCTTCGAGCTGCCGCCGGGATTTAGCGATCAGACGCTGAACAGCGGCATCATCAACGACAGCACCTCCACCATTCAGCGCTTCCTTGACGGCAAGTCGCGCCAGAGCGCGGTTTCGTCCGAGGTGATCCCGCCGGACGACATGAAGCTCAACACCAGCGACAAAATGCTGAAAGAGCTGGCGCAGAGCGCCATCACGGTGCTGGCCGAGCGCTATCAGAATATCCAGACCACCAAAGAAGAGAACTTCACCGTCGGCAAACAGAAGTTTCGCCGGGTGGATACCGAGCAGACCGTCAACGGGCAGAAGGTGGTGTCCACGCTGGTGCTGACGGTGTTCAACAAGCGGGTGGTGACGCTGCAAATGCTGTCGCCGGCCAAAACGCCGGAAGTGCACCAGGCGCTGGTGCAGCGGATTATCGATACCCTGGCGGTGAAGTAAGGGCGCCGCGCCGCGGCCAGGACGAAGCGGAGGAGAACGGATGAAGCTTATCGGCAGTTACACCAGTCCCTTTGTGCGCAAGATTTCCGTGATGCTGCTGGAGAAGGGGATCGCGTTCGAATTCCTCAACGATCCGCCGTATGAGCCCGGCAGCCGGGTGAAGGAGCTGAACCCGCTCGCCAAGGTGCCGGTGCTGATCGCCGATGACGGCGAGGTGTTTTACGACTCGCCGGTGGTGGCCGAATACCTTGAGCTGCTGGCGGTGGAACCGGCGTTCTTGCCGGCCGATCGCGCCGCCGCGTTGCGCGTCCGCCAGGTGGCGGCGCTGGCGGACGGCGTGACCGAAGCGGCGGCGACCCTGTTTCGCGAAAGCCGGCGCGCGCCGGAAAAACAGGACGAAAACTGGATGCTGCGCCAGCGTGACAAACTGACGCAGGGGTTGGATGCGCTGGAGGCGCTGGCGCGGGAAAAAACGTGGCTCAATGCCGAGCGGCTGACGCTGGCGGATATCGCCACCGGCTGCGCGCTGGGCTACCTCAATTTCCGCCGCATCCTGCCCAACTGGTGCGTCGAGCGCCCGGCGCTGGTCAAGCTGGCCGAACGCCTGTTCGCCCGCGAAAGCTTCGCCCGCACCTCGCCGCCCTGAGCTTTTTTCTCCCCCGCCGCGGCGGGGTTTTGCTATGCCGATACGTCTAAACTGAAAACCGAGCGACCATGAGCACTGAATCCCACCTTCTTTACAGCCAACTGCCCGCCATCGACCGCCTGCTGCGAGAACCCGCGATTGAACCGCTGGTGGCGCAGCATGGCCAGACGCTGATCGGCGAACTGCTGCGCCGGCTGCAGGCCGAGGCGCGCGCCGCTATCAAGCAACAGCAACGTTTACCCGCCTGGTGCGACGACTGGCCGCAGGCGCTGCGGGCGGAGCTGGCCCGGCAGCAACGCCCGGCTTTGCTGCCGGTGTTCAACCTCAGCGGCACCGTGCTGCACACCAACCTCGGGCGCGCCCTGCTGGCGCAGCCGGTGAAGGACGCGGTAAGCGCGGTGATGGGGGAGGCGGTGACGCTGGAGTACGATCTGGATGGTGCCGGGCGCGGCCATCGCGATCGGGCGGTGGCGAGTCTGCTGTGCCGGCTGACCGGCGCGGAGGACGCCTGCATCGTCAATAACAACGCGGCGGCGGTGCTGCTGATGCTGGCGGCGATCGCTCCCGGCAAAGAGGTGGTAGTGTCGCGCGGCGAGCTGGTGGAGATCGGCGGCGCGTTCCGCATACCCGACGTGATGCGCCAGGCGGGCTGCCAACTGGTGGAGGTCGGCACCACCAACCGTACCCATCTGAAAGATTACCGCCAGGCCATCAACGAGCAGACCGGCCTGTTGATGAAGGTGCACACCAGCAACTACAGCATTCAGGGCTTTACTGCGGCGGTCGACGAGGCCGAACTGGCGCAGCTCGGGGCCGAACAGGGCGTGCCGACCGCCACCGATCTGGGCAGCGGCTCGCTGATCGACATGGCGCAGTACGGCCTGCCCGCCGAACCGATGCCGCAGCGGCTGCTGGCCGCTGGCGTCGATCTGGTGACGTTCTCCGGCGATAAGCTGCTGGGCGGCCCGCAGGCCGGCATCATCGTCGGCAAAAAGGCGCTGATCGCTCGCCTGCAGCAGCATCCGCTCAAACGCGCGCTGCGCGTCGGCAAGCTGACGCTGGCGGCCCTGGAGGCCACGCTGCGGCTCTATCTGCAGCCGGAAAAACTGGCTGAGCAGCTGCCGACGCTGCGGCTGCTGACCCGCCCGCAGCTGGAGATGCAACAGGCGGCCGAGCGGCTGCTGGTGGCGCTGACGCCACGGTTCACCGCCGATTTCGAGCTGCGCGCCGAACCGTGCTGGTCGCAGATTGGCAGCGGTTCACTGCCGGTGGATCGCCTGCCCAGCTATGCGCTGACCTTCACGCCGCGCGACGGCCGCGGCGCCACGCTGGAGGCGCTGGCTGAACACTGGCGCCGCCTGCCGCAGCCGGTGATCGGCCGCCTCGGCGACGGCCGGCTGTGGCTGGATCTGCGCTGTCTGGAACAGGAAGGGGCGCTGATCGAAGCGCTGAGCGCCTCATGATCATCGCCACCGCCGGCCATGTCGATCATGGCAAAACCACCCTGCTGCAGGCGATCTCGGGGATCAACGCGGATCGCCTGCCGGAAGAAAAGCGCCGCGGCATGACCATCGATCTGGGTTACGCCTACTGGCCGCAGCCGGACGGCCGGGTGCTGGGCTTTATCGACGTGCCCGGCCACGAGAAATTCCTCGCCAATATGCTGGCGGGCGTCGGCGGTATCGACCATGCATTGCTGGTGGTGGCCTGCGACGACGGCGTGATGGCGCAAACCCGCGAGCATCTGGCGATCCTGCGCCTGAGCGGGCGCCCGGCGCTGACGGTGGCGTTGACCAAGGCCGACCGGGTGGACGCGGCGCGTGTCGACGAGGTACGCCGCCAGGTGCGCGACGAACTGGTGCGCCAGGGCTGGCCCGATGCGCCGCTGTTTGTTACCGCGGCGGCGGCGGGGGAAGGCATCGAGGCGCTGCGCGCGCATTTGCTGGCGCTGCCCTCCGGCGAGCACGCGCTGACGCGCCGTTTTCGCCTGGCGGTAGACCGTGCGTTCAGCGTCAAAGGGGCGGGGCTGGTGGTGACCGGCACCGCGCTCGGTGGCCGGGTGCAGGTGGGGGATTCGCTGTGGCTGACCGGCGCCGACGCGCCGGTGCGGGTGCGTGGCCTGCACGCCCAAAATCAGACCGTGGAGCAGGCGCAGGCCGGGCAACGCATTGCGTTGAACATCAGCGGCGATGTCGATAAAGACCGGATCGCGCGCGGCGACTGGCTGCTGGCGCAGCGTCCGCCGGAGGCGGCGGAACGCATTCTGGTGGCGCTGGAAGCGGATCGGCCGATCCGCCATTGGCAGCCGCTGCATCTGCACCATGCCGCCAGCCACATCACCGGGCGCATTTCGCTGCTGAACGACGGGTTGGCGGAACTGATCCTCGATCGCCCGCTGTGGCTGGCGGAAAACGATCGGCTGGTGCTGCGCGACATCGGCGCACGGCAAACGCTGGGCGCGGCCCGGGTGCTCAGGCTGAGCGCGCCCAAGCGCGGCAAGCGCCAGCCGGACTACCTGGCATGGCTGCAGGCTCTGGCGCAGGCGCAAGAAGATGCGCAGGTGCTGGCGCTTGAGCTGCCGCAGGGCGCGCTGTCGCTGGCGGCGTTCGCCTGGGCGCGTCAGTTGACCGACGACGGCCTGGCGGCACTGCTGGCGGACCGCGATCTGCTGATCGTCGGTGACCGGGCGCTCGCGCAGGATCAGGTGCAACAGGCGGAGAGCCGGCTGCTGCAGGTGCTGGCGGAGTACCACCAACAGCACGCCGACCAGCTGGGGTTAGGGCGCGCCCGCCTGCGGCGTATGGCGCTGCCTCAGCAGCCGGAAGCGTTGGTGTTTATGATGATCGATCGGCTGCTGAAAGCCGGTGCGCTGCGCAACACGCGCGGCTGGCTGCATCTGCCGGAACACGGTCTGGCATTCAGCGCCGAAGAGGCGCCGCTGTGGGCACGCATCGAACCGCTGTTCGGCGACGAGCCGTGGTGGGTGCGCGATCTGGCGAGCGAGTTGGGCGAGGAAGAGAGCCGGGTACGGGCGCTGCTGCGTAAGGCAGCTCAGCTGGGCCATGTGACGGCGGTGGTGGTGGATCGCTACTACCTCAGCCGACGCATCGATCAGTTCGCGGCGCTGATCCGCGAGCTGGATGCGGAGCGGGGCGGCGCCAACGCCGCCGACTTCCGCGATCGGCTCGGCGTCGGGCGCAAGCTGGCGATCCAGGTGCTGGAGTTCTTCGATCGCAGCGGTTTTACCCGCCGCAAGGGTAACGAGCATTTGCTGCGCGACGGCGGGTTGTTCGGCAACTGATAGCGTGTTTTTTGTTCTCTGATGGCAGTATAATCAGCTTTAATCACTTTGATTGATGTCGATTGTATTGAGGAGCAAGACGATGAATACGAAAGTCATCACCGCTCATGTGCCGCTGCCTTTGGCTGAAAAGGTGGATGAAATGGCCGCCAAACTTGACCGCTCACGGGGATGGATAGTGAAGCAAGCCCTCGCCGCCTGGCTTGAGCAAGAGGAAGAGCGCCGTCGATTAACGCTGGCGGCGCTGGCCGATGTCGAACAGCAAAACGTTATCGATCATGAGTCGGTAGAAGCCTGGGCTGCCAGCCTGGACAGTGACGATCCGCTGCCGGTACCGCGCTGATGGAGTTAAAATGGACGAGTAAGGCGCTATCGGATTTGGCGCGTTTGTTTGAGTTTCTTGCCTTGGCTAACCGTACTGCGGCAGCGAATTCGGTGAAGGCTTTGGTCGCCGCGCCTAAAGCGTTGCTTGATAATCCTCGCTTGGGTGAAAGGTTGGACGAGTTTTTACCGCAGGAAGTGAGGCGTATTCTGGTCGGCCGCTATGAGATACGTTACCAGGTGCAGCCGGCAGCGATTTATGTTCTGCGTATTTGGCATACCCGCGAAGAGCGATAGGCCAAATTCCCCTAGCCGATAAACCTGACGGCGGCCCGGCTGACGTCGGGCGTTTGGGCGGTGAGAAACGCCTGTAAGCGTTCGATCAGCGGCCGTTTCGCCGACTCCGCCGGCCAAACCAGATAATAGCCCTCGCCGGTGCGCACGGCGGCGTCACAAGGCAGCGCCAATAATCCCTCCTCAATGGTTCGCAGGCTCAGCGCCAGATCCCCGATCGAGATGCCGTGCCCGGCGATGGCTGCGGCGTTGCCCTGTTCCAGCGAATCAAATACCTGGCCGCGTGCAAGATCGATCGGGGCCGCGATGCCGCTTTTTTGCAGCCAGCGCCGCCAGTCGCGCCGATCGGGCGAAGGGTGGATCAGCGGGCAGGTGGCGAGATCGCGCTGCCCGTCGGCGAGCAGCGCGGGGGCGCAAATCGGGATCAGCCATTCGTCGAACAGCTTGGCGGCGGCGGTATTGGCGCCGAAATGACCGTTGCCGAGCAGGATGGCGCAGTCGTAGGGTTCGCTGAAAAAATCCACGCTGTCGATGTCCATCCAGACGCTGGCTGCCTGCACGTCGAACGCCTGCGCCGTTTGCCGGAACCGGCTCAGGCAGTCCAGCAGCCAGCGCATGGTCAGGGTGGAAGGCGCCTTCAGCCGCAGCAGATCGCGGTGGCTTCTGAACAGCTCGCAGGCTTGCTCGATGCGGCCAAACCCTTGCTGCAGCTCGGCGGCGAAGATTTTCCCCTGCGGCGTGACCTCGATACGCGGGCCGTTGCGCTGGAACAGCCGGCAGCCGAAGTGCTGCTCCAGCGTTTTGATGTGCTTGCTGACCGCGCTCGGGGTGAGATGCAGCTCCTCGGCGGCCAGCGTGAACGAGCCGGTGCGGGCGGCGCTTTCGAAGGCGCGCAGGGCGTAAAGCGGCGGAAGGGAACTGGCCATCGCGGCGTCTCTAATAATGAGTCTGATTCACAGTAAACGACAGGATTACTCCTTTTTCAAGGCGGGGGCGGCGGCATGATAATGGCGCGACGCCAACTGACTGAATGTGAGTGAAATAAAGATGAACCTGTCGTTACTGGCGGCGTATTTCGCCGCCATTTTGTTGCTGATCGCCACGCCGGGGCCGGTGGTGGCGATGGTGGCCAACACCGCCGCGCGCTTTGGCGCCCGGCGTGCGCTGTTGACCGCGCTGGGCAGCAACGGGGCCTCCTTGTTGCTGATCGGCATCGCCGCGCTGATTATCACCGGGCTGTTCGCCGTGGATATGCGCATGCTGCAGTGGGTAGGCCTGCTGGGTTGCCTGTTTATCGGCCGTATGGCGATCGTCTCGCTGTATGAGGATTTATCCGCGCGAACCCCCGATGCGCAGCCCGTTGCGCCGCCGCAAAAACGCTCGGCGATCCTGAACGGTTTTCTGGTGGGCATCGCCAACCCCAAAGACATTGTCTTCTTCGTCGCCTTTTTCCCGCAGTTTATCGCCGTCACCCCCTCGATCGGCACCAGCCTGACGCTGCTGACCGCGCTGTGGGTGCTGGCGGACTTCGCCATCTTGCTGACCTATATCACCCTGCTGTCGGGAATGGCGCTGCAGCACGCGCGGCGGGCGATCTCTGTCCTGTCGGCGTCGCTGCTGTTGGGGGTGGCGGTAGTGGGAGCGGGGTATGCGCTGTGGGGGCTGTTCGGCTGAAGCCGCATAAAAAACGCCGGTCGGGAAACCGGACCGGCGTTTTATCGTGGCATTTAAGCCGCGCCGGTCGGCTGCGGCGTGGGGTCGCCGTTGCGGCGTTTGCCGAGGAACAGCGCCACCAGCGTCAGCCAGCACAGGCCGCTGATGAGGTTGAACAGGTTGAACAGCCCGCTGCCGCCCCAGACGTAGGCGACCTTGGCCAGTTCGATGCCGACGGTGAACACCATCATGCTCAGCATGCCCATGGTGGCTGACACCGTGCCCTTGCTGACGTTGCTGGAGAACAGCGTCAGGCGATACAGCCCGGCGTTGGCGAGGCCAATGCCGAAGGCGTACAGGCTCAGGCCGGCGGTCATCCACAGGTAGGCGTGGCTGGAGAACTGGGTTGCCAGCGCGGCGATCAGCAGCCCCAACAGCATTGGGCCTGCGCCCAGCTTGATCAGGCGCTCCACGCTGTTTTTGCCGGTCAGGCGCGCCAGCGTCAGGTTGCCGAGGATCAGCGCGCCGAACACCGGGATCTGCAGCAGGCCGTAGTCCAGCGTCGACAGCGACTCACCGCTGATCAGGATCACCGGCGACTGGGCGATCCAGGCCAGCAGCGGCAGGCTGGCGAAACCGATCGCCAGCGCGCCGCACAGGAAGCGGCGGTTGCCCAGCACCTGGCGGTAGTCGCGCCACAGGTTGGCGGCGGAGAACGCCTCGCCCTGCAGCGTGGCGGTTTCCGGCATCGCTTTCCACAGGCCGTAGAAGGCGATGGCCGCCAGCGCGGCGAACAGCACGAACATGCTCTGCCACGGCGCGACGTGGATCAGCGCCGCGCCGGCCAGCGGCCCGAGCAGCGGGGCGATCAGCGCCACGTTGGCCATCAGCGCGGTGATCTTGATGCACACCGATTCTTCAAACGACTCCTGAATGGTGGCGTAGCCGACGGCGCCGATAAAGCACAGGCCGATGCCCTGCAGGAAACGCATGGCGATGAACTGTTCGATGGTGGTGACCAGCAGGATCGCCAGGCAGGCGACGATAAAGAACGCCACCCCGGCCAGCATCACCGGGCGACGGCCGCGGCGATCCGACAGCGGCCCGAGCAGCCACTGCAGGAAGATGCCGCCGGCCAGATAGGCGGTCATCGAGGTGGGTACCCACTCTTCGCCGGCGTTGAAATCCGCCACGACGGCCAGCATGCCCGGCTGAATCATATCGTTGCCGATATAGGTGGCGAACTCGAACAGCACCAGACAAAGAGGGAATAAAAGCGCCTGTCGGCCCAAACGTGCCGCAGGTGGTAATGTCGTTTTCATATTATTGTACTGATAGTAAAAGAGAAAAAGGAACTGCCAGGGCGGGAAGCGCAAACTGAGCGAGTTGTGGCGGCTATTTTGCCGCCAATTGTTCACCTTCGCAATAATAAGGTGTTGTTTAAGTGCATTCTGATATTTCGCTTTTGGGTTGTCGCCGAACGCCGTGCCCGATAACCTCTTCTTAACATATCAATATGACACAAGATCGGGCGAGCGTTTGAGCGAGAAAATCGGCTGGATAGACAACCTGCGGGCGATGGCGTGCATGATGGTGGTGATGATCCACGCCACCACCTATTACGTCACCAACGGCGCGGCGATAGGGCTGCACAATTGGGATATCGCCAACGTGCTGAACTCGCTGTCGCGCGTGTCGGTGCCGCTGTTTTTCATGATTTCCGGCTACCTGTTCTTCGGCGACAAGAGCGCCGGCCGGCGGCATTTCACCCGTATCGCCTGCTGCATTCTGTTCTACAGCGCCATCGCGCTGATCTATATCGCGGCCTTTACCAAGATCGGCTTCTGGCCGTCGCTGCGCGCCATCCTGCAAAAGCCGGTGTTCTATCATCTGTGGTTTTTCTATGCCATTGCGGTGATTTACCTGCTGTCGCCGCTGATCAGCGTCAAGCCGGTGTCGCGCCGTTACCTGGCCGCCGCGCTGGTGGTGTTGGCGGCGATCGCCAACCCGAATACCGACAAGCTGACCTTCGGCAACGTGCACCTGCTGCCGGTTAACCTGTATATCTACGGCGATACCTTCTACTACCTGCTGTATGCGCTGGCCGGGCGGGCGATTGGCATGATGGAGGCGCGCGGGCGCGTCGTGGGCTGGCTGGCGGCGCTGGGATTTGCGCTGTGCGTGGCGCTGATCGCGCGCGGCACCAAGCACCAGCTGTTCATCAACGGCAACTTCGCCGATACCTACTATATCTACAGCGGCCCGCTGGTGTTTATGGCGGCGGTGGCGCTGCTGGTGTGGGTGAAACACTGTCTGCCGCAGCCGATCGGCTGGCTGAGCGCGTTCTCCCGCCATTCGCTGGCGATCTACGGTTTTCACGCCCTTATCGTCAACGTGATGCGCAGCCGGCACCTGGATTTCACTGGCCACCCGCTGCTGGATATCTTCTGGGTGTTCGGCGTGGCGCTGGGGCTCAGCCTGCTGCTGTCTGTCGGCCTGCAGCGGCTGGATACCCGCCGGCTGGTGTCATAGCGGCGAGCGCTGGCGCTGCTGGGCGCGGCGCAGCTGCCGCCCGGAAGAAAAGCCGGCCGCCAGCGCGGCCTTCTCCAACCCATATCCTTGCTGCAGGCGCTGTTGCGCCACCGCCAGCCGCAGCTGCTCATGATATTCCCGCACGCTGATGCCGACGTGGCTGCGAAACAGCCGCGCCAGGTGGCGGCTGCTGACGTGCGCTTTTTCCGCCACCTGCGGCACCGACCAGTCGGCCTCCGGCTCGGCGGCCATCACGTCCTGCGCGCGGTGCACCGCCGGGTGCAGGTGGTTGCGGTAGCGCAGCCAGGGCGACAGCTGCGGATCGTCCCCCGCGCGGCGGAAATAGACCACCATATCGCGGGCGACGTCGCGCGCCCGGCCGGAGCCGCAGTGGCGGTGGACCAGGTGCAGCGCCAAATCGATGCCGGTGGTGATGCCCGCGCTGGTGTAGACGCCGCGATCTTCGACGAAGATACGGTTCTCTTTCACCTGCGCCGCCGGCGCCTGCCGGCGGATACGCTCGATGACGTCGTGGTGGGTGGTGCACTGATAGCCGTCGAGCAGCCCGGCCTGCGCCGCCAGCAGCGCGCCGGAGCAGATGCACACCAGGGTGATGCGCTGCCGCTGCAGATCGGGCCGCAGCGTCGCCAGCCAGCGGCGCGCCTGCTCGGCCTCTTCCCCGGCGAAATAGCGCTGCGAATCGCCGACGCCCGGCAGCACCAGGATGGCGCCGTCTTCCAGGCGTTCGGGCAACGGCTGCAGGCCGCTCAGCGTCATGCCGATGGAGCAGACGATCTGCGGCGCCGGGCTGAGATAACGCAGGCTGAACTGCCCCGCGAGGCGCAGGGTTTCCGCCGGGCCGCTGACGTCCAGCGACAGCACGTTGGGCAACAGCAGAAAATAGACGGCCTGCGACATGGTTACTCCTGTGCGAGTTGCGCCAGCGCCTCATCCACGCTGGCGATGCGGGCGAAACGATCGACCAGTACGGTTTCAGTATGCCGCTTCAGCTGCGCGGGGGTAAAGACTTCACCGTCGGGATGGCGCATCGGGAAGGTCAGCGTCGCCTCGGTGACGAAGGTCACCCGATAACCGAGATCGGACGCCACCCGGGTGGTGGTTTCGCAGCACTGCTCGGTACGGATGCCGGAGACGATCAGGTGGTTGATATCCCGCTCGCGCAGCCAGGCGTCGAGGCCGGATTCGGTCAGCGCATTGTGCACATGCTTATGCACGGTGATATCCGCCTGGTGGGTGAGGAACGGCAGGCGCTGCACGTGGCCTGATGCCAGCGAGAACGGCCCCTGTGGCGAAACGTGCAGCACGTCGACCAGCGCCGCGCCGCGTTGTTGGCAGCCCGCGATCAGGCGGGTCAGCGCCTGCTGAAACGCCGGCAGATCGTCCTCCTGCCAGAATGGACGGTGCTGGAATGATTGTTGGACATCGATGATCAATAACGCGCTCTGTGACATTTTCGGCCCTCCGCCAGTGTGTGTAGCGACCATCTTGCGCTGCACCTTGCTCTGGCAGAAGGCCAAAAACGGCCATCATGATGACAACAGCGGACCGACCTTAGGTTTTGCTCACCTGGCCGGCCACCAGACGCCCCTGATGGAAGGTGGCGCTGCGCGCCGGCAGGCGGGCGACCGCCTCGGCGGAACAGCTGGCGTTGACCAGCACGAACTCGGCGGCGTCGCCGGCTTTCGGCCAGGCGCGCTGGCCCTTATCGTCCAGCGGTAGCACGCCGCCGGTGGAGATGGCCATGGCGCGCGACAGGTGATACTCGTCGGAGCCGCGGTACAGCTGGGCGTACAGGTTGGCCTTCTCCAGAATGTCGCCGGTGCCGAACGGCGACCAGTGGTCGATCACGCTGTCGGTGCCGGTCATCACGAACACCCCTTTCTCGCTGAGCTGCGGCAACGGCATCATCAGGCCGCCGATCGGCACCGTGGAGGCGATGGTGATCTGCTGCGCCGCCAGCCGGGTGGCGGTTTCCGCCAGTTCGCCCGGCGTCAGCGTAGTCAGGGCGAACGCGTGGCTGATGGTGACCTTGCCGCGCAGCGCCGGGTTTTTCTCCACGGTGGCGATCATGTAGTTAATGGCGGCGACCCCGGCCGGGCTGGTCTCATGCAGGTGGATATCCACGCCTTTGCCGGTATCGAGGGCGATCTGGAACATGGCGTCCAGCGATTTCTCCATCGCGCCGTCGACGTTGGTCGGATCGAGCCCGCCGACGTACTGCACGCCCATCTGCATCGCTTCGCGCATCAGCGCATCGACCCTGGAGTGCAGCAGGCCGTGCTGCGGGAAGGCGACGATTTCACAGCTGAAATCCGCCCGGTGGTTTTCCAGCGCGCGCTGCAGGTGCTCCAGGCTTTTCAGGCCGCTGACCGGATCGATATTGCAGTGGCTGCGCGCCACGGTGCTGCCTTTGGACTGCAGCAGGGCGATCAGGTTTTCCGCCCGCTGCCGCGAGGTGGGCAGCAGTTTCGGTATCAGCGTCTGCTCCAGCGCGATCATGTCCATGATGGTCTTGCCCTGGCGCGGGCGCGGCGCCTGCCACGGGCCGCTGTAGAAGGTTTTGTCCAGGTGGATGTGCATGTCGCGGAACGCTGGCAGCAGCAGCTGGCCCTGCGCCTGATAGCGGGGCACGCCGGCGGGCAGGGAGGCGTTGGCGGCGTGAATGGCGGCGATCTTGCCGTCTTTGATCTCCAGCGTGTACAGCGCGGTGCGGGTGCCGATCACCGTTTCGCCGTCGTATTCAAAGCCGTCTTCCAGCCGCACCTCACTTAGGTAGTAGTGGCGATCGGTCAGGGTCATCGGTGCCGGTGCGCACTGCCCGCCGCCCGGTGACGCGGCCTGCGCCATGCCGCCCGTCAGGCCGATCACCGCGCAGGCGGTGGTGAGTTTGCCGGTTTGGCTGAGGAAGGCTCTGCGGCCCGGTTGTTGAGGGTTTTCCACGTTCGGTTCCTTAATCCAGAGGTGAGGGGTGAAACATCCCCCAATTTAGGAGAGGAACCGGCCGGTTGGCAGCGACATTTGCCACTGGTGACTATTCGATTTGGTAATGACCCCCATCACATCAACGGCAGCAGGCAGCGGTACAGCTCGCGGAAAGTTCTGCGTTGTACGGCGTATTGCCGGTGGCGTTCGGCGTCCGGCACATGCAGCTGCTCCAGCGGCAGTTCTGGCAGCAGCTCGGCCAGCGGCCGCTGTGGATTGAGTGCGATCTGCGCCAGGCGCGCGGCCCCCAGCGCCGGGCCGACATCGCCGCCGGTACGGTATTCCAGCGTGTAGCCGCTGATGTCCGCCAACATCTGGCGCCAGAACGGGCTGCGTGCGCCACCGCCGATCAGCCGAATGGTGGTGGGTTGCAAACCGCCGGCGTGCAGCGCATCCATGCCGTCGGCGAGCGCGAAGCCAACGCCTTCCAGCACCGCGCGCGCCAGATCGTTTGGCCCGTGTTGGTGAGTGAGCCCCCAGAACGCGCCTTTGGCGTTGGGGTTATTATGCGGTGTGCGTTCGCCGGACAGATAAGGCAGGAACCACAGCGGCGCCGCCGCCGGTTCGGCCTGTTCGACGTTGTGCAGCAGCATGGCGACGCTGTCGACGTTGGTCAGTTGGCAGACCCAATCGAGGCAGGAAGCGGCGCTTAGCGTGACGGACATCAGATGCCAACTGTTCGGCAGCGCATGGCAGAAGCTGTGTACCGCTCCGGCCGGATTGCTGAGAAAGCCGTCGCTGACCGCGAAGTACACGCCGGAGGTGCCGAGCGACAGCATCGCCTGCCCGGTCTGATACAACCCAACGCCAATGGCGCCGGCCGCGTTGTCACCGCCGCCGGCCACCACCGGCACCGGCGGCATTCCCCAGCGTGTTGCCAGCTCGGTATGGATTTGACCGGTGATCTGGTTGCCTTCAAACAGCTGCGGCATCTGGCTGCGGCACAGGCCGCAGGCGGCCAGCAGCTCGTCGTTCCAGTCGCGTCGCGCGACGTCCAGCCACAGGGTGCCGGCCGCATCGGACATGTCGCTGGCGAACTCGCCGGTGAGGCACCAACGCAGATAATCCTTGGGCAACAGCACTTTGTTGATGCGGCTGAACAGCTGCGGTTCGTGTTGTTTCACCCATAGCAGCTTCGGTGCGGTAAAACCGGGCATCATCAGGTTGCCGGTGATCTGGCGTGAATGGGGCACGGCTTGTTCCAGCTCCCGGCACTGGGTGAAGCTGCGGCCGTCGTTCCACAGAATGGCCGGGCGCAGGATCTGCCCGCGTTCGTCCAATAACGTGGCGCCGTGCATCTGGCCGCTCAAGCCGATGGCCTTGACCTGTTGCAGGCTGTGTTGCTTGCCCAACGCCAGCATGGCGCGGTCGGTGGCGTGCCACCACGCCTGTGGCGCCTGTTCCGACCACAGCGGCTGCGGGCGTGAAATGGGCAGCGGCTCACTCTGGCTGGCGAGCAGCTGGCCCTGTTCGCCAAGCAGGATGGCCTTAACGCCGGAAGTGCCGAGATCGATGCCGATGTACATGATAGGGTTCCTTTAAAGCGCGGCGAGGGCACGCCGCGCGCTTCAGTTAGCCGAACAGATAGCGATTCATCAGGTTTTCCAGACGCTCCTGGCGGCCGCTGACGTGTTGTGGCGCCAAGGCGCGGCGTTCAGCGTACTGTGCCAGCGTTTCCAGCGACAGCTTGCCCTGCAAGATTTGTTGGCCCAATTCACCGTTCCAGCCGGCGTAGCGCTGGGCAACCTGCTGGTGCAGCTGACCGTCGACGATCATTTTAGCCGCCACTTTCAATGCCAGCGCCATCGTATCCATCGCGCCGATATGACCATAGAACAGATCGTATTTGTCGGTGCTTTGGCGGCGCACTTTGGCGTCGAAGTTCAGGCCGCCGGTCGTGAAGCCGCCGGCTTTGAGGATCTCGAACATCACCAGCGCGTTTTCCTCCACGCTGTTCGGGAATTGGTCGGTGTCCCAGCCGAGCTGCGGATCGCCGCGGTTGGCGTCGACCGAACCGAAAATGCCCAGCGCGATGGCGGTGGCGATCTCATGATGGAACGAGTGGCCGGCCAGCGTGGCGTGGTTGGCTTCGATGTTGACCTTAATTTCCTTTTCCAGCCCGAACTGCTTCAGGAAGCCGTAGACCGTGGCGACGTCGTAGTCGTATTGGTGCTTGGTAGGTTCCTGGGGCTTGGGTTCGATCAGCAATGTGCCCTGGAAACCAATCTTATGTTTATGCTCCACCACCATCTGCATAAAACGGCCGATCTGTTCGCGCTCCTGGCGCAGGTCGGTGTTCAGCAAGGTTTCATAGCCTTCACGTCCACCCCACAGCACGTAGTTTTCTCCCCCCAGTTGGTGGGTGGCGTTCATGGCGGTGAAGACCTGCGTCGCCGCCCAGGCAAACACTTCCGGATCCGGATTGGTGGCGGCGCCTGCGCCATAGCGCGGGTGGCTGAAGCAGTTGGCGGTGCCCCACAGCAGTTTCACGTCGCTGCTTTGCTGTTTTTCTGCCAGCACGTCGGTCATTGCCGCAAAGTTATTCAGATAGTCCTGTAGCGAAGCGCCTTCCGGCGCAACGTCGACGTCATGGAAGCAGTAGTAGGGCACGTTCAGCTTGTGGAAGAACTCGAACGCCACGTCGGCTTTGCGTTTCGCCAGCGCCAACGCATCGCCCGGCTGCTGCCAGGGGCGATCGAAAGCGCCCAGGCCGAACATGTCCGCACCATTCCAGCAGAAGGTGTGCCAGTAGCAGGCGGCGAAGCGCAGATGATCGGCCATGCGTTTGCCGAGCACCAGCTCGTCGGGATTGTAATGGCGAAAGGCCAGCGGATTGTTGCTGTCGACGCCTTCGTAGCGGACCTGGTCAAGTTGATCAAAGTAGGACATGCGGGGTCTCCCTTATTTTAACGTATCGGCCGTTTGGGCCAGTAACTGAACCTGTTCTTCTTTTGCCAGCCGGGCGATGCCGAAGCCGGTAAATCCCCACAGCGTGGCGAAAAATATCCCGCTCCAGCACAGAATGGCCCAGGGCAGATAACTGAGCGTGGCGACACCCAAGGTGCCCGCCATGTAAGCGCCGGCGGCCGTCCAGGGCAGAATGGGTTCAAAGATGGTGGCGGAATCTTCAACGGTGCGGCTAAGGTTTTTCGGATGCAGACCGCGCTCAATGTAAGCGTTGCGCAGCATTTCAATCGGAATAAGAATCGAGATTTGGCCGTTGCAGGTGACGCTGATCATCGTCAAACCGCAGGCCAGCGTAGCGAGGATCATGGTGCCGGTGGAATGCACCAGCTTCAGCAGGTTATGCACGATCACCTCCAATGCCCCGCTGAGCGCCAGGGTGCCGGCAAAGGAGAGCGCGCAGAAGCAGATCAGCAGCGTGCTCATCATGGAGTTCATACCGCCGCGGTTGAGCAGGTTGCTCAACAGCGGGCTGACGTCTTTATTGGGCAACATGGCGACGTTGAAGCCGTCGACGGCGCTTTTCACCACGTCATGGAAAGCGAATCCCTGGATCCAGACGGCGTTCAGCATGGCCACCAATGCCGACACCAGCATCACCGGGATGGTGGGTTTTTTGGTGAAGGAGCCGTACAGCACGATGGCGATCGGCACCAGCAGCAGGAGGTTGAAGTGATAGATAGTGCTGAGCCCGTGAATAATGACCTGCACTTTATCTGGCATTGCCGCGCCGCTGAGATCGCCGTGCATGCCGTAGAACAGCATGACGGCTGCCGAAAGGAGCAGCGATGGCAGCGTGGTGTAGAGCAGATGGCCGATGTGTTCGTACAAATCGACCTGAGCGGCCATTGCGGCCAGGTTGGTGTCGCCGGACAGCGGCGATAGTTTGTCGCCGAAATAGGCGCCCGCCACCACGGCGCCGGCAGTGGCCGCCAGGTTGGCTTCCATACCGATGGCAACGCCCATAAAGGCAACGCCGACCGTGCCGGCCGAGCCCCAGGAGGTGCCGGTACAGACGGAAACCACCGAGGTGACCAACAGAGCGGTAACGTACAGCATCGCCGGATCGATGAGCTTCAGGCCATAATAAATCATCAGCGGAATGGTGCCGCCGGCCATCCAGGTGCCGATCAGCAGGCCAACACAGATCAGAATCAGTAAGGCGGGCATGGTTTTGGCGATCTTCTGGGAAATCGAGGCCAAAATATCGCTGTAGCTGTGCCCCAGACGTTTGACCAACAGGGCAGCAATCACGGTGGAAAGCACCATCAGCGGTTCAGGCGGCAGATCGAAAGCGGCATAGCCGACGCCGAGCAACAGCACCATGGTGAGGATTGGCAGTAAGGATTCGACCAACGTGGGCGTTCTGGGGTTTATTATGCTGTTCATGGGTACTACTCCTGGTGTGCGTAGGGGAAAGTACTGACAATTCGGTGTAATGCTTCGATCAGCGTGGCCCGTGGCGTAGCGATATTGATACGGAAAAAGCCGTTGCCCGCTGCGCCGAAGCCGGAGCCCCAACTCATTTCGACGCCGGCCAGGTTCAGGAACCAGTGTTTTAGTTGCGGTTCGGTCAGCCCGCTCGGCCGATAATCGACCCAGAGCATGTAGGTGCCCTCGCTGCGGGTGATTTGCCAGGCTGGGAACGCAGCGCGTAAGGTCTCTATCGCCAATGCCCGGTTTGCCGCCAGATAGCTTTTCAGCGCCAGCAACCAGTCATCGCAGTCGCGATAGGCGGCCAAAAAGGCCGGTACGGCGTAATAGCCGGGATTGTGGATCCCGGCAGCTTCGAGGCAATGACAAAATTTTTCGCGATACTTATCATTAGCAATAATAATATTTGCCACCTCAAGGCCGGCCATATTAAACGTCTTGGCGGGAGAGGTGCAGATGAATGAATTTTGTTCGACGTAATGACTGAAAGTAGAAATGACCTGGTGTTGACGATAATTAAAAATGAAATCCGCGTGAACGTCGTCGGAAATAATAAAAACCTGATGTTTTTCAGCGAGTGCGGCTATTTTTTCTAATGACGCCGCATCCCATACCGTGCCGGTAGGGTTATGCGGCGATAAGAGAATGAAGCAGCATGCCCGCCGGAATTTGTCCTCAAGATCGGCAAAATCTATGGCGTACCGACCATCGTGATAAACCAGTTCGCTCTCGAGCAACGTTCGCTGGTTTATCGTCACGGCGTGGCTGATTGGATGATAAGCCGGTGTCAGGCTGACGATAGCGTCACCGGGTGCGGTAAAATTTTGAATGTAAAGCGATACGGCCTGTATCACTCGCGGACAAAATACCGCATGGCGAGGATCTATCGTCCACCGGTAATGGCGTGCCATCCAGCGTGCGACGGTGGTTTGCCAGTCATCGCTGAGCAGCGTGTAACCGTAGATGCCTTTTTGCGTGCATAGTGAAAGCTCGCTTATTATTCTTTCTGGTAAAGGAATATCCATATCGGCAACGGAAAGCGGAATGGTGGCGTATTGCCGCGCGTGCTGTTCACCATTCCACTTTGCGCTGTAGGTTCCCATGCGAGATATTCGTTTATCGAAATTAAAATGGCTCATCACATCGCCCTATTTAACGCATTTCATAATGATGGGACTAAGGTAGCGCTATTTCAGCGCCGCTTTTATTCTGCATTTTGTTTTTACGATTATGAAAAATGCCTAACGTGATGACGCTCACAAATAAGAATGACAATGATCGGGGAATAATGGGGCATGCTGTAACCGAGCGCGATATGGGCGCGGGTGAATGGGTGAATTGAGGCTGGTATGTCTGAGAAACGTTACCGCATTACGTTGCTGTTCAACGCCAATAAAGTGTATGACCGTCAGGTGGTTGAAGGGGTCGGCGAGTATCTGCAGGCATCGCAGTGTGACTGGGACATCTTTATCGAAGAGGACTTTCGCTGCCGCATCGACAATATCCGAGAGTGGCTGGGGGACGGGGTGATCGCCGACTTTGACGATCGCGAGATTGAGCGGCTGTTGCACAACGTGCAGGTGCCGATCGTCGGCGTTGGCGGTTCTTATCATCGCGAGCAGGATTATCCGCCGGTGCACTATATCGCCACCGACAACCAGGCGTTGGTAGAAACGGCGTTTACACACCTCAAGGAGAAGGGCATCAATCGTTTCGCCTTTTACGGCATGCCGATTGAAGGCGGCAAACGCTGGGCGCAGGAGCGTGAGTACGCTTTTCGCCAGAGGGTGGCGGCGGAACAGTACCAGGGCGTGGTGTATCAGGGAATGGCGACCGCACCGGAGAACTGGCAGTATGCCCAGAACCGGCTGGCGGATTGGGTGCAGACGTTGCCGCAGCAGACTGGGATCATCGCGGTGACCGATGCGCGGGCACGCCATCTGTTGCAGGTGTGCGAGCATCTGGACATCGCCGTGCCGGAAAAGCTGTGCGTGATCGGCATCGACAATGAAGAGCTGACGCGTTACCTGTCGCGGGTTGCGCTCTCGTCAGTGGCTCAGGGTACCCGGCAGATGGGCTATCGCGCCGCCAAACTGCTGCATCAGTTGCTCGATCGGCGCGATCTGCCGCTGCAGCGCATTCTGGTGCCGCCGGTGAAGGTGATTGAACGCCGCTCCACCGATTTTCGCTCGCTGCGCGATCCGGCGGTGATTCAGGCAATGCACTATATTCGCCACCATGCCTGCAAGGGCATCAAGGTAGAACAGGTGCTGGATGCGGTGGGCATCTCGCGTTCCAATCTGGAAAAACGCTTCCGGGATGAGACCGGCCAAACCATCCATCATGTGATCCATCAGGAAAAGCTGGATCGCGCCCGTAATCTGCTGACGGCGACTTCGCTGACCATCAACGAAATTTCCCAGATGTGCGGCTATCCGTCGCTGCAGTACTTCTATTCGGTATTCAAAAAGGGCTACGACATGACGCCCAAAGAGTATCGGCAAAACCATGGCGAGAGCGGGTACTAGCCTGGCTCACTTTAACCCGCAAAACGCCGTTAGCCGCTGGGCCAGCGCCAGCGTGGCGGCGGGGGCACCGTCGCGGTAGTAGAGCGCCAGTTCGAAGCTGTCGATCGGCGGCAATCCCTCGGCGACGCCCAGTACCCGATGCGTGGGCAGGCGGCAGCCGGCCGGCAGCAGGGTGACGCCCAGCCCGGCGGCGGAAGCGGCGGTCAGCGCCGCCAGGCTGGCGCTGCTGTAGCCGATGCGCCAGCGTTTGCCGAGGTTGTCCAGCGCCTGGCACAGCTCGTCGCGGTACAGGCCGCTGAGCGGAAATACCGCCAGCGGCACCGGCGATTGCTCGATGGCCGGGAAGGCCAGGCTGTCCAGCCACAGCAGCGGTTCCGGCCGCGCGGCGCGCGGCGGTTGCCGGCGGCGCTGCTTCACCAGGATCAGATCCAGCTCTTCACGCGCGTAGGCGCTGTGCAGATCGGCGCTCAGGCCGCTGGCGACGTCCAGCCGCAGGTGCGGGTGCTGGCGGCTGAAGTCGGCCAGCAGCTCGGTGGTGGGCACGGCGAAATCCTCCGGCATGCCGATCCGCAGCACGCCGTCGCGCCAGATGCCGGTCAGCGCGTCGTGGGCTTCTTCATTCAGCGCGATGATGCGGCGCGCGTAGCTCAACAGCTTCACGCCTTCTTCGGTCAGCAGCACCTGATGCGAGGAGCGCTCAAACAGCGGCTTGCCCAGCATCTCTTCCAGCCGGCGCACCTGCTGGCTAACGGTGGACTGCGACAAAAACACCCGCTCTGCGGCGCGGGTGAAGCTGTTGCTGTCGCATACGGCGACGAAGCTGAGCAGCAGCTGCGGATTGAACATCGGGTAGCGATTCATTTTCCCACTGTTGGCTATTTTATTATTTAATTTCCCAATACTAGCGGCGTTGCCTACAGTAACGCAACGCTGCGGCGATCGCGCTGTGACGCCGCACTCTTCATTTTGCAGTACCAGGAATATACCGTGTTAAATCATTCTGTTAATTCATCCTCCTCGCGCCGCTGGTTCAACCCCCTGCTGCTGGCGCTGGTGTTGATCGGCCTGAACATGCGGCCGCTGTTGACCTCGATCGGCCCGTTGCTGCCGACGCTACGCCAGGCCACCGGGCTGAGCTTTGGCGGCGCGGCGCTGCTGACCACGCTGCCGGTGCTGATGATGGGCCTGATGGCGTTGGCGGGTGGCGCCATCAACCGGCTGTTCAGCGAACGCAGCGCCGTGGCGTTGAGCCTGCTGGCGATCGGGCTGGGCGCGCTCTGGCGCGAACTGGCCCCCGGCAGCGTGCAGCTGCTGATGAGCGCGGTGCTGGGTGGGCTTGGCATCGGGGTGATCCAGGCGGTCATGCCCGGCATCATCAAGCATCATTTCCTCAAAAGCATGGCGCTGGTGGCCGGGCTGTGGTCGGCGGCGCTGATGGGCGGCGGCGGGTTGGGCGCGGCGATCACCCCGTGGTTGATGAGTGCGGGGCACGACTGGCACAGCGCGCTGGCCTGGTGGGCATTGCCGGCGCTGGTGGCGTTGCTGGCCTGGTGGCCGGTCAGCCGCGGACTGTCTCGCCTGAGCGCGGCGGGTGAAAACCGCGGGCCAAGCCTGCTGCGCAACCGGCGCGCCTGGCTGCTCGGCGCCTATTTCGGCCTGATCAACGGCGGCTATACCAGCCTGATTGCGTGGCTGCCGCCGTATTACATGCAGCTCGGTTGGCAGCCGCAGGCCAGCGGTTCGCTGTTGGCGCTGATGACCTTCGGCCAGGTGATGGGCGCGCTGCTGCTGCCGGCGCTGGCGCGCAATCATGACAGGCGGCCGCTGCTGCTGCTGGCGCTGATGATGCAACTGATCGGCTTTATCGGCCTGATTTACCTGCCGCAGACGCTGCCGTGGCTGTGGGTACTGCTCTCCGGGCTGGGGCTGGGCGGCGCGTTCCCGCTGTGCCTGGTGCTGGCGCTCGATCACCTGCACCAGCCGGCGGCGGCAGGGCGGCTGGTGGCCTTTATGCAGGGCGTCGGCTTCCTGCTGGCGGGCGTGACGCCCTACCTTTCCGGCCTACTGCGCGATTACAGCGGCGGCTTCGTGCTGGACTGGCAGATCCACGCGCTGCTGGTGGTGGTGCTGATCGTCATCACCTGGCGCTTCCATCCGCACAGCTACCGGCGGGCGTTCGCCGAATAATATTTCTGTCATTGCCGCTCCCTATAGTGACGTTGCTTTTACTTCTGGGCGATAACAACGAAAAGGGATAATGACATGCACAACACCAAAACCCGGCTGGCGCTGCTGGTCGGCTGCATGGCGCTGAGCGCCAACCTGTGGGCCGACGCGCAGCCGGTGCAAGCGACGCTGGCAGGGCATGCGCTGCTGCCGGTGAAATCCGCCGTTTCCACACCGAAGGACGCGCCGAGCGATCTGCAGCAGAGCGGCAAGTACACCAGCGGCAAACGCGTCACCGAGCTGGGCAGCGTGGCGGGCAAATCCGCCGATCGCCTGACCGGCCTCGGCCTGCCGATCGACGGCCAGCCGCTGCAGGGCCACTCCGGCATCAAACACATGCCTGACGGCACCTACTGGGTGCTGACCGACAACGGCTTCGGCAGCAAGGCCAACTCGCCGGACGCCATGCTGTATCTCAATCATTACAAGATCGATTTCAAAGACGGCACGGTCGCGCCGCTGAAGACGATTTTCCTGCACGATCCGGATAAAAAGGTGCCGTTCCATATCATCAACGAGAGCACCGAGAAGCGTTATCTAACCGGCAGCGATTTCGATCCGGAAAGCTTCCAGTTTGCCGACGATGCTTTATGGATCGGTGAAGAATTCGGGCCTTACCTGATCAAGGCCGACCTGAACGGTAAAGTGCTGGCGGTGTTCGACACCCTGGTGGACGGCAAGGTGGTGAAATCGCCGGACAACCCGACGCTGACCCTGCCGGGCGCGCCGGACGGCAAGCAGAACTTCCAGGTGGCGCGCTCCAAAGGCTTTGAAGGCATGGCCGCCTCGCCGGACGGCAGCAAGCTGTACCCGCTGCTGGAAGGGGCGCTGTGGGACGGCGAGCAGTTCGAGAACGTCGGCGGCAAACGCTACCTGCGGGTGCTGGAGTTCGACGTGAAACAGCAGGCCTGGACCGGCCGCAGCTGGCAGTATGTGCTGGAAGACAACCAGAATGCCATCGGCGACTTCAACATGATCGACGCCACCCACGGGCTGGTGATCGAGCGCGACAACGGCGAAGGCACGCCGGATAAAGCCTGCGCCGCCAGTGCGCCGACCGACAACTGCTTCAGCCAGGTAGCCAAGTTCAAACGGGTGTATAAAATCGCCTTCTCGGACGCCAACGTCGGCAAACCGGTCGAGAAACTGGGCTATATCGACCTGATGAACATTCAGGATCCGAACAAGCTGGCGCGCAAGCCGCTGAACGACGGCGTGCTGACCTTCCCGTTCTTCACCATCGAGAACGTGGACGTGGTGGACGCTAACCACATCATCGTCGGCAACGACAACAACTTCCCGTTCTCCTCCAGCCGCCAGCCCAATATGGCGGATGACAACGAGTTCATCCTGCTGGACGTGAAGGATTTCCTGAAGTAGCGCTCCCCGGCCGCCGAATCGCCGGCGGCCGCCATTTCCCGCTTAGCGCAGCGAACAAACTGCGCTATAATCAGCGCCTTGCTTCTTCTCTTCTCCAAGGAAGATCCTCGTCCCCGGTGGGGCGGCCGGACTTCAAATCCGGTTGGGGCCGCCAGCGGTCCTGGGCAGGTTCGACTCCTGTGATCTTCCGCCATTCGAGTTCTTCTGAAGTCTCCTAAAATCAATAAATCCCTTGCTAATACTAGATAAATAGACCGTTATCATCTACGAGTGTCAACCGACGTCAACTGGAATCAATACGATTATGGGGGCATAATGGGGGGCATGGAATGGATGCTATTTTGGAGATGCCCCCAATGAAGCTAACAGCACGACAAGTAGACACAGCCAAGCCAAAAGAGAAGCCTTACAAGCTCTCTGATGGTGGCGGTTTGTATCTGGAAGTTGCCCCCAATGGCTCTCGCTATTGGCGCATGAAATACCGTATCAACGGTAAAGAGAAGCGTCTCTCCTTTGGCGTTTACCCTATTGTTTCGCTGGCGGTTGCACGAGAAGAAAGAGAAAAGGCAAAGAGGGTGCTCGCTGCCGGTGGTGATCCTGGGGAAGTAAAGAAAGCAGGGAAGTTGGCTCAGAAACTCTCTATAGAGAATACCTTCGAGGCGATTGCCAGAGAGTGGCATAAATCCAAGGCCGACCGTTGGTCACTGCGCTACCGTGATGAAATCATTGATACCTTCGAGAAGGATATTTTCCCCTTTATCGGGAAGCGACCTATAGCAGAAATAAAGCCGATGGAGCTACTGGAAACGCTGAAGCGTATGGAAAAGCGCGGTGCGTTGGAGAAGATGCGCAAAGTACGCCAGCGCTGTGGTGAGGTGTTCCGTTATGCCATTATCACCGGACGGGCCGAGTATAACCCTGCACCTGATCTGGCCTCAGCCCTAACCCCACCGAAGAAACAACATTTTCCTTTCCTGACGGCTCAGGAGTTGCCTTATTTTCTCAACGATCTCGCGGGCTATACCGGCAGCGTCATCACCAAAACGGCTACACGCATTATCATGTTGACGGGCGTCAGAACCCAGGAACTGAGGTTTGCGCGCTGGCAGGATATCGATCTCGATAAAGGGATGTGGAACATACCGCCGGAAGTGATGAAAATGAAGCGACCACACGTCGTCCCTCTATCAACGCAAGTTGTCGACCTATTCGATTCTCTTAGACCAATTACGGGTGCTTATCCCTTGGTATTCATTGGGAGAAACGATCACCGTAAGCCAATCAGCAAAGAAAGCGTGAATCAGGTTATCGAGCTGCTGGGTTACAAGGGGAGGCTGACGGGGCACGGTTTCCGCCACACGATGAGCACCATCTTACATGAGCAGGGCTATAACTCGGCCTGGATTGAGACGCAGCTTGCCCACGTGGACAAGAACAGTATCCGTGGCACGTACAACCACGCTAAGTACCTGGATGGACGACGTGAGATGTTGCAGTGGTATGCCGACTATATGGACAATCTGGAGCGCGGTGGGAATGTGGTGCATGGGGAGTTTGGGTGTCGTGCTTAGTTGAGAGTGGTATTTTCTGAAGAAGAGCAACAGCGCTGGCAGTGATGCTGGTGCTGTTGGTTTTCGCGGGACTTATTTTTTAAACTGAGTACTAGGCATCATTCGTGATGAGCGCCAGAGCGCAAAAGCTGATTACCCACATGTTGATACCCTGTTTTGCTCTCTTTGAGCTGTCATCGCTGGTGCTCACGGCTGGACGGCGATTCAGTGAGCCGATGAAACAGAGGTGTTGTATCACGAAACTTGAATTTTTGGAGCGTATTTTATTGGCCGGATTTAGGTCTATGGCATAATTAATGCACATTCATGTGGACATCTTGTCAAACATGCTCATTGATACTTATTCATAGTACCTAAGGCACATATACCGGAACGTTGAAGGAGCTTACTGTCATGGATAAATATCAGCTCAGCGAGCGCGATATCTGCACAAAATTCATTACACCAGCTATTCAACAAGCTGGCTGGCAGCAGCATCAGTTCCGAGAGGAAGTCAACCTCACCGACGGTCGCGTCATGGTGCGCGGTAAGATGGCCTCTCGAGTAAAAAATCCTGAAGCTAAAGGCGGTCCTAAACGTGCCGATTATGTGCTTTATGCAAGGCCAAACGTGCCGATCGCGGTTGTAGAGGCCAAACAGGCGAAGTGCTCCATTGGGCACGGTATGCAACAAGCTCTAGCCTATGCCGAAATGCTAGATGCACCGTTTGCCATCAGTAGCAATGGCGATGGTTTTCTCTTGCATGACCGAACAGGCCTCTCTCTACCTGTCGAACGAGAACTTCAGCTTACCCAGTTTCCGCCCTTGGCCGATTTGTGGGCAATATATCAACAATGGAAAGGGTTAGTTGCACCTGAAGCTGTAACGTTAATTGAACAGCCGTTTTATACCGATGGTAGCGGTCGCGAACCTCGTTACTATCAGCGTGTAGCAATCAACCGTGCCATTGAAGCAGTAGCCAGAAGAAAAGAACGAATATTGCTGGTCATGGCCACCGGTACAGGGAAAACGTACACAGCTTTTCAGATTATTTGGCGCTTATGGAAAGCAAAATCCAAGAAACGTATTCTGTTTTTGGCCGACCGCAATATCCTCGTCGATCAGACCATGCAGCAGGATTTCGCCCCTTTCGGCGAGGTGATGCATAAGGTCACTAACCGTGAAGTCAAGAAGAACTATGAGATCTATCTTGCTCTTTACCAAGCGGTAACGGGGAAGGAAGAATGGAAGCAGATCTATCGCCAGTTTCCAAGGGATTTCTTCGACTTAGTCGTGATTGATGAATGTCATCGTGGCAGCGCCGCGGAAGACTCAGCATGGCGCGACATCCTGGATTATTTCACTACAGCCACCCACATTGGTCTAACTGCCACACCGAAAGAAACCAATGAAACAAGCAATACTAGCTATTTCGGATACCCTATTTATACCTATTCGCTCAAGCAGGGCATTGAGGACGGTTTTCTTGCCCCCTACAAGGTGATCCGCATTGCAACCAATGTTGATGCAGTCGGCTACATACCAGAGAAGGGCAAAATCGATAAACTAGGCCAGGTCATGGAGCAACGGCAGTACAACACAAAAGACTTTGATCGCAGTCTGGTACTGGAGAAACGCACATCTCTTGTCGCCAACAAGGTATGGGAATACCTCCAAGCTACAGATCCGATGGCTAAGACGATTGTTTTTTGTGACGACCAAGATCATGCTGAGCGGATGCGCCAAGAGCTGGTAAAGCTCATCCCTGCCGCTGCAAACAATCGCCGTTACGTCATGCGAATTACCGGAGACGATAACGAAGGGAAAGCACAGCTCTCCTACTTTATCGATAACGATGAGCCTTATCCGGTTATTGCCACCACCTCAAAGCTACTTACCACGGGCGTAGATGCTAAAACCTGCAAGCTAATTGTCTTGGACCAGAGCATCAACTCGATGACGGAGTTCAAACAGATCATTGGCCGCGGTACCCGCCTGCGCGAGGACTACCAAAAACTCTACTTCACCATCATGGACTTTAAAGGCGCTACGCGACTGTTTGCTGATCCCGATTTTGACGGCGAACCGGTGGTGATCTACGAACCTGGCCCTGAAGATCCTGTGGCACCGCCAGATGTCGTCAAGCCCCCCAGCATAGAAGAACTAGAACCTCTACCCTATGACTCTAGTCTCACAGATAAGGATGGAGGCAGTGTAGGCCGAGTGAAGTATGTGATTGATGACGTTAATGTGTGTTTAGCGGTTGAACGCTCGCAATACCTTGATGTCGAGGGCAAGCTCATCACTGAGGACTACCGAGTCCTGCTCAAAAATGAGATTAAAAGTACCTTGCAGGCTAAATTTGGTAACCTAACCAACTTTCTACGGCGCTGGAGTAGCGCCGAACGCAAACAAGTTGTGATAGAGGAATTAACCGAACATGGCGTACCGTTCGAGCTCCTGCAACAGGCAGTCGCTAACGGCAGCGAACTGGATGCTTTTGATCTGGTAACCCACGTCGCCTTTGACCAGAAGCCACTCACTCGGCGTGAACGGGCTAACAACGTGACAAAGCGTGATGTGTTCGGCAAATACAGTGGGCAAGCCAAGGCCGTACTGGAAGCTTTGCTCGAAAAATTTGCCGATCATGGTGTACAAGACATAGAGGATGCCAATGTGCTGGAATTACCTCCATTTGACCTATTTGGTAGCAAGACACAAATCCGTCGGGGTATTTTTGGTGGTGTAGAGCAGTACACCCAAGCCGTGAAGGAGTTGGAACTGGCTCTCTACGACATATCCGAACAAAAACAGGCTTGATTAAACTGCAGCCTTCAACAGCGAACAAAAAGATGAATCTCAGCAGTACCATTAAATCCATTCAAGACATCATGCGTAAAGATGACGGCGTCGACGGTGATGCACAGCGTCTCGGCCAGCTCACATGGATGTTGTTCCTCAAAGTGTTTGATCAGCGCGAGGAGGAATGGGCGGATGATAACCCGGCGTATATCTCTCCTTTGCCCAAAGAGTACCGCTGGCGTAACTGGGCAGCTTATATAGCGGGGGCTGATGGCAAAAAGAAGCCACAAATTGCCGGTAGTGAATTGATTAGCTTCGTCAACAATGAGTTATTCCCAACGCTCAAAGAGATCGATGCTAACAAAAGCCCTCAGCACAAAGTCATCCGTAGTGTCTTTGAAGATGCGAATAACTACATGAAATCCGGCCCTCAGATGCTGGCTGTGATCGAGAAGCTGGAAGATGCTATCAATTTCCACGATTTTACCATCCGTGCAAATATTGGCGATGTGTACGAGCAATTACTCAACGATTTGCGCGGTGCAGGTAATGCCGGGGAATTCTACACCCCACGCGCTATCACCGCTTTTATGGTTGATAGGGTCAACCCGCGTTTAGATAAGCGTGAGACAGTAATGGACCCAGCCTGTGGAACAGGCGGTTTCTTGACCGCCACCATAGAGCATTTCCGCAACCAACTCGTGACAATGAAATCACCGCGTCCTGAAGACAAGCGCGCCATTGAAGCGCTGATCCTCGGCATCGAAAAGAAGCAGTTGCCGCACTTGCTCTGCACTACCAACATGCTACTGCATGGAATTGACGTCCCCAGCCAGATTGAGCACAAAAATACCTTGGGCATAGGCTGGAACGAGTGGAAGGCCAGTGACAAGGTTGACTGCATCATCACCAACCCCCCATTCGGAGGGTATGAAGACGATGGCGTGGGCAGCGACTATCCGGCTGACTTGCGCACCCGCGAAACCGCTGACATGTTTATGGCGCTCATCATCAAGAAACTGTTGAAGGAAAAAGGTCGCGCTGCAGTGGTATTGCCTGATGGATTTTTATTTGGCGATGGCATCAAAGGCACGCTGAAAAAACTGCTGCTGCGCGACTGCAAATTGCACACCATCATCCGTTTACCTAAAGGTGTTTTTGCACCGTATACCACCATCAAGACCAATCTGCTGTTCTTCACCAAGGGCAGCACGGTGGACGATGGCACTGAACACTTCCACACTGACACCATCTGGTTTTACGAACACCCCTACCCTACGGGCTACAAGAGCTACTCCAAAACTAAACCCATCCGGCTGGAAGAATTCGAACCCGAGCGAGGGTGGTGGGGCTCGGAGGAAAACGACTTTGCCGACCGCGTAGAAAACGAATTCGCCTGGAAGGTGGATTTCAAAACTAAGCGCGAACAGGCCGAAGCTGCTGCGCAACCGCACTGGCAAATCGCCGAAGCGCTCAATAACAAAGCCAGCGAATTGGATAACCGCATCCGTGATATGCGCGATTCCATTAAAGGAATCAGCGATAAAACCCAGCGCCAAGCTGTTGATGATGAAATTGAAATTTTGCGCTATGAAAGTGAAGGTCTACGCTTAAAAGCCCGTGATGCCCAGGCCGCGGGTGATCGCCACTATTGGCCGATTTTCAATCTTGACCTAAAAAACCCTAATGCCCCAGAAAAAGAAAGCTTTGATCCCGAAGAACTTTTGACCAAATACAAAAAGTTGCTGGGAGAGATTGAAGAAACTGAAAACCAGCTCAAAAGCGAGTTAGCTGCAGCCCTCGCTCACCACTTTTCTGGTGAGGATGATTGATGGACGCGAAACAATTTTTGTCTGAATTTGGACATGTGGCTCATGCGCCGGGAGGCGTTGCGCGGCTGCGAGAATTGATTTATCAACTTGCAGTAACGGGTAGACTAACCAAGCAAGATGAAAAAGATAGCGATGCGGACGAAGTTCTCAACAACGTCGCCCGCATCCGTCAGCAGCTTATTGCCGGAAAAAAATACAAGCGCTCACCAAAATTGGAGTCATCGAATCTTGTTCCACCAGCCATTGATCTTCCCCTCAATTGGCGCTGGAGCCGATTACTAGATCTTGGTGAAATCAATCCACGCAACCAAGCTGAAGAAACGGCCATGGCCACATTCGTTCCCATGGCTGGAGTTTCTGAAAAACATTCAAAAGAAATATCAGGTGAAATAAAACCCTGGTCAAAAATACACAAAGGGTATACCCATTTTGCCAACGGTGATGTTCTTTTGGCAAAAATCACCCCCTGTTTTGAAAATGGTAAAGCAGCTGTTGTTTCCGGCCTCGAACATGACATCGGTGCTGGTTCCACAGAGTTCCATGTTTTTCGCTCAATTAGCCAGTTTATTCATCCTGGTTATGTGTACTTGTTCTTGCGCTCACCTTTGTTTCGGGCAAAGGGAGAAGCCAGTATGACTGGCACAGCAGGGCAAAAACGCTTACCTACAGATTACTTCGCGCTTTGTGCTATGCCATTACCCCCTACAGCTGAACAATCGCGCATAGTCGCCAAAGTCGATGAACTGATGGCTTTGTGCGACAAGCTGGAGGTGCAGCAGCAAGCCCGCCGCAAATTACAAAACGCACTGCGCCAGTCCACATTACAAGCTGTCGCCAACGCCGCCAGCCCGCACGAATTGCAATCCACATGGGCGCGCTTAGCTGACAACTTCGGACAACTGTTTCATGCTCCAGAGGATTTGGATGAGTTGCGAAAAGCAGTGCTTGATCTGGCTGTATCAGGATATCTGAGCAATCTAGGTCAATTTGATGAGCCATCCTCCACATTAAAAGCAAAGATTCTGACCGCTAAGGAACGAGGAATTTTAGACGGCTCTTTCTCCCGAAAGAAATACGTCAAGCCAGAAAAACTCGAAGAAACGCTGCTACCAGCGCATTGGGAATGCATTACATTAGATGAGGCCATTTCCACTATCGATGCGGGTTGGAGTCCAGCCTGTCTCCCCAAACCTCGTGATGATGAAAATAAGTGGGCTGTGTTGAAAACAACGGCTGTACAGGTTCTACGTTTCCTTCCGCACGAGCATAAAGAACTACCTGCATCGCTTGACCCTCGTCCCCAGTATCAAATCGAGGTAGGGGATATTCTGATCACACGAGCTGGTCCCAGAAACCGTGTAGGTATTTGCTGTGTTGCTGATAAGGCCCCTGCGAAATTGATGATCTCGGATAAGTTGATTCGCTTTCATATCGTTGACGATCTCATTAATCCACGTTTTGTTGCAGTTTGCTTGTCAGCGGGTGAATCTGGCCGAACTTTAGAACGACTGAAATCTGGTATGGCGGAAAGCCAGATGAACATTTCCCAAGACAAGCTCCGCTCAATCACCATTCCGTTACCGCCAATCGAAGAGCAACGGCGAATACTAGAAAAGATTGAACTGCTAATGAAGATCATCGACAGTTATAGTGAGCGCCTGCGTAAAAAAAATAGATTGGCAGAACAGGCTGCAGCCGCGTCCGTTTCCAGCATCACCGGTATCGCCATCGAACAAGAAGAGGAACCCATGAAAGCCCCTCAAACCGAGCTGATCGCCCCACTGCGCTTGGGTACAGTACCCGACATCAAAGCCCAAGCTCCGCTGGCTACCATTCTTGCCCGCCATCACGGTGAAATGAGCGCCAAGGATTTGTGGCAGCGCTTCGGCGGTGAGATTGATGCCTTCTACACGCAACTGAAAACCGAAGTGGCCCACGGCTGGATTAAGGAACCGGCCCCCGCCGAAGTGCGTGAAAAACCAGCCAAGATGGCGAGTGCCTGATATGCAACTGCTGCGCATCCTCATTCCCGCTTTTCGTAATCTGCGCGATCTCGATATCACTTTCGCAACGCACTTGCAGCCAACAGCAAGCGTAACAGATGCACTACCCAAACCCATCCGTAGCCATGCCCTGATTGGTCAGAACGGTGCCGGTAAGTCCAACCTAATCGAAGCGTTGCTTACCATTTTCCGCGATGTCGATCTGGACCGTGAAGCGGCGTTCGATTACACGCTGGAATACAGCATTCGGGGATACATGGTGCGTATTGAAGCGGATACTTCCAAGCAGAAGCGCCCCTACGTATGGGTGGATGGTAAAGCTGAATCACAAGGCTATTTGCTCAAAAACCGCGAGCTGCTGCCTGCACATATTTTTGCTTATTACTCGGGCCGTAACGAGCGTATCGAAGCCTTGTTTCAAGAACACCAGCGCCGCTTCAACCAGCGCCAGGAAATCACTACAGATGAAGTGCTGTCTGAGCAACTGCTGGAGAATTTTACCGGCTCGGAGTCAGATATTCGCGCCGTCGAAGAAGCCAAACGTCGTCACGAGTCGAGGCTGAAGCAAGCGGGGGACGACCGCCTGCGCCGCCTGTTTTATTGTCGCGGTGGCCATAGCCAACTGGTGCTGCTGGCCTGCCTGCTGTCTGACGATCCGGTGTTTCAGAAGGTGCTAAAGAACCTGCATATCGAGTCGCTGGAGTCCGCACTGTTTGTGCTGAAAGAACCATACCGCCTGCGTGAAAAGCGCCGTAGCGGCAAATTCGACCAGCAGGAACTGAACGAGGGAGACCCGCGCTTTTGGTATGCTCGTGGCAATGTGGTGAGCGAATTCCTCGATAAACTGTGGCAAGTAGCTTGGGCTCCTATTGAGCAAGAGGCGACCAAACAGATCGACTTCCGTGGCCGTACCGAAAAACAGAAGCAGCTGTACCTGTTCGTGCCAAATCAGGAGAAACTTAAACAACTTGGTGAACTTGTCGGCAGTGCCGATAGCTTCTTCCGCTACGCTGAGGGTGCCTATATTGGTGACCTGATCGAAGAAGTGCGTATTATGGTGAAGAAGCGCGATGAACACGGCGGCAAGGTAAGCTTCACACATTTATCAGAAGGCGAGCTGCAAATGCTTACCGTGTTAGGTCTGATGCGTATTACCCGTGAAAATCAATGCCTGTTCCTGCTTGATGAACCCGACACCCACTTGAATCCTATCTGGAAGTTGCGCTATTTCGACGATATTGAAGGCGTAATGGCTTCCGATGATGCAGCACCAGTAAGGAGCGAGTCGCAGATAATCATCACCACTCATGACCCCATGATGGTGGGTAGTCTGAAGCGTGAGCAGGTTTATATAATGCGTCGTGATGGTAACCGTACATTGGTTGATACCCCGGATGAGCACCCGCAAGGGATGGGCGTAACAGGGCTACTCAAGAGCGACTTGTTTGGTTTGTCGTCCACGCTGGATATCGAAACCGAGCGCCGCTTGTTTCGTCGCAATGAACTGTTCGTCCTGTCACCTCGCACCCTCGAAGAAGATGAGGAACTGAGCCGTTTGTCAGCTGAGCTGGCTGACCTGGGCTTTTCGACCGCCGACTTTCGTGATCCTGACTACGCAATGTTTGTGCGTAAGATGGCGCAACATCGCCGTTTCCGCAAACCCGTGCTCACACCAGAGGAACAGGCCGAGCAGGATGCCATCGCCGATTCGATCATCGATGAGATTTTGCGAGAGGAAGATGACCAATGATCTGGATTGACCTAGAGCACAAGCGACCTACCGATACAAACATTCCGAACTGGGTACCATGGACACAAGCACGATGGGATGCTTGGTTGGCGAAATCGGCCCAACTAGTAGCTGCCTTGGCTGCTTTGGACGCAGAAGGCGAACGAAACGAACGCAACGCATTGATAGATGCCAATAGTGCGCACTGGGGTGTACTGAAGGAATGGTTGTTGGCCTTGTCAGCGGGTAAATGCTGGTTTTCTGAGGTACGCGAGCTGTACTCACATTACGATGTGGAGCATTTTCGCCCCAAGAAAGAAGCTAAGGCGTTGGATGCAAACCTGCGTGATGGCTACTGGTGGCTAGCATTTGACTACATGAATTTCCGTGTGTGTGGCAACGTCGGCAACCGTAAAAAAGGTGGGTGGTTTCCACTCAAGGACGGCTCACTTTGTTCTACCTACTCCGAGCCCTGTGAGGAATCCGAAACGCGTTATCTACTCGATCCGATTGATGATGATGATGTTGCACTTATTGCCTTCGACGAAGAAGGGAAGGTCATTCCTATGCCAGGTTCCTCTGCGTGGGAGCAGGAGCGAGTCAATGAGACGGTAAAGCGACTCAAGCTCAATGAACATACTCCCCTGGCAGAAGCTCGTCGCAAAATCTGGCAGCAAGTTGACAGGCTAATCGATGATTTTACAAGAGCCAAAGCTCGCTGCAGAACTGGTAATAATCCAGTAGCCAAAGCAAAGTTGATCGAAGTTCGAGCTCAAGTGCGCGCAATGACCAGCACAACAGCTGAGTTATCAGCTGTTGCTCGTTGGTGTTTGTTGGTGCGCAACGATCCACAGCTTTCTAGATTGGTTGGGTGAGGTGAAGACATGACTAACCTCTAGTCTCACTAAGTTTGGTAAATATCATACTTTATGGGGCCGTAGGTGGCAGTAACTTGAATCTGTCATGTCTGTACGCCTGGCGTTTCAACATTTTCAGGCGATTTATATGGCTCTTTACAACACGGTTAATCGCGAAACAGCGCAATGTTGTCCAGAATACGCGTGACCTGAACATCTGAAATCCCAAAGGCAAGGGGCACCGTCAGAAACTCTTTCGTAAGTCGTCCATGCAGGTCAGGAGCTTGTTCCTGCGACCCATAGCCAGTGCGTGAGTGGCGAAATCCATCGGCTAGGTTAGATTGAGGGAGGCCGCGAGGAGTAACGGCAAACTTTCTGTGGTTTTCTGCTTCGGTTTTTTTTAACGTATGTTTCTCAAATTAAACTAGGTGTTTAGTCGCGTGAATCTGCGATACGTTGCTGTACCCAGGCTTCAACTTCACTCTGTAGCCAACGAGAACTACGCCCCAATTTGATAGGTTTCGGGAATTCACCGAGTTGAATCAGTTTGTAGAACCACTTGTCTGTAAGCTGCGTAAAGCCCGTGATAAACGCCATATCGACAAGCTGGTCGTTTAGTAGGGATGGTGTGTTGATATTCATGATTAAATCTCCTTTAAATTAGTTGGTTAAAGGAGGAATGCCGTTTTGGTTTTCTACTTGGCTTCCCTCAAGGGATGGGTTGCCGAGTAAGAAATAAATAATTCGTAGTTGGGGGTATGGTGCAAGTTCCCCCGGATGATGGGAGAGTCTTGTCCTTACCCCTGGTTGCTAAGTTGGTATGTGCTTGTTCGTTTGCTTCCCCATCAGGACACCAGAGTTTACCGAGCATCCAAAAGAGCGTGCTTGATTGCTGTATTGCTTGGTCCGGTCTTTTGCCATGTAGTTGATACGGTCCAAAAGAGCTTGGTAGTCATGTGTTTTCGTCAGGGCATTTCTATTGATGTGATAGCAGGGGTTCTTGGGAAAATAGACAAGAGAACGGTACTTTTCTTTATCGACACCAAGCGCACTACACCATGCCTGGACAATGAGGTCTGCAAGGTTACCTTCTGCTATATAGTTCCCCAGTGTCCAGTAAGCATCCTTATTGAACATCAGGAGAACGTGGTAGTGGACTTTGTTTCCTATTTGGTTACTTTCCTTAACCCATATGTAATGAACTTCAGAGTCATGTGCCTTGGGATTGGTTTTTTTACTTCTTTTCCTATCTGCTTTTACTTTCGCTTTAACGGCATCTGTAAAACGTGATATGACATTTTTGTCATTACGAGATGCTTCATTAGGCAAGTGCAGGTCAATACGTGCAGCTAAGGTTCTGGGGTGTTTAGCCAAAGCGAGACTTATGACTTGCTCAAACCTATTTAGGTAGTGATTGTTATGTGATGTTGTGCTTGCTTTCATAATGTATGCCCTTAGGGTTTAATTGTCTTCATCTCATCCTATACCCCGTATTTAATTATTGAAATCACCTTTCATATCTTCAGTTTTTTTGTATATAATTAATCCTATCTGACGACAATTAATCTGGCCGGTTCGCGACAATTATTTTGGCCGGTTTGTAATCTGAGATCACAACCTACTCA
>NZ_JBZXDO010000026.1:0-67736 GCF_058725505.1 Serratia sp. A07
ATCGAAACCGCAGAGACCTATGGCCTCGATGTGTGGGGAAAAATTGTGGACGTAAGCCGGCGGCTAACGGTCGACGACGACTTTAATTATTTAGGGTTCAGTGAGGCGCGGCTGGATACGCCAACGCGGACAGATCCCCGCCCATTTGACCAGGCGCCGTTCTATAGCGGTGAGAGCACAACGCAGACCATTGAACTTGCGAACCCGATCTATCGCCGTCTGATCATGATGAAAGCCATGAGCAATATCACCGATTGCTCAATACCGAATATCAATCGGATGTTGTGTTACATGTTCGGCGATCGGGGGCGCGCCTATATCAAGAATGATGGCGGAATGAAGATGAGCTATGTATTCGAGTTTGAACTGTCGACCGCAGAACTGGCCATCGTCCAATCTTCCGGCGCGCTACCGGCGCCACCAGGTATTAACGTTTCGATAATTCAGAAGGCATAACATGAAACTGACAGATAAACCGCGTCAGATTGCAGTGCCGTTCGCCAGCGGTACTGCTGACAAAAACACGATCCCCAATAACGCCACCCAGGAAACTAAGGAAAAGGGTAAAGCTGCCTATGACTCTGGCTTTCCGCCACTCACAATGACAGCGATCGCGGCCGGCGGTATCCCGCCGCACGGGAAGGATTTTAACGGACTGCTGAACGACATCACTGCGGCAATTCGTTTTTCTCAAGCTGGCGGCCAGTATACCTTTGATTCCGCTTTTGCTCAGGCTATCGGCGGATATGCAAAAGGCGCTACGGTATTAAGCGCTGACGGCTCGAAAATCTGGTGGAATACTGTTGAAGCTAACACGACGGATCCGGACGGTGCCAGTGCAGCGGGCTGGAAAAATCTGTTGTCGGATCCAAATGGGCTGTTTCTTCAAAAGTCGCAGAACCTGGCGGATTTGCAAAACAAGGCCGAAGGGCGCAAAAATCTCGAGTTGGGAACCGCAGCAACTAAGAATGTCGGTACAGACAGCGGCAATGTTATGCCGGTTGGGGCATTTGGCCTTGGCGGGGGAGGTTTTGAGTTTAACTATACTAATAACGCTGGTTTGATGGCTGCATTACGAGCAAAAGGGAGTTGCATTTTCCGCAATACTAAAGACGGAACAGCTATGCCATCGTGGGCACCTGGCCTGTTTGCCCGCGCTGGGGATGCCAACTGTATGCTCACGATCAACCCATTTACTGGTAATGTAATTGCCGCTGGTTTTACTGATGGGAACAAAGACTCACCAAAGGTTAATACTCTATACGGCACAGCTAACAAGCCAACGGGCGCTGATGTTGGCTTGGGTAATGTCGGCAATTTCATGGCGGTTCAACAAGGCGGCGGAGCTAATCAGTCAAACAACAAGGTTTATATTGGCTGGGGTAACGATGGAATTCTTCGCTGCACTGTTGATACTACTGATTTAGGCCAGATATTCACGACCAAGTCACCGCCAAGTGCAGCTGAAACGGGGGCGTTTCCGAAAACAGGAGGAAATCTCTTTGGCAGTATGAATGCTGTTGGTAGTGTTGGCACTCAGGGCGGTGCATTCCTTATTAGAAACTCTGACGGTGTTCAGGTTGCCAGTGTCTCAGCAGGCAGTAATGGCTTAATCAGTGTTTACTCAGACGTTACAGGGCGTGCATTCGGAATTGGGGTGGATGGTAATTTCTATTCATCGAGTGGTGTCCAAATAATTGAGTCAGGTCAGCGTGTTTATAGCCCTAATAATCCACCACCGATAATTCAATTAAATACTGATTATATTGGTAGTCTCGCATTTGCACGTCTGAATCCTCAAAATTCCAGAGTTGGTTATGGTGGGTTAGTGTCTGGTTCTGATTTATCTCCATCCGGAGTTACCGGCTATCCCGGGGGTGGTAACTGGGCTGCTCTCTTCGCGGAGGGTCAGTTAGGAGGGACATGGAAATGCCTGGGGTTATGTGTTTCTGATAGTGAGGGTGGTAACAGGCATTACGGCGTTAGCTTATTTGTGAGGGTGTCATAATGAATTATGGACATGTGAAAAAATGCAGAACAACAAACATTAAAAAATATATAGATTGCGACGTTATTTTCCCTGAACTGTCAGATTCACCAATTTCGTTTACAGCGATACCTAACGATTCGACTGAACACGGACGCGATATTTATAATAGGGCGTTGAATGGTGAGTTTGGCGTCATAGTTATCGCTAAAAATGAAGTTGGTTATTATTGGGATGGGGATGAATTTGTAGAATACGATTTTGACATTGAAGCATTGCACTTCGATGAAATGAAAAATAGATTAATAAGTGAGGCTTCGCAAAAAATATCAATTCTATCTGATGCTGTTGATTTAGGCATTGCAACAGATGAAGAAAAAGTAAACATAGATAAGTGGAAGCAATATAGGGTGCTAGTAAACAGAATGAGCAAAGAGAATGGTTCCGGGTGGCCGGAAAAACCGGCCGATTAAATATTCTTCTTGAATACTGCCGGAGTGCCGGCATACATAGTGTTTGCTGGTACGTTACAATTCACTACGCTATTTGCACCGATAACGCTGTTTTCACCAATAGTAACACCTGGAAGAATAACAGCTCCGGCACATATCCAAGTATTCTTACCTATAATAATTGGAGCGGTTACATTTCTATCATGTCTGTTTTCTGGAGCTACATGGTGACTTACGGTTGATAAAGTTACGCCTGGGCCAATCATTGAGCCATCGTTGATGACTATTTTTTCATCATCAAGAAAGTTGCAGTTAGCATTAATGAATACATCACCAATGATCTCTATATTACCGTATTCATAATAAAAAGGCGCCATAATGTTGGCTCTGCTGCTAATGCTTACACCTGATTTTTTGAGTATTTTGTATTTCCTTTTGGTTGAATGTGAAGTGTTATTGAAAAACAACCTCGCTTTAGTAGGGCTTATTTTATTTTTTAAACTGTAAGCGAAATATTTAAGCATTGTTATCTCCTGATGTATTTTACTATGGTTAGACTGTCCAAGCGATTTTATTTAATTGTTGCACCAATCGATGCCATTTTATCAATGACTTTATCAAGCTCCTGCGGAGACAATGAAAGTTGCGCCGCCATAAAAAATAAAATGTGTGGTGACATTGCTCGCGGTTCGGCACCGCCAGTGTATTTTCGCCACTGACTATTGCTTGCCACACCCGCTAGATCTGCCATTTGCGTTCCGGTATATCCGAGTTCTGATTTTAGTTGCTCCAGATCCTCAGGGGTGGGAGGGGTGTATTCGTTTATCAGTCTCATTTTTCACCTGCGAAAAAGCCCCTCGCGGGGCTTCTCTTAAATAAATTTGATGATGATGGTTGTTACCGTAGCCACCGCGCCGATTAAACCGGTTGCTACGGCTACCGGATACCACATCGTTTCCCGGTTAATCTTCGCCGTCTCAGCCATCAGCTTGGCGATTTCGGCGTGGATCTTTTCAAGCTCTGCGGTGGTCATGTCGTTTGTCATCTCTCTCTTCCTTTCGGGGTCGGGCTGCGGCCTTTCCGCTACCTCATGTAGTAAATAATAGCCCCAATGGTGCTATTTGTCAATCGATAGTCTGAGGTTATTCACCATATGATCAAAATATCCGGCGTATACCGCGATCCGGCCGGCGTAGCCATGCCTGGCGCTTTGATAGCTGTAAAGTCGAAGAACAACACACTGGAAACGTTCAAATGCTTGTGTGTAGAAACCGTTACGGGTCTCGGCGGAGAGTATGAGTTCTCGGTCGCTCCTGACGATTACGAGGTGTTTGTTACCTATAACAATGGGATCCGCCAGCGCCTCGGCTTCATGCGCATTGAAGATGGAGCGGCGGATGGTTCCCTTAACGATTATCTGATTTATGCAGATCCGGAGCTGGCCCGGCCGCCGGTTTATTCTGACATTAAACGGATGTCCGAACGCGCAAGGAATGCAGAAATTGCATCCTCAGAATCAGCGCGTGCATCTGCGGGGTATCGCGATGCTGCAATGGATGCCAGGGATGTTGCTGTAGCAGAAAGTAAAACGGCGAAAGCGAGCGCGCAGTCGGCCATTGCCAGTGAAAAGGGTGCTGCAGGATCAGCCGCATCAGCGGCAAATTCAGCTAAGGAGTCTATAACAGCAGAGGGTATGTCAAAAAAATATTCGGATGATGCCCGGGGTTATTCGGAGATAACACAATCAGTAGCTGGGGCTTATCCAAGCAAAGCAGCAGCTCAGGACGCTATTGATAAAGGCACAGAAACGAGAACGGATTTTATCGTGTGGGGTGTTGTTGAGGGTGATATATGGACTGAGCGATATCAGAATGTTAATGGTGTCGCTACCCCAACCGGCGTGACAATGAAAAATGGCAAATTCATTGATGCTTTGGTAGCCGTTGTGAATAACTTGAATAGCTCGTTACCGAGTTATCACCAATCGCCCGACCTTGTGGCATTGCACGTTGATAGAAAGGGACAAGTGCCAGCTTGGTATCGTTACGGTAAACTTGGTTTTGCAGGGGTAGAGAGTGATTCGGCTCAGCGCCTTCTTAATGCCAGCTATTCGTTTTTCCCAATCAAAATGTCGGCAAATTTGTGGGCATTTGGGGTGGATTCGGCAGGCCAGGTTCCGATGTGGTTTCGAAATGGCGCGTGGGGTGCAGCTGCTGTAGAGCCAGATACAGCGGATAGAGTGATTAAAAACGCTCGAGCATTCCCATCATATAACATGGCGCCAAATAAAGTCGCGCTTTATGTGGACACCGTCGGTAACGTCCCTATCCGCATAATAGAAGGGGCGTTCGATGCGGCGGATGTAACACAACGAACAGCTAATCTCATTGGTGATAAGATCGGTGCCACCTGTAATGTAGCTGTGCGCAGTACATCAGGTAGCACGCTTTATTCAATGCGGATTAAAAAAGCAAAACTGAAAACCGGCGTTAGCGGCCGCCTGGTGGGAATGGCTGTGGGTGATTCGTGGTCAGAGTTCTACAATATTTCACAATCGCTGGCGAATCGTATGTATACGGACTGGGCCCCGCGCGCCGGTGCGGGCTGGTTCCAGCTGATTACCGACCCATCGTCACGTTGGGAAAACATGGTAGTTACGCGAAGTGGCTGGACTGAATACGACGCGAGCTATTCAAATGCTCAGCCGCCATATGGCTGCGGGGTTGACGGGATCGCTTATTACACGTCGGCCAATAACGCAACAGCTTCTATTACTAATGTGCAGGACACAACGGGAACCGTATTTTATTATGATGGCAATGGCACGTTTATAATTGGTGTTGGTAACACAACTAAAACTGTAGTCGGCACCGGTTCTGGCGAGTACCGCAGCACATCAATTCCTGGGCTAACATCGGGGTCAGATACAGTGACGATCACAACATCCGGGAATACCGGCGTTGTTTGCCTACACGGGTTTATGTTTGAGACGGAGACAGCAACAGGCTGCATGATGCATAAATGCGGGAATGGTGGGACGTGGGGCGCACAGCACACAAATTTTATTACACCTCGAATAAAATATTTTGCTCAGAAACTCAATCCAGATTTTATCGTAGTGAATCTGGGTACTAACGATTATTTACAGAGCAGAACCACATCAACGTATGTCACTGCACTAAACGGGATTATTGATGCATGGCGCACGATGTTGCCAGACGTGGGGATTATCCTCATTTCACCACCTGTGCCGAATGCCACAGGAACGACGCCGATGATAGATTTTCGCAACGCAATGCGGACAGTAGCACGCGATAAAAATGTGGAATGGTACGACCTATACGGCGATATGCCTACAGTATGGGCTACCGGAAATGCAATGGGGTGGTGGAAAGACGATTATCACCCCAACGATGTTGGTGCAGAACAAATCATAAGCTCGATTTTTGAGCTCCTGTTAAATAAATAAGGCCACGAAATGAACACAATGAACACAGTTGTACCTTTAATTCAGGGTGTATTGCCTGCTGGTCCTGCATATATGGATATCTCAGACTTTATAGTAGAAAATCCGTTTTATGACCTTACTATATTGAATGGGCTTATCGGAGCTTATTTTTTATCTAGTCAGATGAAGAATCCGCTTAATAATCATGCAAATTTAAGTAAGCCACTTAAAAGAGTTGGTAATCCAGTTATTGGCAGCAAGTATACTTCATTCAGCGATGGAAACCAGTTTGACACACAGATCCCAGTTGGGAGTTCGGCTGCGTCGAATGCAGCAGTAACAATCATCGCAGTTGCAAAAAATCCATCAACGACAGTAGATGCGTGGCCTTTCGGCAACTACCTCGGTGGATCTGGCAGCATTAGTACCGATAATATTCTTCTTCGCAAAGATAATAATATCGAATCTTATACATCAGATGGATCAGGCTTAGCCTCCGTTGTTACCAGAACTACCAATGGCGGTAGTGCTGGTCAGCTTCTGGTTGTTGCCGGACAATTTGGCCCGACGAGTATTACGGGCTCATGCTACCAACCAGGGACAGATAATTTATTGCAGAATACAAAGGCCATTTCATCTCGCAAGGCAAATCCAACGACAAGCTACCGAATCGGTGGAAGACCTGGTATGACGGGAAATGGTGCTCCCGATGTCGCTGCAGTGCTGGTCTATGAGGGAAGGTTGTCGGATTCAGACCTACTGACAGTGTGTCGCTATTTTCGAACTACGTTCGGATCCCGCTACGGTCTGTGGTCTGCATAAAACTGTGCCGGGAGGGAACCCGGCCATTCTCAAAACTATCTTTCTTTATCGATCAGGCATCTGCTATTTAAGGTGTGAATCGTTCTTCACATAGGTTTTTTCTTACGCTTATACTGTATGCATATACAGTATTTGTTGTGAGGTAAAACACCATGGGAATGATGCCTAAATTTTCCAGCCCGGCCGCGGACTACGTTGAGCGCCGCTTGAGCCTTGACGAGATCTGCATTTCAAAGCCGAGCGCTACTTATCTGCTCCGCGCCGCTGGCCAGGCGATGGCGGTCGGTATCCACGCTTACGCGTTGCTTGTTGTCGATTCGTCTGCGACGCCGGTACACGGCAGCATTATCGTAGCTGCGGAGGAAGGCGTGCATGTGTTGCGCCGGCTTCGTCTTTACCCGTATCGTGCGCTTGAGTTTCTCGATGGCTCCGGCCGGGAAACTGAACTCGGCAACGAAGACTCGGAAGAAGGGATCGAGGTGTTCGGCGTGGTGATGTACTGCGTGAACGATATGCGGTCGTGCGAGTGGGATGATCTGCCAGTTATTTGATTATCGGCCACTGCATGAGCCTTTGAAGAACTTCGCCGATTAATCCTGCGGGAGGTAGCTTGCAGCTTTATTTGCCTATCCAATAAGGGATTAAAGGTAACTTGGAACCCGGCCGGTTATGCATGTATTTGTTCGGAAGATGGGTATTAGTCTTGCTCTAACTAGATGATTTCTAAGTGTGCAGTTATTAACCCATGTTCCGAATTTTTAAACAAACTATTGTTTTTAAAGATGTTAACGCTGAATTTAAAATCCCTCGGCTTATGGCTGTGCGGGTTCAAGTCCCGCCCCGGGTACCAGGGAACGAAAATACCGAATAATCAAAGCAATAAGTAGTAATGTCGTAGACCGCCGAGAGGCGGTTTTTTTGTGCCTGAAATTCGTATTGCACCTGCACTTTTTCCTTTCTTATCATGCTCATACCCTTTGATTGTCAGCCTGCCTGCACGGAGGAGCCCCCCGCAGGGCTCCGAAATACAACTCATAAGAAACCGAACGCCGCGGCGAGGATCCAGCCGAAGACGCAGGAGACGCTGACGCCGATCAGGCCGGGCAGAATAAAGCTGTGGTTGATCACGAAGCGGCCGATGCGGGTGGTGCCGGAGCGGTCGAACTGGATCGCTGCCAGATCGCTAGGGTAGGTCGGCAGAATGTAATAACCGTAACAGGCCGGCGCCGAAGCGACGATATAGGCCGGGTTGACGCCGATTGCCAGCGCCACCGGCACCAGCGCCGCCAGCGCGGCGGCCTGCGAGTTGACGAATTTCGACACCAGCAGCAGGATCAGCGCATAGGCCCAGGGATATTCTTTCACCAGCACGCCCAGCGTGGCTTCGATCTGCCCCAGGTGCGCGCCGAACATGGTTTCCGCCATCCAGGCGACGCCATACACCGCCACGATGGCGATCATGCCGGAGCGGAACACTTCGTTTTTAGAGATAGACGCCGGGTTGGTGCGGGTAATGATGACGATCAACGCCCCGGCCATCAGCATGCACATCTGGATCACCAGGACCATGGAGAGTGGCTTGCCGCCGAAGCTGGGCCGCAGATCGGAAAACGCCCCCAGCACCGCCACCAGTGCGATAGTGGCAAGGAAAATCCACATGGCGATCCAGTTGCTGCGTGGCAGCACCCGATCCAGTAAGGTGGCGGCATCGCCATAGACGTAGCGATGGTTTTCCGGCACCGAGATGAATTTCTGGAACTCCGGGTCTTTGTCCAGGTCTTTGCCGCGGAACCAGCTGAAGATGCCGATCGCCAGAATGCCGCACAGGGTAGAAGGGATGGTGATAGAGAGCAGGTCGAGGAATTCCAGATGGCGGCCATTGAAGGTGTAACTGCTGAGCATCGCCACCAGTGAGACCACCGCCACCGAAACCGGGCTGGCGATAATACCCATCTGTGCGCCGATCGAACTGGCCGCCATCGGCCGCTCCGGGCGGATGTTATTTTTGATCGCCACGTCATAAATGATCGGCAAGATGGTGTACACCACGTGCCCGGTGCCACACAGGATAGTGAGAATACAGGTCACGAACGGCGCGATGATCGAGACATAGCGCGGGTTACGTCGCAGCATGCGTTCGGCGATCTGCAGCATGACGTCTAACCCACCCGAGGCCTGCAGGGTGGCGGAGGCCGCCACCACCGCGATGATCACCAGCATCACGTCTACCGGCGGTTTGCCGGGCTGCAGGTGAAAGCCGAACACCAGGATCATCAACCCGATCCCACCCAGCAATCCCAGCGCAATGCCGCCCTTACGTGCCCCATACAGCAGGCATGCCAATATCACCGCTAATTGCAGAAAGAAATCCATGATAAATACGCCTTAATAATGTTGAACTTAACTGCGCTCAGTTTCCGGCTGTGTTGGCTGCAGAAAGTTGTTTTAAATCTAAAGGCACTAATAAATTTGTGGTCATTAACCCTAAAGAGTGATGCTGGTCACACTCAAAGGAGTCAGGGCGTAGGTGACATCCGCACGAAAAAGCAAGCTAACAGGTCAGACCTCTACTATATGAGAGGTTTACTGACCCGAGGAGAAACCCATGGACCCGACAAAAATGACCGGACTGGCGCTGTTACAGGCTGCGATGGCCGGTAAAATCCCACCGGCTTCGATCGCTGAAACCGTGCCCATGAAACCGGTGGCGGTTGAAGAGGGGTATATCCGCATCGTGGCGCGGGCTGACGGGCGCCACCTGAATCCGCTGGGGGGCGTTCATGGCGGCTTTGCCGCCACGGTCTTGGACTCGGTGACCGGTTGCGCGGTGCACAGTACGCTGGGCGCGGGGATTGGGTATGGCACCGTCGATCTGCAGGTTAAAATGTTGCGCCCTGTGCCGAAGGAAACTGACCTGATCGCCGAAGGGCGTCTGGTCTATGCGGCCAAAAACGTGGCCTTCGCGGAAGGCACGCTCAAAACGGCGCAAGGGAAGCTGCTGGCTTCGGCAACCGCCACTTGTTTTATCATTCGCCCTAGCGAACAAGCATCGCAATAACCTGCCTTTTATCGGGCTTCGGGCTATGAACCCGGGGCCTGATGCATTTCTCTTCGGTTGCATACAGCGCTGCGCTACGGCGGCAGGCGCGATACGCCATTGTGGTCTAGTATTCTGGGGTAAAAATTTATCGGAGTGATTATGCAACCGTATCCGTATAAAGAGGTTGAGTTTGATCATGAGCTTTGTTTGGCGATTGGCAAAGCCGTGTTGGACGTGGTGGCGCAGGGGGATGAAACCAGCGCTCCAGGGGTGATGAACGCGATTGAGCGGTCGGTGGAACAGGGGCTGAATGACGACGAAATCGCCGCTGCCGACGATGCCCTGGATTTGATGGCGCGTCTCATCCACGGCTGCCGGTTTGTTAATCTACCGGGTGAAGAGGAGGCTTCCCGTGCATTGGTTGAATTTCAAGCGCTACAAGAGTGACGTTGCCAGACAGGCCGTGCCGCCGCATTTGAATGCGGCTGAATTTGCACGGCATTACGCCGATAAGCCGCAAACCGATACGGAAGAGTATCTTTCGTTGAGCGGGGAGATGTGCTGGGATGCGGTGGTGCTTTGTGCCCACCGTTCAGGCGCGCTCAGCAAGGCGAAATACAAGCAGCTGTGGCAGACGGTGTTCGATAAGCAATACAAACATTTCGTTAGCCCGGACGATACCGAGATCCGCACGATGGCCGATATGCTGCGCGCGCCGCAGGGATGTTTTATCGGCATATTCTCCCTGCGTGACGCGGCGGCGCCCCGTTTGCTGCATGCCATGATCGGTACCGGTGCGGGATTTGCCGCAGGCAATAAAAATCTTTGCATCGGCGTGGGGGGCGCGGTCGGCTGGGAAAATCTCAATCTGGCGCGCGATCTGCGCTGGCAGCCTGAAGGCGGCTTTTTACGCCAGGGCGACAACGAAGTGCTGCGCATAATTTATCGGCCTTTCCCCGCCTGAGCCGGTCCGCATGCTTGTAGAGTAAAAAACCGCCGTCTGGCGGTTTTTTATTGGCGCGTGTCACCCTTATTTGAACCCGCCGTTGCGAATGAATTCGAGACCGGCGGCGGTGATCCGCGTTTGATGCGGGTCGATATCATAGTTGTTCTCGTCGATGTCGCTCATCACATAGGCCTGTATCAGGCCCTTGGTTTTGAGATAGGCGAAGGGATCGGCGAACGCATGCGGGCTGGTGGCGTCTTGTTTCCACAGTTCGTAGGTTTTTTCATCCAGCGTGCCGGGGTGATTGGCGGCCAGCCGGGTCAGGATCTGATTGTAGAACGCATAATCGGTCATGATACAGTCCCCTTTATCGCGAGCGATAATCGCGGAAAATGGCGGTAAGGTCTTTCAATCATAGCCGATGTTTTCCACCGCCTGTGCGGGTTAGCCGCGTTGGCTTTCAATCCAGTGGAACAGGCGTGAAATGGTGAAGGTGATATCGCCGATGTTGAAGAGTGCGCCGAGCCACAGGGTGAGCATAACAAGGATACCGATGATGACGGGAAGGTCCATTTTGCTCATGATCGCGTGCTTCATCAATTAAGAGTGTGCTGTAAAGCCTACCATCAAACCCGATTGTCATAAAATGCGCGGCGTATTATTTCGGTTGAATTTAAAGCAAAAAAGCCACCCAATCGGGTGGCTTTTGTCTTTCAGCGCCGATCAGTCCAGCTTGGGATGCTGGTCGATCAGGATCTGCTTTTTCTTTTCCAATTCGGCGATCTGCGCGTTGATGTCCTCGACTTTCTGTTCGATGTTGTCGTAGGTCTCCTGCAGCAGCTCTTTCGCCTCTGAACGGTCAGACGCAGCCGGCGTCGCGCCGCGCAGCGGTTTGTTGGCGGTTTCTTTCATGTACAGACCGGTGATAAGACCGATCACCGCCACGACCATCAGATAGTAGGCCGGCATGTACAGGTTGCCGGTCGCTTCGACCAGCCAGGCGGCGGCGGTCGGCGTCGCACCGGCGATCAGCACCGAAATGTTGAACGAAATCGCCAGCGCGCTGTAGCGGATGTGCGTCGGGAACATCGCCGGCAGAATTGAGGCCATCACCCCGGTGAAGGAGTTGAGCAGCACCGCCAGCACCAGCAGACCGACGAAGATCAGGCCAATCACGTTGCTGTTGATCAGAATGAAGCACGGGATCGCCAGCGCCAACAGGCCGATGCTGCCGCCGATAATGAACGGCTTACGGCCGATGCGGTCACTGGTCAGGCCGATTACCGGCTGTACGAACAGCATGCCGATCATGATGGCGATGATGATCAGAACGCCGTGATCTTCCGAGTAGTGCAGGTTATGCGACAGGTAGCTCGGCATGTAGGTCAGCAACATGTAATAGGTCACGTTGGTGGAAATCACGATGCCGACGCACACCAGCAGACTTTTCCAGTGTTTGGCCGCGATCTCTTTGAACGAGGTTTTTGGCGGATTTTCGATGGCGTTGCGATCCTCTTTCTCCATCTTGTCCACGTGCTGCTGGAACGCCGGGGTTTCTTCCAGCGCATGGCGCAGATAGAGGCCGATCAAGCCCAACGGCGCGGCGATGAAGAACGGGATACGCCAGCCCCAGTCGAGGAAGTTGGCTTCGCCGACGATGCTGGAGATCAGCACCACCACGCCTGCGCCCATCACAAAGCCGGCGATGGAGCCGAAGTCCAGCCAGCTGCCCATAAAGCCGCGTTTGCGGTCCGGCGAGTATTCGGCGACGAAAATTGCCGCACCGGAATATTCACCGCCGACGGAGAAGCCTTGCGCCAGCTTGGCCAGCAGCAGCAGGATCGGAGCCCAGATACCGATCGACGCATAGGACGGGATCAGGCCGATACAGAAGGTGCTGACCGCCATGATGATAATGGTGACCGAGAGCACCTTCTGGCGACCGAACTTATCGCCCATGGCGCCGAAGAACAGGCCGCCGAGCGGACGCACCAGGAAGGGCACGGAGAAGGTCGCCAGCGCGGCGATCATTTGTACGCCGGGCGAGGCGCCGGGGAAGAAGACCTGGCCAAGTGCGTAAGCGACAAAGCCGTATACGCCGAAGTCGAACCACTCCATCGCGTTGCCCAGGGCCGCTGCGGTGATCGCCTTCTTGAGTTTGCTGTCATCGATGATGGTGATGTCGCTGATGTGCATCGGTTTATGTCGTTTTTTTCTTAACTTCATATAATCATCCCTTAATGAATTATTCGTTGTTCGTGAAAGCGTAATCTCCGTTCACTATTGTTTTCGAGTTATCAAATAGGCTAATCGAATCGCGGTTCAAGACGATTCATTATCCACATTTAAGTTGGGATGTGGATCACAAAATATCGTCATTTATGCCAAGGTTATGTCATTTAGGTGACTAATTATTTTGCATCTATAGCTTAACGTTATATCTTGCTGCGATCAAATTCAGCAGTTTAACTTAAGTGTTTGCACCGATTTGGTGCGAGAATGGTCTAATAAATGTGCGATTTGACGATTTTTCGTCTAATTGGTGATGTTTTAAGTATACAGAGTACGGGAGATAAGACAGGAAAAATTGATGTGTTTGCCGTCAAAAAAAACGCCTGACCCACTGGCCAGGCAGTTTGGATTAAGGTACCGATGAACCGCCGAATTCGAGATAGATTTTCGCCAGATTCTGGTACTGCGCGAAGCGGTTTTCATCCACCGCCAGCTCCGCCTGACGGCGTTGTTCCTGCGCGTTCAGCCAGTCGGTAATGGTGACGGCGCCCTGCCGGTAACGCACCTCGTTCAGCCGCTCCGATTTGCGCGCCAGCGCCAATGAGGCGCGCAGCTGCGCCTCCTGCGCCAGCAGCTGCGTGCGCAGTGACAGCGCGTTGTTCACATCGCCCATCGCCTTGTACAGCGCCTGCTTGAAGGCCAGCACTTGCTGTTCATAGTCGTTGCGGGCGATCTTAATCTCCACGCCCATTTGCCGCCACTGCAGGAACGGCAGCGTCAGGCTGGCGCCGAGGCTGCCGGTCGGGTTGCGCAGGAATTCCAGCAGCGCGCTGCTGCTGGCGCCCAGTGAACCAGTCAGGCTGAACGCAGGGTAGTATTGCAGACGTTTTTCATCGACGTTGGCCAAGGCGGCGCGCAACCGCAGCTCTTGAGCGCTGAGATCCGGACGACGGCTCAGGACGCTGGCGGGAATGCCGGTGTTGATCTGCGGCATCGTCGTCGTCGGCAGGCGCGCGGGCGCGATGGTGGCCTGGCCTGATGGCGCGCCCAGCAGCACCGCCTGCTCGTTCAGCGCCTGTTGACGATCGTGTTGTAACGACAGCAGGCTGCGTTCCTGCGTCAGCACGTTTTGTTCCGCGTTCACCACGTCCAGCGCCGAGATGCTGCCGGCCTGATAACGGGCGTTGGCCAGCCGCAGCGTCGTTTTGGCATAGGCGATGCTCGCCTGGCTGACGCTGATTTGTTGATTGAGAAAACCGATGCGCCAGTAATTCGTGGCGGCGTTGGCCAGCAGCGTCAGGCGCGCCGTCTGCAGATCCTGCTCGGAAGCCTGGCTGGCCCAATCGGCGGCATCGTGCTGGCGCTCCAGCTTGCCCCACAGATCGACTTCATAGCGGGTGGTGAGAGACGCGTTGCTGGTTTTATTCCAGGCGGAGGACTCTGACAGCGGGCGATTGATGCCGCTGCCTAATGAGGCGCTGACGTCGGGCGCGGTGCTGATGCCGACGCGTTCCGCTTCGAGGCGCGCGCGGTAGACGCGCAGCACGGCGACGGCCAGATCGTTGTTGCTGGCCATCACCTGTTGCAGCCAGCGATCGAGCTCGGGATCGTGGAAATCGCGCCAGTCGAACGGCGTCGGCGTGGCGTTCTCGGCGGCGTGCTGCCAACTCGCCGGGTAGTTGACCTGTGGCGCCCGGTAGTCGCTTTTCAGGGCGTTGCCGCAGCCGGCGGTGAGCAGGGCGGCGAGGCTTAACGCCAGGGGAGATAAAATTTTCATGGGTTACTCGCTGGCCAATGAAACGACCGGATCCATCCTTGCCGCTTTACGGGCGGGGAGATAACCGAAGATCATGCCGATTAAGGTTGAACAGAAAAACGCCGTCGCGGCGGCTTGCCAGGAATAGATGGCGGTGAACATGCCGCCCGCCAGCGAGGTGAACAGCGACCCGGCGGCGAACGACAGCGCGATGCCCAATGCGCCGCCGATCAGGCAGACCAGCACCGCCTCGATCATGAACTGTTGCATGATGTCGCCGCGCCTTGCGCCGACCGCCATGCGCACGCCGATTTCGTGGGTGCGTTCAGTGACCGACACCAGCATGATGTTCATCACGCCCAGGCTGCCGATCACCAGCGCGATTGATGCCACCATCAGGATCAGCAGGCTAAAAGTCATTGACGTGCGTTCGATGGACTTTCGAATTTTATCGAAGTTGTACAAACGGAAATCTTTTACGCCGTGGCGTTGGGTCAACAGCTGTGTGATAGCGGTGACGGCCGATTCGCTGGCGACATTGTCCTTTAGCCGAACGGTGATGCCGCTGAGCGTCGGTTTGCCTACCATGCGATACATCACCGTGCTGTAGGGCATCCAGACAGTGATGCGATTGGGCGCGTAGTTGCGATTGCTTTTAGCCACACCGATCACCCGGGCCGGCACCGAGCCGAGAAATACGATCTGGCCGAGCGGCTCGACGCCGAAATCGCCGAACAGCGCCTGGCGTGCATTGTCGTCGATGATCACTTCCTGCAGCGCATTACGATCGTCGCGGAAAGTCACGCCTTGTAACAGCTCGACGCCGTTAACGCGGAAATAGTCGCGCCCGACGCCGGTGATCGAGGCGGTGGCGGATTTGCTGCGAAAACGGATGCTGTCGGAAGCGTCTACCTCCGGGCTGACGCTGTCGACGAAGCTTTGCTGCGCCAGCGCGTCGGCATCGGCCGGTACCAGGGTGCGGATGCTGTCGATGGCGTCGTCGAAGAAGTCACGCCCCGGATAGATGCTTACCACGTTAGTGCCGAGATCTTTGAGGTTTTCCAGCGTGCGCTGCTTGGCGCCTTCGCCCAGCGCGACTACCGTGACCACGGCGGCGATGCCGAAGATGATGCCGGTCATGGTCAGCGCGGTGCGCAGGCGATGGGCGTTCATCGCCTTCAGCGCCATGTGCAGCGATTCGCGGGTGCGGTCAATCAGGCTTTGCCAGCCGCTTTGCCGGCTGCGGTTCGGCGGCGGCAGCGCGACGGCGGGCACCGACTTGCGGCCGCTGTCCGCGATGATCTCGCCGTCTCGCAGTTCGATGACGCGGTGGGCATGTTGCGCCACGTTCATATCGTGGGTGACGATCACCACGGTGTGGCCGCGCTGATTCAGTTCGCTCAGGATCGCCAGCACTTCCTGGCCGGATTGGGTGTCCAGTGCGCCGGTCGGCTCGTCCGCCAGGATAATTTCGCCGCCGTTGATCAGCGAACGGGCGATGCTGACGCGCTGCTGCTGGCCGCCGGAAAGCTGGCCGGGCTTGTGATCCTCGCGTCCCTCCAGGCCCAACCGCGCGAGCAGCTGTGCCGCTCGCTGCCGCCGCTGATCGCGCCGGGCGTTAGCGTAGATGGCCGGAATTTCGACGTTGCCCAGCGCGCTGAGATCGGGCATCAGGTGATAACGCTGGAAGATAAAGCCGATATGCTCGCGGCGCAGGCGGGCCAGTTCGTCCGGCGACAGGTGGGCGGCGTTCTGGCCGCTGATGTAGTAGTCGCCGCGATCCGGTACGTCGAGACAGCCCATGATGTTCATCAGCGTCGATTTGCCGGAGCCGGAGGCGCCGATGATCGCCACCAGCTCGCCGGCGGCGATGGTCAAATCGATGTCTTTCAACACCGTCAGCGCCTGACCGCCGTTGGTGTAGGTTCGGCTGATGCCTTTTAGCTCGATGATCGCGTTCACAGGAAAATGCCATCCTCAGCCGACTTGGCGGCGGGCTGCGACAGCACCACGGTTTCACCGGCTTTCAGGCCGCTGAGGATCTGAATGTCGACGTTGTTGGTGATGCCGGTGGTCACTTCGCGCGTTTCCAACTGTTGATCCTGAGTCAGCACCTGTACCTGTTGCCCTTTTCCTTCGGTTTTATGCACCGCCTGGATCGGCACCAGCAGGGCATTCTTCGCGTCGCCGAGCAGTAAGGAAACCTGCGCGGTCATGGCGATGCGCAGGCGGTTTTCCGGGTTGGGCACGTCCAGCAGCGCGTTGTAATAGACCGAGGCGTTCGAGGTGCCGGAGCCGGAAGCGGAACTGGTGCCGGCGAGCGAGTCGTCTTTCATCACCGATTCCGGTGCCAGCTCGATGGTGCGCAGCGTGGCGTCGTAGCGTTTATCCGGATCGGAAAAAATAGTGAAGTACGCCTTTTGCCCCGGTGAAATGCGGGTGATGTCGGCTTCGGAGATCTGCGCCTTGATGGTCATCGTATCCAGCCGCGCCAGCTTGACGATGGTCGGCGCGCTTTGGCTGGAGTTGACCGTTTGTCCCTGCTGCGTGACCACGGCGATGACGATGCCGTCCATCGGCGCGACCACGCGGGTATAGCCCAGATCGATTTTTTTCTTCTCGACTTCTATCTGCGATTGCACCAACTGCGCATTGAGTGCCTGCAGATCGGCGCGAGTGGTGGCGAGCGAGGCTTCGGCGGTCTCGAAGTCTTCTCGCGAACTGGCCTCGTCGTTCAGCATGCGCCGCTGGCGTTTAAAACGCGACTCTGCCTGTTTCAGCAAGGCCTGTTTGGCTAACATATTGGCTTTGACTACGTTCAGCGCCGCTTCGGCGTTGCGCAGATCGTTGCGTTGTTGCAGATCGTCGATGTCGGCGATCGGTTGCCCCTTGGTGACGCGATCGCCCAGTTTGACCTTCAGCGATTTGACTTCGCCGGAGACCCGCGCGCCGACGTTAACGCGTTCGACGGCATCCAGCCGCCCGGTGGCCAGCACGGCGTTTTCGATATCGCCCAGGCGGGCCGGCGCGGTAACGTAATCCTGCTGCGGCGGGCGTTGCCAATAGATTGCCAGCGCGACAGCGACGGCGATGAAAACGATGGCGGCGATCAACGCCAGACGGCGGGAGGGGAGTTTTAGTGATGACATACCCAGGTTTTCCATAACGATAAAAGCGGCGGTTCCAGTCTGCCATCATGGCAGCGCCAGCTTGAACTGGCGCTAAACGTGAGGCGCTTTCCCGCTGGAAAGGGGATAGTAAAGGCTTTCGCGCTAAAGATCACGGCGAGTTATTATCCGCCGGGTGTGCAACCGGCTGCACGGCACGCTATACTGGCTAAAAAACCAGTATTCATTCATCAGCAGGATAACGCCGCCGTCATGATGCCAAACCGCCTCGAGCCGGAACTCGACATTTACCAATACCCGGAGCACCTGCGCGCCTGCCTGGCGCCGTTGCCCAAAGGGCCGGGCGTCTATGTGTTTCACGGCGAAAGCGAAAGCCTGCCGCTTTACATCGGTAAAAGCGTCAACGTGCGCAGCCGCGTAATGGCGCATTTCCGCGCGCAGGACGAGGCAAAAATGTTGCGTCAAACCCGGCGCATCAGCTTTATCGAAACTGCGGGCGAGTTGGGGGCACTGCTGCTGGAGGCGCAATTGATCAAGCAACAGCAGCCGCTGTTCAACAAACGCCTGCGGCGCTCGAAACAGCTGTGCGCGCTGCGTCTGCAGGCGGACACGGTGACGATTGCCCACGCCAAAGAGATCGATTTCGCCGTCACGCCCCACCTTTATGGGCTGTTTGCCAATCGCCATGCCGCGCTGGAAAAGCTGCGCGCCATCGCCGACGAGCATCGTTTATGTTACGGCAAGCTGGGGATCGACAAGCTGCCCGCCGGGCGAGCCTGCTTCCGCTACAGCCTGCGCAAGTGCGCCGGCGCCTGCTGCGGCATGGAGCCGGCGCAGGAACATGCGCGGCGGCTCGGCGCGGCGTTGGAACAGCTACGCATCGCCTGTTGGCCGTTCGCCGGGCGAGTGGCGTTGGAAGAACAGGGCGAGACGCTGCGCCAGTACCATGTGATTCACAATTGGTTTTATCTGGGCTCGGTCAGCAGCTTGGCGCAGGCACAGCAGCTGCAGAGCGCGGCCAGCCACTTTGACAGCGATGGCTACAAGATTTTGTGTAAGCCGCTCATCGCCGGCGATTACCGGATTATTGAGCTGCCGTAACGCCATAGCGCTATCGATAACCTAAGACTTATCTGTAAATTCAGGGCATTATGCTAAAAAAGCTTGAGTCCATAATGTTGTTATGGATAATGGCGCCCCGAAGCGAAGGAACGCGCTATTAACTCAGTTGGCAGAGTGATTGGTTTTATAATGGCTTGTTTTGGCTTGAAAATTGATAGACGCGGGTTCGAGTCCTGCATAGCGCGCCAGCTTTCTTCCCTTCATCTCACCGCGCTTACCGTAAAGCGCACCCGGGTTGATTTGCACTATCGGCTCCTCGTTGGGATTTTCGGGTGTGCTTTACCGTAACCGCTGGCTTTCCTTCCTCTTTCTCTTTCGATCCTTTGCTAAACTGTAATCAGGCAGGCTTGCTGCCCGGCAACAGGAGGTCGATATGTCTCACTCCGAGCAACTGCAGGAACTCTTGCAACGCGTCGCCGCCCTCGAGGCGAGAGAGAAAGCGCTGACCGCCGCGTCCAACGCTTATCAGGCGATTATCACCACCATGTTGGGCAATATGGAGAAGACCGAACGTGACCGGATCATCGCGATGATCGATCAGGCTCATGAAATCGCTTACGCCCGCGCCATTCAACGCAGCAACGAATCGCAAAAGCAGAAAATCAAACAGGCCGACGATGTGGCCCAGCGCATGTTCATGTTTGCGCAAGGCAAGGCCGCCCAGCCGCGCTGAATCCGAACTATAACAGTTGCCGCCATTAAGTTGGCTAACTGATCTACCCGGCGAAACTGTACTTGTGTTACTTTTAGCGGTGAGATTTGATGGCAATGCTGTTTCCAGCATAAGGTTGTAACGATGGACGCGATTAAAAGCATCTTGGTTAAAGAGATTGAACAGATCAATCGGCGCGAAGGGCGTGACGGCAAGCCGCGCTTCAACAGCGAATTCGCCCGCACGCACCGCTATCTGTGCCTTGCCATGTTCGCCGGTTATTTCGCGGTGATCGCCGTGATGTACCAGGTGCCGTACATGGGGATATATGCCTTCCTGGGCTTCACCGCTTTCGTGCTGTTCATGTTCGCCATGCTGCTGATAGAGATCCGGCCGGTATACCGCTTCGAGGACATCGGGGTGCTGGATCTGCGGGTTTGCTACAACGGCGAATGGTACTTTACCCGCGCGCTGTCGCCTTATGCGGTGCAGCAGCTGCTGGATGAGCCGTCTATCGGCGCCGCGCTGAAACAGAAGATGCGGGTGATCATCGGCAACAAGGGCGAAATCGACTTCTACGACGTGTATGACATGGCCTACGGAAAAAAGCCGCAGGATGAGCCACCGCAGCTGGCGGCGGCAAACTGAAAGGTTTCCGGCCAGCGGCTTGTCGATTATACTCAGCGTTTGAACGTGAAGCAGAGTGAGGACCAAGCGATGAGTGATGATATTTTCGATTTTGATATCGATGCCGAACTGGCGAAAGCCGAAGAAAAAGCGGCGCAGAAGGTAAAAGAGGTCCCTGAGTTCCTCGAAGACGAAGCGGACTGCGAAGGTTGCAAGATCTGATCGCCTGACCCATAAAAAAAACCGCCGCGGCGGTTTTTTTTATCTCTGAGCGTCGGGCGGTATCAATCCAGCACGAATCCCCAGATGAGGAACGCCGCCACCAGAATCAGGCAAAGCGCGGACACCGTCACCAGTATTTTCCCCAGAATGTCTTTTTCTTGTTCCCGCTGCGTCACGTTGAAATTATCCAATTAAAAGTCTATGGACCAAACCGGCGATGCTGAGATCGAGCGCCGCTACGCCCAGCGCCATGATCATCATCACCGAAAGAAATCGAGTCTTGCCGTTCACATCCCTAATCCCTGTTGGCGCCGCTGTTAAATTGTTTTTATATCAACCGGATATAATTCAGCGACGCCGTACTTCATGCATCATGATAGTGATTAAGAACGTTCTTAAGGCCAGAAGTTCCCTCGTCTGGTAACGCAGCCGGTACGGCAGCGTCAGTCGGTTACAATCCGCACGCCTATCTTGCTGACTTGATTGCCGTCCATTTCGGCGATGGTCCAGGTCAGGCCGTCCCATTCCACCTGGTCGCCGATCACCGGTTCGCCGCCAATCAGCTGAATGACGAACTGGCCAAGCGTCTGCTGCTCGTCCACGTCGTCTTGCAGATTGAGGCCATAAAGCTGCGAGATGTCGCTTAAACGGGCGTCGGATTGCAGGATAAAGTCGCCGAAGAAGCGCTCGTCGAGCGTCACGGCCGGCGCCTGGCTGAACAGCTTGCCGAGGATCGGCAGGTCGTGCTCATGGCCGATGACGCACAGAATATCGTTCTCCCGCAGGCGGGTACTGCCGCTAGGGTGCAGCAGCTCTTTGCCGCGGAACAGGGCGGCAATACGGGTGTTGGGCGGCATTCTCAGCTCACGCAGCGCCGCGCCGACGCACCAGTTTTCCGCCGAAAGCTGATAAACGAACTGTTCCCATTGGTTCTCCGGGTGCACGTCCAGCCCAACGCGGGAGATAGGCGTCAGTGCCGGCGGCACGATCACCTTGGCTTTTTTGGCGGCAAACGACAGCGTGGTGCCTTGCAGCAGCAGGGAGACCAGCACCACGAAGAACGCCACGTTGAAGAACAGCTGGGCGTTGGGCAGGCCGGCCATCATCGGGAACACCGCCAGGATCACCGGCACCGCGCCGCGCAGGCCGACCCAGGAAATAAAGCCGCGTTCGCGCAGGGTAAAGCTTCGGAACGGCAGCAGGCCGATAAACACCGACAGCGGGCGGGCAAACAGGACCATCCAAAGCGACAACAGCAGGGCAGGGATGGCGATCGGCAGCAGCTCGTGCGGGTTGAGCAGCAGGCCGAGCACCAGGAACATGCCGATCTGGCTGAGCCAGGCCAAGCCGTCGAAGGTTTGTACGATGCCGTGACGGTTGCGGATCGGCCGATTGCCCAGCAGCAGGCCGCACAGGTACACCGCCAGAATGCCGCTGCCGTCCAGCGCGGTGGTCAGCGCGAAAATAAGAATGCCGCCGCTCACCGCCAGCAGCGGATAGAGGCCGTCCGCCAGTTTGATGTGGTTGATCAGCGTCAGCAGCAGCCAGCCGCCGCCCAGACCGAAGACGATGCCCATGCCGAACTGCTGCATCAGATGCAGCGGGAAGGTCCAGCTCAGCGCGGTTTCCCCGGCGGCGATCATCGCAATCAGCGTGATGGTGAGAAACACCGCCATCGGATCGTTGCTGCCGGACTCGATCTCCAGCGTGGCGCTGACGCGCTCGTTCAGGCCTTTGCCGCCCAGCAGCGAGAAGACCGCGGCGGCGTCGGTGGAACCGATAATGGCGCCGATCAACAGCCCCTGCAGCAGATCGAGATTGAACAGCCAGGCGGCGGCCATGCCGGTCAGGCCGGCGGTGATCACCACGCCAATGGTGGCAAGAGACAGCGCCGGCCACAGGGCGACGCGGAAAGAGCTGACCCGGGTGCGCATGCCGCCGTCGAGCAGGATCACCGCCAACGCGAGGTTACTGACCAGGTAAGCGACCGGATAATTGCTGAAGACGATGCCGCCGGGGCCGTCGACGCCGGCCAACATGCCGATCGCCAGGAAGATCACCAGGATCGGAATGCCGAGCCGGGAAGAAAATGAGCTGAGCAGAATGCTTGCCCCCACCAGCACGGCACCGATGACGAACAAACTGTTAATGGTGCTGGCATCCAAAATATCGTTCTCCTGAGGCTGGGGGATAGGGGGCACTGCGCGTGTGTCGATGATAGCGTGTTTAGTGGGTAAAACGCCAAGGCTGATTGCGAAAACAACCGATCAATTATTGCCCTTTGGTGTGATTAACCGAAGAAAGTGAGGAGAAGAGAGAGAATCCTGCCTTTTATCCAACATTATCAGGCTGCTGTATTTCGGCTTTGGCAACAATGGCCGATCGTGGCTGAGGGAAAAACCATTAAGCCCGCGCAGGCAGGCTTAATGGTTTGCAGGCGCGGTAGGGTTAGTGGTCGAGCGATTCCAGCGCCCGTTTGATCAGCTCGCTGGCCAACTTGCTTTCCGTTTCGGAAATGCCGTCGAGATTGAAGTTGGAGAGTTCAGTGACCAAAATGCTGCGTTCTTTGCCGCTGATTGAGGCGTCCAGCGCGGACAGCAGCCTGCCGAGGATCTTCAGCAGGGTGGCGTTTTCCACTTCGGCTTCCTGAGCCGGGGTCTTCTTATCAGTCATTCAAAATCCTCTCTGTCGTGACGGAAGGGAGATGCAGCTAACGCCATCGAATGAATTAAACGATCGCGCAGCCCTTCGGGGGTGTTGAGCCCAATCACTACCGTAAGGCAGGGATCCGGATTTCTACTTATGCATCGCAGTTATAACGATTAGGGTATGTATTCAGCCGTATCACTTTGCCCTAACGGACGGCGCCAGGCTGAGCAATGTGTGCTTTGCATGCAAACCACCAGTATAGGCTTTTTGCACGACGGCAAGATGACAGGAAACCCCTGCAAACGATCGGGTTTGCAGGGGCGCAAGGTTATTGCGGCTTACCGGAGAACAAGAAGCGCAGCACCGGAATACGCTTGTGCAGTTCATATAAAGCGAAGGCCAGCGAGAACACAAACAGCAGGCCCAGCAAGAATCCCAACAGGTTGTTGCCGATATAAGGCGTCACGAAAGCGCCATATATCAGGGTCAACGGGTGGTGCACCAGATATATAAACAGTGAGGCATTGACCAGATAGGTGATGCGCGGCGAGTGATAATTCAGCAGGGTATGCCCGAAAGAGAACACCACGTTGGTCATCAGGATCCCCATTAGGGTTTTGATCACCACTTCCAGCTCGAACATATAGCTGCTGTGCGCCAACAGCTTTTGATTCAGCATATATGCGATAAACAACAGCAGCGAGCCGAGCAGCGCCAGCGGCGAGCGACGCAGAAAAATCTCCTTAAGCCACACGTACTTAAACGCATAAGCGCCGAGGATGAAGAACGGCAGGTAGAACATCGTCTCCATCACCACGAAATTGAACAGGCCGTTGGATAATAGCTGCGGCGCGACAATTAAAATAATACGGTGCGCGGCCGAATAGCATACCGCATAAATAAAGAAACACAGTGAGATGTTTCCTAATCCACGCAGTCTGTTTATTAACGCCGGAATATGCTCACGAGTTTGACGCTTGATTTTACGGAACAGATAAAAGCAGGCACAGGTTAACAACGACAGCGTCAATAAGAACCACAGATGAGAAACCAATTCCCAAACTGTTACATTTATTTTCTGATAGAGAGAAAATTCATCCCAGCCGTTTAATTTATCGGTGAAATATTTCAGCATGAAAAACTGCGGCACCGTAATTAGCGGGATGGAGCTTAACAGCGGGATCGCCACCCGCTCCAGCCTGACCTTCAGCCACTGGTGGCGCTCGTAGCGCTCGTAAAGCATGTAGGAGAAGTAGCCGGATATCACGAAGAACACCTGCATGCGGAAAGCGTGGATGAAGTCGTTCAGCACCGTGAGCGAGAAGGAGGGGGACGCGCTGTTCACCGCCCAGGCATGGCTGGAATAAATCAGGGAGAGGTGAAACGGAATCCCAAGCAACATCAAATAGGCTCGGATCGAATCGAGGAAAAACTCGCGCTGTTTGCTGCCTTTAGTCATAGATTACCGCTGGTGATTTAATCGGGTGCTCATTAACACGCTTAATAAGTCGTCAAACGTTAAATTGTTATCCGAAACCCTACTATAGCCCCCCGCATTTTTCCATAGCGTCTTGTTGCGCGGCTTGCTACGCTGGTGTTCCATCAGCTGCTTAAACAATGAGCCGTAAACATGAACCATCCATTTATCATGTTGTCGGAAAGCTGAGTAATCCATTAATATGGATTTAAATGATTTGAGCACACGAATAGGGGGGGATGTGCTAGTTAATATATTATCCGGACAACCACGCGCCGCGAGCGTTCGTTGGTTAGGTGCTACCGTATTGTTCACGCTGTTCAGTTCGCCGGCATGGGCCTTTTCTATTGATGATGTGGCCAAGCAGGCGCAGGATCTGGCCGCGAAAGGTTTCGAAGCCCCGAAGAGCAACCTTCCTTCTCAGTTCCGCGAGATGAAGTTCGCAGACTATCAGCAGATTCAGTTCAATCACGATAAAGCCTATTGGAGCAAGCTGAAAACCCCTTTCAAGCTTGAGTTTTATCATCAGGGGATGTACTTCGACACGCCGGTGAAAATCAATGAAGTCACCTCCACCAGCGTAAAACAGATCAAGTACAGCCCGGATTACTTCAACTTCGGTTCGGTCAAACACGACCCTGAATCGGTGAAAAACCTCGGCTTTGCCGGCTTCAAGGTGATCTACCCGATCAACAGCGCCGACAAAAACGATGAGATCATGAGCCTGCTGGGCGCGAGCTATTTCCGCGTGGTGGGTAAAGGGCAGGTTTACGGGCTTTCCGCTCGCGGCCTGGCTATCGATACCGCTTTGCCATCTGGCGAAGAGTTCCCGCGTTTCCGTGAATTCTGGGTTGAGCGTCCGAAGCAGGGCGACAAACACCTGGTGATCTACGCGTTGCTGGATTCCCCGCGCGCCACCGGCGCTTACCGTTTCACGGTGATCCCGGGCCGCGACACCACCGTGGACGTCGAGTCTAAAGTGTTCCTGCGCGACAAGGTGGGCAAACTTGGCCTGGCGCCGCTGACCAGCATGTACCTGTTCGGGCCGAACCAGCCGTCGCCGACGCTGAACTATCGCCCGGCGTTGCACGACTCCAACGGTCTGTCTATCCATGCCGGCAACGGCGAGTGGATCTGGCGCCCGCTGAACAATCCTAAACACCTGTCCGTCAGCACCTATACCGTCGAGAACCCGAAAGGCTTCGGTCTGCTGCAGCGCGGCCGCAACTTCAAGGATTACGAAGATCTGGACGATCGTTACGATCTGCGCCCGAGCGCCTGGATCGAACCGAAGGGCGACTGGGGTAAAGGCAAGGTCGAACTGGTGGAGATCCCGACGGCGGATGAAACCAACGACAATATCGTGGCGTTCTGGACGCCGGATACGCTGCCGGAAGCCAAAAAGCCGCTGACGCTGAGCTACCGTCTGAACTTCACCCGCGATGAAGACAAACTGCATTCGCAAGACATCGCCTATGTGGCGCGGACCATGCGTTCGACCGGTGACGTGAAGCAGTCCAACCTGATTCGCGAGCCTGACGGCAGCGTGGCCTTCCTGGTCGACTTCGTCGGCCCGGTGCTGAAAGGGCTGGACGCCAACACCCCGGTCGCTTCTCAGATCAGCATCGGCGACAACGGTGAAATGGTAGAAAACAACGTCCGCTATAACCCAGTGACCAAAGGCTGGCGCCTGACGGTACGTCTGAAAGTAAAAGACGACAAGAAGCCGGTAGAAATGCGCGCAGCGCTGGTCAATGGCGATAAGACTCTGTCGGAAACCTGGAGCTATCAGCTACCTGCCAATGAATAAGCCTACTCAACCCGCCCAGGATTATCTTGCGGCGCTGCCTCTGACCGCTGAGCGGTCGGAGGCGCTCAACCCTCACACGGCGGATGACGCTCAGGCACTGGAGGCGCTCCATCGGCAGATGGGCGCCGCCGACGCCAACGTCAACAGCCTGTCGGCGGATGACGTGGCGTTGGCCTCGGTCAAACCGCGCATCGAAAGCGCCTGGCCGGATGCGGTCAGCGATGACGATTTCGACACCGACGCCGAAGGGCGCGCCATTCTGAAGGCGACGCCGCCGATCAAACGAACCACCATGTTCCCTGAAGCCTGGCGTACCAACCCGGTGGCGCGCTTCTGGGATTCTCTGCTGGGGCGTTCGCCGCACAATCGGCACGCCACCAAAGAGGAGGCCGAGGCCGAGAACCGCTGGCGCGTTGTCGGTTCCATGCGCCGCTACGTGCTGCTGGTGCTGATGCTGGTGCAGACCGGCATCGCCACCTGGTACATGAAAACCATCTTGCCTTATCAGGGCTGGGCGCTGATCGATCCTATCGCCATGCTGGATCAGGATCTGATGCAGTCGGTGCTGCAGCTGCTGCCTTATGTGCTGCAAACCGGCATTCTGATCCTGTTCGCCGTACTGTTCTGCTGGGTCTCGGCCGGTTTCTGGACCGCGCTGATGGGCTTCCTGCAGCTGCTGATCGGTAAAGACAAATACAGCATTTCCTCCACCATCAAGGGCGATGAGCCGATCAACCCGGCGCACCGCACCGCGCTGATCATGCCGATCTGTAACGAAGACGTCGAACGCGTGTTCGCCGGCCTGCGTGCGACCTATGAGTCCGTCGCCGCGACAGGTCAGCTGGAACACTTCGATATCTACGTGCTGAGCGACAGCTACGATCCGGACATCTGCGTGGCGGAGCAAAAGGCGTGGATGGAGCTGTGCCGCGATGTCGACGGCCACGGCCGCATCTTCTATCGCCGCCGCCGCCGTCGCGTAAAACGCAAGAGCGGCAACATCGACGACTTCTGCCGTCGTTGGGGCGGTGAGTACAGCTACATGGTGATCCTGGACGCCGACAGCGTGATGAGCGGCGAATGCCTCACCGGGCTGGTGCGTTTGATGGAAGCCAACCCGAACGCCGGCATCATCCAGTCCGCGCCGAAGGCGTCCGGTATGGATACCCTGTATGCGCGCGTGCAGCAGTTCGCTACCCGCGTTTACGGGCCGCTGTTTACCGCCGGCCTGCATTTCTGGCAGCTGGGCGAGTCGCACTACTGGGGCCATAACGCCATCATCCGCGTGAAGCCGTTTATCGAGCACTGTGCGCTGGCGCCGCTGCCGGGCGAGGGTTCCTTCGCCGGTTCAATCTTGTCGCACGACTTCGTTGAAGCGGCGCTGATGCGCCGCGCCGGCTGGGGCGTGTGGATCGCTTACGATCTGCCGGGCAGTTACGAAGAGCTGCCGCCAAACCTGCTGGACGAGCTGAAACGCGACCGTCGCTGGTGCCACGGCAACCTGATGAACTTCCGCCTGTTCCTGGTGAAAGGCATGCACCCGGTGCACCGCGCGGTGTTCCTGACCGGCGTCATGTCCTACCTGTCGGCGCCGCTGTGGTTCATGTTCCTGGCGCTCTCCACCGCATTGCAGGTGGTGCACACCCTGATGGAACCGCAATACTTCCTGCAGCCGCGGCAGCTGTTCCCGGTCTGGCCGCAGTGGCGGCCCGAGCTGGCGATAGCGCTGTTCTCCACCACGCTGGTGCTGTTGTTCCTGCCGAAGCTGCTCAGCATCGTGCTGATCTGGGCCAAGGGCGCGAAAGAGTACGGCGGGGCGTTCCGTCTGTTCATTTCGATGCTGATGGAAATGCTGTTCTCGGTGCTGCTCGCGCCGGTGCGCATGCTGTTCCATACCGTGTTCGTGGTGAGCGCCTTCCTCGGTTGGGAAGTGGTGTGGAATTCGCCGCAGCGTGACGATGACGATACGCCTTGGGGCGAAGCTTTCCGCCGCCATGGCTCGCAGATGTTGCTGGGCCTGGTGTGGGCCGGCGGCATGGCGTGGCTGGATCTTCGCTTCCTGTGGTGGTTGGCGCCGATCGTGTTCTCGCTGATCCTGTCGCCGTTCGTGTCGGTGCTGTCGAGCCGCGCGACGCTGGGCATGAAGAGCAAACGCGCCAAGCTGTTCCTGATCCCGGAAGAGTACAATCCGCCGCGCGAGCTGCTGGCGACGGAAGAGTACCTGCATCTCAACCGCAACCGCGCGCTGACCAACGGCTTTATGCATGCGGTGGTCAACCCGTCCTTCAACGCGCTGGCGACGGCGTTGGCGACGGCGCGTCACCATCTGCGCGCTACCCTCGATCGCAACCGCGAGGAACGGGTGAACGAAGCGCTGCAGCTGGGGCCGGAGAAGCTGGTGAAGGGCAAACGTCTGGAGCTGCTGAGCGATCCGGTCACGCTGGCTCGTCTGCACCAGCGCGTCTGGCTGTTGCCGGAAGGCGCTGCCTGGCGTGAGCACTATCAGCAGTTGCCGCACAACCCGCTGGCACACCCAACGGGTCGACGTTAATCGCTGAACGGTAACGCTCAGACGGGGAATGCGCATGGCGCGTTCCCCGTTTTTTTTTTACCTTTTGCTTACGTGCGCCGGTACCGGTGGAGAAAGGGAACTGTGATAGACTGGGCCGATGCGTTGTTCACTCGCGAAACAACCCTTTGCTCAGAGTCAATGTCGTGAAGCTCTCTTCCTACCTTCGGCTGGCCTGCGTGGCGGCCGGCGTGATGGTCTTAACCGGTTGCGGCAGCATCATCAGCCGCACCGTGCCCGGTGCGGGGCATGGCCACCAGTACTATCCCGGCGTGCAGTGGGATTTGCGCGATACGCCCTGGCGTTACGTCACGGTGATAGATGTGCCGCTGTCGATGGTGGTGGACACCTTTATGCTGCCGTTCGATGCGCAGCACGGCCCCTATGAGTAAACCTGCTCAGCGGGTGGCGAACACCACCAGCTGATAGCCTTTCTGCCCGCAATGGAAAGGTGCCAGCGCCGTCATGCCCAACCCTTGCACATGAGCGGCCAACGAATGCGGATTGTCGTCGTCGATAAACAGCGCGCCCACGTCGTAGTCATGACTGGTGTGCGCTTTGACGGCGGCGTAGAGGCGTTTCAGCACGCCTTTGCCGCGCCAGGCTGCGTCGAGGCAAACCGGGCCGTAGAGAAACACCCGCTGCTCACTCAGCGCCCGCCCGGCGAAGGACTGCGTGGCGAGCGTCGCCAGCATCGCATCCACCACCGGCGGCCGCGGTTGCACGTCGGCGGGCATCAGGCAAACGAACCCGGCCAGTTGGTTCTCCTGTTCGGCCACGAGTATGCCGATGCCGCGGTTGATCGCCGTCAGCTGCGCCTCATTCATGCGCGATACGATAAATCCCTGCCGTTTGTGGCGCTCGTCGAGTGCTTCCTGCACGTTTTCCCCCTGCAGCTGTAAAATGGCGGGGTAGTCGGTAGGGCGGGCCCGGCGGATAATCATACTGCCTCCTTGGCGATAAAAACGTGGTGCGGGTTAACGTTCATCCCATTCATCGGCCGCGGCCTGGCCTTCTTCGGTATCCAGCGGCGGCTCGAGCTGGAAGTCGCCTTCTTCCCATTCGTACAGGGTATTTTCGTCTATCCACTCGGCGGTGATCTCCACCTCGTCGTAGTCACCGTCGAATATCGCCTGCGCCGCCGCACCGCTGCGCAGCGGCAGGCATTCCACCGCTTCGCCTTCTTCTTCGAAGAACTCGGCCTGCCACATCGTGTCGCCATCCTGCATCACGTACTTTTGCAGATTGAACTGCTGCGGCACCGGCGGTTCGTCATCGCCGCCGCCTTCGGCGGTGTCGATAAACTCTTCACGTGCGGCCTCGATGGCTTCTTCCAGGGTTGCATACAGGCTCATGTTCGCCTCCGTTGACAATGAGAGTAGAGCGCCCGGCGCATTGCCGGTGCGGTGGGATAAACGTCAAAACTAATTGTTGTCTCACTGGCGCAGGATGCAAATTTTTTTGTTGTCCGCTTTGCGACGACGGTTGTCCGCAAAGCGGGAGAAGAGGAGGCGATGGCGGGAAATAATGGCGCTATCGTTAACTCAGTTGCCAGGAGAAGCCCATGTTAATCGACCCTTCAAGCAAATACCGACCGTTCCCGCCGGTGACATTACCGGATCGTCAGTGGCCTTCGCGTACCCTGCGGCAGGCGCCGCGCTGGTGCTCCAGCGATCTGCGCGACGGCAACCAGGCGCTGGCGGAGCCGATGGATAACGCGCGCAAGCGCGAATTCTATCAATTGTTGTTGCAGTGCGGTTTCAAAGAGATTGAGGTGGCTTTCCCTTCGGCGTCGCAAACGGATTTCGATTTTGTGCGCACGCTGATCGACGAGCAACTGATCCCGCACGACGTCACGATTCAGGTGCTGACGCAGTCGCGAGACGATCTGATCGATCGCACCTTCGAGGCGCTGCTGGGGGCACCGCGGGCAATCGTGCATCTGTATAACGCCACGGCGCCGATGTTTCGCGACATCGTGTTCCGTCAGGATAAGGCCGCAACCGTGGCGCTGGCGGTGAACGGCGCGCGGCGCATTCGCCGGCATTGCGAGGCTCAGCCCGATACCGCCTGGTGCTTCGAGTATTCGCCGGAAACCTTCTGTTTTACTGAATTAGAGTTCGCGCTGGAGATCTGCGAGGCGGTGGCGGAGGTGTGGCAACCGGGGCCGCAGCGGCCGATGATCATCAACCTGCCGGCGACGGTGGAGGTGAGTACGCCCAACGTGTATGCCGATCAGATTGAGTGGTTCTGCCGTCACTTCAGCCGTCGCGCCGATGTGGCGATCAGCGTACATCCGCATAACGATCGCGGTACCGGCGTGGCCTGCGCGGAGCTGGCGCTGCTGGCCGGTGCCGATCGGGTCGAAGGCTGCCTGTTCGGCAACGGAGAGCGTACCGGCAACGTCGATCTGGTTACGTTGGCGTTGAATCTCTATACCCAGGGCGTGGCGCCGGGCCTGGACTTCAGCCGCCTGAAACAGGTGGTGGAAGTGGTGGAACAGTGCAATCAGCTGCCGGTGCATCCTCGCCATCCTTATGCCGGTGAGCTGGTGTTTACCGCCTTCTCCGGTTCGCATCAGGATGCGATCAAAAAAGGTTTCGCCGCGCAACGGCAGCGACAAGATGGCTGGTGGCAAGTGCCTTACCTGCCGCTCGATCCCGCCGATGTCGGCTGCAGCTATGAGGCGGTGATCCGGGTCAACAGCCAGTCCGGTAAAAGCGGGGCTGCCTGGCTACTGGAACAAAATCATGGGCTGGCGTTGCCGCGCGGTCTGCAGATTGATTTCAGCCAGGTGGTGCAGCGTGCGACCGACGGCAGCGGGAAGGAAATGAGCGGCGCACAGCTGTGGCGCTTATTCCGCGACACCTATGGGCTGGTGGAGCAGCCGTGCTTGCAGCTGTTGAGCTACCAGACGGAAAGTCATGGGGTAGAGGCCTACAGCTTCAACGCGCGAGTTGCCTGCGAGGGAGAGCCACTGCGTCTGCAGGGGACCGGCAACGGTCTGCTTTCCAGCGCGGTGGATGCGCTGCGCCAGCGCTTCGGCTTGCCGCTGGCGATTGAGGATTACCACGAGCACACGCTGGGGCATCAGAGCGACAGCCGAGCGGTGGCCTATATCTGCTGTGCGCTGCCGCAAGGTGAGGCGACCTACGGCGTTGGCATCGACGTTGACTCCGCCAGCGCTTCGCTGCAGGCGCTGTTCAACGTTGCCGGGCGCTATCTGTCGTCGGCGCGGTCCGGCTGAAATAGTCGCTGGGCGCGACCCCCAATAACCGGCGGAACATGGCGCTGAACGCGCTGGGGCTGTCATAGCCAAGATCCAGCGCCACTTCCAACACCGAGCGGCCGGTCGCCAGCGCGTTCAACGCCGCCAGCAAACGGGCGCGCCGCATCCAATCACTAAAATGCAGCCCGGTTTCTCGCTGGAAGCGCCGCGACAGGGTGCGTCCGCTGACGCTGAGCTGAGCGGCCGCCTGTTCCAGCGTCCAGGGCTGTGCCAGCGTGGCCTGAATATGGCGGCATAAGGCAAGCAGTGAGGCCTCACGCGGTTCGGGCAGGTGCAACGGCAGGATCGGCAGTATTCTCAACTCATCCAGGATCAGTTCCATCACGCGCTCATCGCGCCCGCCGCTGGGATAGCCGGGCGCAATCTCCATCGAACAGATAATCAACTCGCGCAGCAGCGGCGAAACCTGCACCACCTGGCATTGGGCCGGCAGATCGGCGCGCGCCAATGGATCGACGAACAGCGTCCTGGCTGCCACCTGGCCGGTGATGCGCAGGCTGTGCACCATTTTCGCCGGTACCCAGACGCCGCGGCCGGGTGGCACCACCCAACTGCCGAGCCGGGTCGTGACCTGCACTACGCCGCTCAGGCTGTGGATCAGCTGCGCGCAGTTATGGTAGTGATCCGGCTCGCTATCGCCGTGGCGATAATCCTTGGCCAACGGCCGGATGGGCTGATCGACCGGCAGAACGTCATGAAACAGCAGCATCGTTAGCGGCCTCCGCGCGGCAAAAAGGGGGATGACAGCATGCCATGCGGCGCGGTTCCACACCAGCCTGTGGCACGCGGCAGATGAATAGTTTATAAAATGATATTATATAATTTTATAAATTGATTGGAGGGGTGATGGATATTGACGCGATGCGCAAGGCGGCGGCGCAGGCCGGCGCGATGCTGCGCACCTTGGGCAATGAAGATCGGCTGCTGCTGCTGTGTCGACTCAGCCAGGGCGAGATGGCAGTGAGCGAGCTGGCGCAGGCGCTGGCTATCCGCCAGCCGACATTGTCCCAACAGCTTGGCGTGCTGCGCGAGGAGGGGCTGGTCTCCACCCGGCGAGCCGGCAAGCAGATTTACTATGCGGTGGCCGATGCCAAAGCGCTGGCGCTGCTAACGACCCTGTATCAACTGTATTGCCCACAGCCGGAGAACCGCGATGACCATTGACTGGCAACACTTCACGCCCTATTCCGCGCTCGCGGGCGGGGCCATTATCGGCGGTGCGGTAGCGCTGCTGCTGCTGTTCAACGGCCGCATCGCCGGCATCAGCGGCATTACCGGCGGCTTATTGAGCGCGGGCGGCCGGGAGCGGGGCTGGCGCGCCGCATTTCTTGGCGGGTTGCTGATTTCTCCCTGGCTGTATGCGGCGGCGGCGGCTTTGCCTCCTGGTGAGATCGCGGCCGGCAGCGGCTGGCTGGCGATCGCGGGGCTGTTGGTGGGGGTGGGTACCCGATTGGGCAGCGGCTGCACCAGCGGGCACGGCGTGTGCGGCGTCGCGCGGTTGGCACCGCGATCGTTGGCCGCCACGGCGGTGTTTATGCTGCTGGGCTTTACGACCGTGTGGCTGATGCGCCATCTGCTGGGAGGGTGAAGATGCTTAAGTCTCTGTTGGCGCTGCTGAGCGGCGTGATTTTCGGCCTGGGGTTAATTATCGCCGGCATGGCCAATCCCGCTAAAGTACTGGCGTTTCTCGATATTACCGGCCAGTGGGATCCTTCGCTGGCGTTGGTGATGGTTGGGGCGATTGCAGTGGCGGCGCCGGCCTTTATGTGGGCGCGCCGACGCCAGCGGAGCCTGTTGGGGGAACCGCTGCAGATCCCGGCCGCCGGGCGTGTGGATCGCCGTTTGCTGGTGGGCAGCGCGCTGTTCGGCATCGGTTGGGGCATGGCGGGCATTTGCCCTGGCCCGGCCTGGGTGTTGGCGAGGGCGGAAATACAACGGGTATGGCCGTTCCTGCTGGCGATGCTGGCGGGCATGGCGCTGTATGAGATTATCATGAGGTGGAGGCGTTCATGTCGATAGCCAAGGCGGTGCTGCGCATTGCGCGCCCGACCGATCGGTTGCAAGAGATTGCCACGCTGTATTGCCGCGGGTTGGGGTTTGAAAGGCTGGGCGAGTTTGTCGATCATCAGGGCTTTGACGGCATTATGATCGGGCATCCGCAGCATGCCTACCATCTGGAGTTCACGCAGCATCGCGGGGTGCGGGTCGGGCAGGCGCCGACGCAGGATCATCTGCTGGTGTTTTACCTGCCGGATGAGAACGAATGGCGAGCCGGGTGTGAGCGGATGCGGGCGGCGGGATTCTTGGCGGTCGTCGCCTATAACCCCTATTGGGATAGGGCGGGGCAAACCTTTGAAGATCCTGACGGCTACCGGGTGGTCCTGCAACATCAGGCCTGGCAAGCATAAAAAAACCGGCGCCTCGAGCGCCGGTTTGCGAGATAAAAACGGGTTATCCGTCAGGCGTTGGTCGCCGGTTTTTGCGCGCTCTTGGACTGGGTATTTTCCAGCATGCGGCGAATCGGCACGATCAGCACGATCAGCACGGCGGCGCAGATCAGCAGCGCGACGGAGCAGCGAGCGAACAGATCCGGCAGCATATCCAGCTGGTCGGCCTTGACGTGGCCGCCGATCAGGCCGGCGGCCAGGTTGCCCAGCGCGCTGGCGCAGAACCACAGCCCCATCATTTGCCCGCGCATTCTCTCCGGCGCCAGCAGCGTCATGGTGGCCAGCCCGATCGGGCTCAGGCACAGCTCACCCAGCGTCAGCATCAGGATACTGCCCACCAGCCACATCGGCGATACGCCGGCGCCGCCGTTGCTGAGCACATTCTGCGCGGCCAACATCATCAGGCCGAAACCGCCGGCGGCGCACAGGATACCGATCACGAACTTGGTGATGCTGCTCGGACGCACGTTATTGCGCGCCAGCGCAGGCCAGGCCCAGCTGAACACCGGCGCCAGCAGGATGATGAACAGGGCGTTGATCGACTGGAACCACACCGCCGGGATCTCGAAGCCGCCGACCATGCGATTGGTGTAATCGTTGGCGAACAGGTTGAACGAGGTTGGCTTCTGTTCAAACGCCGACCAGAAGAACGCGGCGGAGATCAGCAGAATGAAGCACACCAGCAGGCGTGCACGCTCTTTGCGGCTCAGGCCGGCAAAGGCGAACAGGTAGATGAAATACAGGGTGACCGACGCGGCGATGACGTACACCAGCACGCTGGCTACCTCAACCGGGTTGATGACGATGGTGCCCTGAGCGATCAGCACGATGACCGCAGCCAGGACTACCGCCAATGCCAGCAGCCAGGCGCCGACGCCTTTTTTCTTCGCGACCGGGCTGTTCCAGGTGGAATCCAGGCCCACTTCGCGGTCATAGCGTTTCATCGCCGGTACGGCGAACACCCGGAAAATCACCAGCGCCACCAGCATCCCGATACCGCCGATGCCGAAGCCCCAGTGCCAGCCGTGTGATTTGATCAGCCAGCCGGAGATCAACGGGGCGATGAACGAACCGATGTTGATGCCCATGTAGAACAGCGAGAAACCGCCGTCGCGGCGCGCATCGCCATTCTTGTACAGCGTGCCGACCATCACCGAGATACAGGTCTTGAACAGGCCGGAACCGAGCACGATGAACATCAGGCCGATGAAGAACAGGTTGGTGCCCATCACCGCGGACAGGGCGATCGACAGGTGGCCGAGGGCGATCAGGATAGAACCGTACCAGACGGCCTTGCGTTGGCCGAGCCAATTGTCCGCCAGCCAGCCGCCCGGCAGTGCCGCCAGGTACATGCTGCCGGCGAAAATGCCGACGATCGCCGACGCGTTCTCACGCGCCAGACCCAGGCCGCCGTCGTACACGGTGGCGGCCATAAACAGGATCAGCAGCGGACGGATGCCGTAGAACGAAAAGCGTTCCCACATTTCGGTGAAGAACAGAGAACCCAGCGGATAGGGATGGCCGAAGAAGGTCCGGCTTTCTGACTTATTGACAGAGGATTGCATAACGATTTCCCAATAAAAAGGCGCTGCATGGCTGCAGCCCGTACTGTGGTTGTATGTGTATTTAATGAAGGCGATCCGCCCAATGCGGATTACCCGACAAAACCGTGGCTGCAACGCTGATAAACCGTGGAAAGCGTGCTGACCTTTTTTCACTTGGCCGATGGTTCACATCTGGCGTGATATTATTTAACCATTTGATAACTGGTCGTTGGTTTTGTCTAGTACCTGTATCCCATTTTTTAGACGAAAAGTCGACAAGCATCTCCTTTTCTGGTTTTTCTGTTGGTTGTGGCGGGAATATGATTGACAGCGGGTTTTATGCGCTGAAAGTTAATTAATTGTTGATAAACAAGATGTTGAGGTAAGAATGTTCCGAGTGGGCCGAAAATTCGCAGGCCCGAAGGAAGCATTATTAAAAGTGGGGGAAACGCGGCGTTGATCCGGCCAATGGCGGAAATTGGCGATAAATGCAGCTATTGTTCTTCCTGCAGCGTGTCTTCCCGCATGTAGCCCGGCCGCCGCCGCAGACACCACCAGGAATAACCGGCGTTGAACAGCACCACCAAAGCGGTGACGCCGAAGACTGCGCGAAAACCGTAGCCGGCGGAGACCGCGGCGCCAAGCAATGGGCCGCTGACGTTGCCGACGTCGCGGAACGACTGGTTATAGCTGAAAATGCGGCCGGCCACCTGATTGGTGCAGTTGTAAATCAGCAGCGTCTGTACCGCCGGCAGCAGCGCGCCGTCGGCCGCCCCCAGCAGAAAACGCAGCACCCCGAGCTGCCACGGCGTTTGCACGAAGGCCATCGGGATCAGCAACAGCACCGAGACGATCAGCATACATATCAGAATGCGCTCCGGGCCGATGCGATCGCCCAGCTTGCCCAGACGTGGGGCGCTCATCAACGCCGCGACGCCGGGCACCGAGGCGATTAGCCCGCTGATAAACGCCAGGTTATGGGTAACGCCGGCCAGATCGCGCACATACAGCGTCAGGATCGGCGCAATCGAGCCGGTGGCAATCTGGATAATCATGGTAGTCACGAACAGGCTGAGCACCAGCTTCGGGTTTTTCAGCGAGGCAAACACCTGCCGTGCGTGCAACATGTCGCGTTTTTGTACCGGGGTGAACTGCTCTTTGACATACAGCAGCGTCAGCACGAAGCAGACGAACAGCACCGCGGCGGTGATGTAAAACACCGGGCGCAGACCATAGAGGTCGGCCAACAGGCCGCCGATCAGCGGGCCGATCAGCGCACCGCCGACACCGCCGGTTGACAGGGTGCCGAGCGCCCAGCCGCTGCGGTTGCGTGGCACCTGGGTGGCGATCAGCGCGTTGGCGTTGGGTATGAACCCGCCAAGCAGCCCCAGCACCGCTCGCAGCGCGAGAAATTGCCAGACCGTTTGCGCCATGCCCATCAGCACCATGACGATCGCCATGCCCAATGCGGAGCGCAGCAGCATCAGTTTACGGCCGCGTCGGTCGGCCAGGGCGCCCCAGAACGGCGCGGCGATAGCGGAAAACAGGAAGGTGATGCTGAACAGCAGACCGGACCACATGTTGAGCGCCTGATGGCCGGTTACGCCCAGCGTCTCTACATACAGCGGAAGAAACGGCATCACCAGGCTGAAGGCGGCGCCGGTGAGGAAACACCCTACCCAGGCGACGAAAAGGTTGCGTTTCCAGTTAACGGGTTCTGCTGCCGAAGCCATAAATGTCCACTGCCGAAAGGTGACGCGCTTTGCCGGCGGCAAGATGAAGGGGCAAAGCGTGAAAGTTAGCTTGGTAAGTATGCGCCGCCAGCGCGGCGACGGCAAACGAGGGGACAAGGATTGGGCAAAAAATGAAATACAGTTTTAAAAAAGACGTTTAAACCTTATTCCGCGCTTAGCGCGCGGAATTTACAGCGTTTTATAGTCCGGCCAGCGCCTCGAAACCGGCGGCGGTGGTGGTGGCGCTAAAGTCGGTGACCTCGTAGTGAGCCACGGCGTTGAAGGGATCTTCGGCCAGGATGGCGTCTAACCGCGCACGCTCAATGCCCTTGGCCAGGATCACGCCGCCGGTGCGGGGATTTTTGCGGCCGGAGGCGACGAAGGTGCCGTCCTGAAAATATTTCTTAAGCCAGGCGATGTGCCCGTCAAGGTGGCTGTCGACTTCGGCGATCGGGCGATGGTAGGTCAGGCTGACAATGTACATAGCGGCTCCAGGTTGGCGGCAAAGGCTTTACCATCCCACCCTCGCCGTCGATTCTCAAGAGGCGCGCAATAAAAAACCCGCCGGTGGCGGGTTTGCTTTATCAGTAGAGCGAAGGCTCGCCTTCCGGGCGGGTCTTGAAGCGACGATGCAGCCACATATATTGGTCAGGCGCCATCAGGATCTCTTTTTCCACCACTTTATTCATAAAGGCGGCGGCCTCGATTTCATTATCCAGCGGGAAGTTTTCCACCGCCGGTTGCATGATCAGCTCATACCCTTTGCCGTCCGGCAGGCGGCGCGGGGTGAACGGAATGATCGCCGGTTTGCCCATCCGCACCAGCACGTAGCTGCCGGTGGTGGTAGCGGCCTTGTCGACCGCGAACAGCGGCACGAAAACGCTGCTGCGCGGGCCGTAGTCGTGATCCGGCGCATACCAGATGATATCGCCCTGTTTCAGGGCGCGGATCATGCCTTTGACGTCCTTGCGATCCAGCATCGACTTGTTGGAGCGCATGCGCCCCCAAGTTTGCAGCCAGTCCATCAGCTTGTTGTCGTGCGGGCGGTAAACGCCGATGCCCGGGTTATGAATGCCGAAGATGCGCGCGCCCAGCTCCAGCGTCAAAAAGTGCAGGCCAATCAGCAGCACGCCCTGGTGGTTGTCGCGCGCCTTTTGGATGTGTTCCAGGCCGCTGACCTTGAACCAGCGTTCGATGCGCCAGTTAGGCCAAAACCACGCCATGCCGGTTTCAAACAGCCCCATGCCGACCGATTCGAAATTCTTTACCACCAGCGCATCGCGTTCGGCCTGCGGCATGTCGGGAAAACAGAGCTCGAGGTTGCGTTGGGCGATAGCGACGCGGCGCTTGAGAAAGCGCATGGCAAACCGCCCGATCGAGGTGCCGAGCCAGTAGATGACGGGGTAAGGCAGCAACACCAGCAGATACAGCAAGCCGATGCCGACCCAGGTCAGCCAATAGCGTGGGTGCAATAAGGAGCGATTGAAAGTAGGAACTTGAGTCATGGGTTCTCTGTTTGAATACGGTTGTTTAAGTGTAATGACAGAGTCATAGCATGGTCTGGCAGCCGGGTGAGTTCGGCCGCAAGGTTCGTTTCTGCCGTTTGTTTGCGACTATTGTGGCATTTTTCTCGCGCTCCGGGAAAACACAACGCATTAAAATCCCCTTTTCGGCGTTAAATATGCATCAGGTGCCGGATTTTTCCACAATATTTCCCGCTAAAGGCCAACGGCAATATCATGGCCAGGCATCATTCAGGAGCAACCGTGTAGGCATGATGGCGGGGCTGCGCGGCGGCGGTTTTTCGGGTATGATGTGCGCCGCGCGCGGGCCGGCAGGCTGCGCGCGATAATCAGTCACCTCCCGAAAGACAGGAAAGTACACCATGCCAGTGTTACATAACCGAATTTCTAACGAGGAACTGAAGGCGCGCATGCTGGCGGAAACCGAGCCTCGCACCACAGTTTCTTTTTACAAATACTTCTCCATCGACGATCCCAAAGCGTTTCGCGACAGCCTGTACGTTCAGTTCGAAAAACTGAAGGTGTTCGGCCGCATCTACGTGGCGAAAGAGGGCATCAACGCGCAGATCAGCGTGCCGCAGCATAATTTCGACGCGTTCAAAGCCGCGCTGTTCGCCTCGCACCCGGCGCTGGATCAGGTGCGCCTGAACATCGCGCTGGAAGACGACGGCAAATCCTTCTGGGTGTTGCGCCTCAAGGTGCGCGAGCGTATCGTGGCCGACGGCATCGATGACGAGAGCTTTGACCCAAGCAACGTTGGCGAGTATCTGCAGGCCGATCGCGTCAATCAGATGATCGACGATCCGAATACGGTGTTCGTCGATATGCGCAACCACTATGAGTACGAAGTCGGTCACTTCGAAAACGCCATCGAGGTGCCGTCGGATACCTTCCGCGATCAGCTGCCGATGGCGGTGGAGATGCTGCAGGACAGCAAAGACAAAAACATCGTCATGTACTGCACCGGCGGCATTCGCTGTGAAAAAGCCAGCGCCTATATGCTGCACAACGGCTTTAAAAACATCTACCACGTGGAAGGCGGGATTATCGAGTACACCCGCAAAGCGAAAGAGCAGGGGTTGCCGCTGAAGTTTATCGGCAAAAACTTCGTGTTCGATGAGCGCATGGGCGAGCGCATCTCCGACGATGTGATCGCCAACTGCCACCAGTGCGGTGCGCCGTGCGACACCCACACCAACTGCAAGAACGACGGCTGCCATCTGCTGTTCATTCAGTGCCCGAGTTGCGCCGCCAAGTTTGAAGGGTGCTGCAGCGAGATTTGCCGCGAAGAGCTGAAGCTGCCGCGCGAAGAGCAGCGCGCGCGCCGTGCCGGCCGTGAAAACGGCGTCAAGATCTTCAATAAGTCGAAAGGCTTGTTGCAGACCACGATGCACATTCCGGCACCGGAAGAAGAAGGCCCAGCCCGCTGAGCCTGAGGAAATCAGAAGCCCGGCCGCCAAGCCGGGCTTTTTTTTATTTCTCGCGTACGCCTTCTACGGAGATGATCAGCTCAACGTCTTGCGACGCCGGGCCCAGATCGGTGGTGATGCCGAAGTCTTTCAGCTTGATCTTGCCGTTGGCTTCAAAGCCGGCGCGGTAGCCGCCCCACGGATCGTTGCCCTGGCCAATCAGTTTGGCGTCCAGCGTGACCGGCTTGGTCACGCCGTTCAACGTCAGGTTACCGACCACCGCATAACCGTCGCCGCTTTTCTTCACGTCGGTGGATTCAAACTTGGCCTGCTTGTTCTTCTCTACGTTGAGGAACTCGGCGCTGCGCAGGTGCTTGTCGCGTTCGGCGTGGTTGGTGTCGACGCTGGCGGTATTGATGGTCACGTTGACCTTGTCCTTGGACGGATCTTTTTCGTCGAAGGTGAAGCCGCCGTCGAAGTCTTTAAAGCTGCCGTACAGCCAGCTGTAGCCCAGGTGCTGGATGCGGAATTCGATAAAGGCGTGCTGGCCCTGTTTGTCGATCTTGTAGTCCGCCGCCAGTGCGGAACCGGCGCTCAGCAGCAGGGCGCCTGCGGTCAGGCCCAATACGGTCTTTTTCAACATAGCAATCTCCATAAGTCCAAAGGTTAATCGGCGCTGCTACCCAGCATCCGTTTCAAAGTGACATCACGATCGATAAAGTGATGTTTAAGCGCGGCCAGCCCGTGCAGTACCGAGAGCACTACCACGGCCCAGGCCAGGTAAAGGTGAATGGCGCCGGCGGTATCGGCTTGCTCCGCCATGCCGGTCACGGTGGCGGGCACGTCGAACCAGCCGAATACGCTGATTGGTTGGCCGTCGGCGGTCGAGATCAGATAGCCGCTGATCAGAATGCCGAACAACACGGCGTACAACGCCAGATGCGCGAGAATGGCGCTGACGCGAGTGAGGCGACCATAGCTGGCCAGAGGCTTGGGCGGCGGCGAGACAAAGCGCCAGATCACGCGGATCACCATGACGATGAACAGCAGCGCGCCGATGCTTTTGTGGATCTCCGGCGCCTGGTGGTACCAGACGTCGTAATAGCCCAGCGTAACCATCCACAGACCAAGTGCGAACATGCCGTACACCGTCAGCGCCACCAGCCAGTGGATCAACACTGACGCATGGCCGAAACGATCGGCGGTATTTTTCCAGAGCATCCTGTTTCCTTCGATTACCGATTGGCTGGCTGCAATAATTAAACTTTAGGAAACATAAAATCAATAATAAATTTAACTATGTTACTTCTTAGAAATATTAGTCAGTGAATTTGTTTGAGATGTTCGGAGTTCATCAGATAAATCGTTGAAGGTGATATTATTTCTTTCACGTAACGATTATGCTAGTTGTTGAAAATTAGGATTATTATCTATTAATGTCAGCTTTTGTCATTTTACGTAAACCGTCCATAAATTGCTCGGTGGGATTATTTGTTGGCAAAGGTTATGCCTATTTCTCGCGGCGAAGAGCAGGGCGGAAAGATTAATTTTTTCGAACGGTTACGCGAAATCCTCTGCGGCACAACGGCGGAATTTGCTACCATTAGCGCCAAGCGTCGGCTCTTGATGGCCGGCTAACCCAGTGAAATAACAAGGAAACGTCATGGGCCGAACCCGTGTAACCGACAACAGCCTGCGTTTGGCCGTCCTGCTGGCGATGTTGGTGATCATTCTGGCTGGGGTGAAAGCCGCCGCCGACATCGTGGTGCCGTTTCTACTGGCGGTGTTCCTCGCCATGGTGCTGAACCCGCTGGTGGCGATGCTGGAACGCAGACGGGTGCCGCGCATCCTTGGGGTGACGCTGCTGGTGACGGCGGTGATTGTGGTCGTGATGCTGTTCATCGGCATGCTGGGCGCTTCGCTGAACGAGTTCGCCCGTTCGCTGCCGCAGTACCGCGGCATGATGATCGAGAAACTGCGCGAGCTGCAGTATTACGCCGATCGCTTCAATATCAGCCTCTCCAGCGAAGCGATGCTGCAATATGTCGATCCCAGCGCGGCGATGAATCTGGTTACCCGCATGCTGGGGCACCTGTCTGGCGCCATGACCAACGTCTTCCTGCTGCTGATGACCGTGGTGTTTATGCTGTTCGAAGTGCAGCTGCTGCCTTATAAACTGCAGCAGGCGCTGGATAAGCCGAATGAAGGCCTCGCCGCGATGCGGCGGGCGCTGGACGGCGTGACGCGTTATCTGGTGATTAAAACCATCATCAGCCTGGCCACCGGGGTGATCGTCTGGATCTTCCTGGCGGCGGTCGGCGTACGCTTCGCCTTTATCTGGGGGCTGCTGGCGTTTCTGCTCAACTATATTCCCAATATCGGCTCGGTATTGGCCGCCATTCCGCCGCTGATTCAGGCGCTGCTGTTCAACGGATTGGGTGATGCGCTGGTGGTGGCGGGCGGCTTTATCGCAATCAACATGGTGATCGGCAATATCCTCGAACCGCGGGTGATGGGTCGCGGGCTGGGGTTGTCGACGCTGGTGGTATTCCTGTCGCTGATCTTTTGGGGCTGGCTGCTCGGCCCGGTCGGCATGCTGCTGTCGGTGCCGCTGACAATCGTGGCGCGCATCGCGCTGGAGACTACCGAGGGCGGCTATCGGCTGGCGGTCATTTTGGGTGACGGTCGCCCGCCGCGTCAGCCTCCGGCGCCGCCGGAGTGAGGAAGATCTTGCCGTTCACACCGGGCTGCGTAGCGTGTTGCAACGCCGCTGCGTACTGATATAAAGGGTAAATCGCGGCGGGCGGGCGCAGCGTCAGCTGGCCGCGCCGCAGCAGCTGGAATAGCTGATAAAACGCCGTTTGCCACTGCGCCGGTGTCGCCTGCGCATTCCATTTACGCAGGTGGAACAGCGAAGCGCGCAGCTTCAATTCGTCCACCACGCGCCGCCAGTCCACCTGGCGCCCACCCAGCAGGCCCAGCGCCACAAAATCGCCGCCGGTGCGAACCGCCCGCGCCAGCTGCAATCCGTCTTCTCCGCCGATGCAGTCGATAGCGGCGCGGGCGCCAAAGTGGGGCATTTGCGCCAGCTGCGGCGCCTCAATAACGCGCCAGGCGCCGGCGGCCAGCAGCGCCGGGCGATGAGTGAGGTTGCGCACCACCACCGCCAGACGAATGCCACGCTGCGCCGTCATCTGTGCCAGCAGCAGGCTAACGGCGGAGCCGCCGCCGTTGAGCAGCAGCACGTCGCCGGCGTTGAGCGGCAGCCATTGCGTCAGCAGCACCCAGCAGGTGAGCGGGTTGATATAGATTTGCGCCGCGCTGGCGTCGTCGATGTCGTCCGGTACCCAGACCACCCGTTCTTCAGGCAGCGTGACGAAGGTTTGCCAGCTGCCGTCACCCGCTACCGCCAGTGCGCGTCGGCCGGTCGAGCGTCCGCTTTGCGGATCGACGATGACGCCTACGCCTTCATAGCCAGGCACCTGCGGCAGGGCGATGCGGTGCGCGTATTGGCCGTGAATCGGGATCAGGTCGGAAGGGTTGATCGGGGCATAGCGCATCTGCAGCAGCAGCCGGCCGGGGCGCAGCGGCGGCCTGCTCGTCTGCTGCAGCGCCAGCACCTGGGCGGGATCGCCGAAGCGGCTGAAGCTCAATCGGGGAAATGACGACGGCATGGGTTACATCACGAAGAAAAAATAGACATCCAGCGCCAGCAGCACCAGCCACAGACAAAGATACAGCACCAGGTGCTCACGCACGTTGTTGACGATAGCCGCCAGTATTCGGTTTAACATTTCAGCCGCCTGAAGAAAGAGACCTTTGATTATAGTCCTTTTCTCGGCACCTTTTATAGCGGGGCGCGCGTGAGCGCTGGAAGAGTGGCGATAAAAAAGCCTGCGTTATCGCAGGCTTGATGTTACACCGTCAGCAGCGCCAGCGGCGTCGAATTCGTTGGTGCGCTGGGCGGGTAGAAATAACGCAGCACGTTATACAGCGAGTAGAACTCCAGCCGGTTGCGCGCGTTGATCTTCTCCGTGATGTGACGCTTGTGCACATACACCGTATGCGAGCTGATCTGCAGCTTTTTCGCGATGCGGTAGTTGGGCATTTCTGCCATCCAATATTTCATCACCGTCAGTTCCTGCGGGCTGAACAGGGAACGCTCTTCGCCGTCATCGGCCAGCGCCAGCGGATTTTCGCGCAGCGTGCGCAAGGTGAGCGGCAGAATGCTTTTATTGAACAGGAACGCGTTATCGGCGATGCGCATTGGCGTTTCGCTGTAGGGGTAAGGCGTATCGAGATAGATAAACAGCAAGGCAGACTGACTGGCTTCCATAAACGCCAGCAGCTGTGCGTCCGCTTCGTTATAGCGGCACTGGTTGCTGAGGTTCACCAGAATGTGGCTCGGCTGAAAGCTGGCCAACAGCGGCGTAGCGTACTCAATGCTGTGGCAGCACTTGATCGTTGTAATCCCACTATCAGCAAAGTAGCTGGCTATACCGACCCGGGTGAAGCAGCATTCGTCCACGACAAGTAGTTTCATGGTGACGTCCTTGTTGAAAGCCGATGGAGCATATCTTCTGTAAAATAGGACTTACACTGCAAGTGTTCAATTCGGAAATTCAAATGCTGAATGCAAGAAATTTCCGTTATCAGAATTTTTACTTGGTATTTAAAAGAGTTAGCAGGTTAATAAATTGTAACTGCCAAATTTTGCTGTCCAGGGCACGACGGCAACCTGGACAGAGAAATCCTTCGCTTAGCTAAATCGTTTCAGACCAAAGCTGGCGACGTCGACCGGCGGCGCTTTGTCCTGCGCGAACAGGGCGGCAATCTCACCCAGCGCGCTGGCGAACTTGAAGCCGTGGCCGCTCAATCCGCTGATGACCATCAGGCGATCGCACTCCGGCAGGGTATCGATAATAAAGTCTTCGTCGGGGCTCATGTCATAACTGCAGGCTTCGCCGTGTAAACATACGCCTACACCCGGCAAAAACTGCCGCAGGAAGGAGAAAACTTCGGTGCCGTCACTGGCGTAGCTACCGAAGGGTTTGCGCTGCTCGGGGGCGTCCATCGGCTGCCCGCCGTCGTGTTTACCCACTTTCAGGCCGTCGTTATCCGCCGGGAAGCCGTAATAGTGCGTGCCGTCCTGCGCTTCGACGGTAAAGGCCGGGAAGCGATTGTTCACGCTGTAGCGGCTGTCCGCCTGATGCCAGGAGAATACCTTGCGCAATGGCGCAATCGGCAGCTGCGGTAACAGCGCTTTCACCCAGGTGCCGGCGGTGACCACGGCTTTTCGCGCCGTGAAACGCCCTTCGCCGGTGACGACTGCAACGCCACCATCGATAGGCTCCACCGCGCTGACCGGGCAGTTGAACAACTGGCTGCAGCCGGCCTCTTTCGCCAGCTTGATCAGGCTGGCCACCGCCAGCTCGGAGCGCAGGAAGCCGGCGTCCGGTTCGAAAACGCCGACGTAACCTTCCGGAGCGCGGAATTCCGGCCAGCGTTGAGCGATCTGTTCGGCACTGAGGGTTTGTGCGTTCAGGCGGAATTTCTGCGCGCTCTGCTGAGCATTGTGAATGAATTTGGAGTGCTGCGGCCCCAAATTGAGCACGCCGCACGACTGGAACAGTTCCTCGCCGGATTGTTGAATCAGCGCATTCCACAACGCCTGTGCGCGCAGCACCAGCGGCACGTACTTTTCACCTTCGCCGTAAGCGTGACGGATTATGCGGGTATCGCCGTGATGGCTGCCGTTGCGGTGCGGGGGAATGGCGCTGTCGATCATCAGCACTTTCAAGCCGGCCCGGGTAGCGTAATACCCTGCCGCCGCGCCGACTGAACCGCTGCCCACCACAATCAAATCATATTCCACGTGCCCACCCTCTCTGATAGCGATTTCTTATCGCCCCATGATAAAAGGTTGCCGAGCGCAATGCACTGATTGAACGGCGAAAGGCAAAGAAAAAGGCGCCGGGAATGGGTCGCGGCGCCTCAGGGGTTAGGGGACGATGAATCAATGTTTTCTGCGATCAAGATCCTGGTAATCCGTAGCTTCAATCTTGGCGATGCCGGCCTCTAAGATATTGATTAATTGACGGGCGACATCTGTGGTCAGCCAAAGCGTTCTGTCTACTTGGGCTTCTTCTGGCGTTTGGTCTAGTGAAGACAGGTAATGAAGGCGTATCATCATGGCGTCGTAAACGTCGACAGTACTGATATCCCAACCGACAAGCGGGTGCGTCTGAATTACTTCATCATTTCTGTCCATAAAGACCCCTTATTGAGTAGTAACTACCGTGAGTGACTAACGAGGATCAATGCGGCTCATCATCATGAGAGCAATTACAGTATACGCATCCGCTTTCATCGGTGGAGGGGGTTGTCACCGAAATTTGCAAAATAAATATTTATTTGAACAATTATTCTACAAACCGGTATGCGAATTTTTGGATGAATAAAGCGCAGGGCATTATTCCGCGCCGGCTGGCGGCGGTGAACCGTGCAGGCATTTTTCCAGCTCTTCGGCCAAATGGGCGAAATGTTTCTGCGTTTCGGCGTCGCGGTTTTGGCTGTGCGATTCCAGCTTCAGGCTGTGGATCAGCAGCTGGTTGGCTTTGTCATCCAGGCTGAAGGCCAGATAAGAGAAAGCCACTTCCAATACGTTCAAGCGCCTTTTCTGATCGGCAATCAGCGCCAGCAGTTCACCAAACGTCATCGCGTCTTCGGATTTCACCTTGTCCGGGGCCATGCTTACTCCTTTGCGTTAAATACAGCGCTGAGGCGGATTTTGTTCCAAAGTAAGGGTAAGCGATGAATGGGCAGGGCGCCAGAAACAAAAAAGCCGGAGAGCGACCCCCGGCAAAAACAGCATTGCAGTGTTATTCTGCGCTGAACCACTCGTCCGCGCTTTCCCAGGTTTCCTGAAGGATTTCCTCGATCAGATCCCGGTCGGTTTTGGCGCCTCCCAGCACGGAGAGGCCGTTGGCGCCGGCATAACGTACTTGCACGACGGCGTCTGGAAACTGGCGATTGACCCGCTTGCCCAGTTCGCCGGTCAGTGCCTCAATGGCGCCCGCCGGCAGCGGCCGGGTTTTATCTATAGTGACTTCAACACGCATAATTGCCCCCGAAGCGATTTACTGTTTATTTATACAGTTAACCGGGTGCGGGGGCAAGAGGGCGAAGCAAAAATATCAGTTTTTCAGCGACCAGTTCAGGGTTTCACCGGCCAGGAAGGGGATCACGGATTCATTGCCCAGGGCGATCTCTTCCGGTTGGGTGGTCGGCACGCGCTGCAGCTCGATGAAGTCTTCGTTGAGCGGCAGACCATAGAAGCGTGGACCGTTGAGCGAGCAGAAGGCTTCAAAGTGCTCCAACGCGCCGAGTTGTTCGAACACGGCAGCGTAAGCCGGGATGGCATTCGGCGCGTTGAAGCAGCCGGCGCAGCCACAGCTGGATTCTTTGCGGTGCTTGAGATGCGGCGCGGAGTCGGTGCCGAGGAAGAAACGATCCGAACCGCTGGCGACCGCCTGACGCAGCGCATCCTGGTGGACATTGCGCTTGAGGATCGGCAGGCAGAACAGGTGTGGGCGAATGCCGCCCACCAGCATGTGGTTGCGGTTGAACATCAGGTGCTGTGGCGTGATGGTGGCGCCGAGGAAACGATTGCCTGCCTGCACATATTGCGCCGCTTCTTTGGTGGTGATGTGCTCGAAGACGATCTTCAACTCTGGGAACTGGCGGCGGATAGGTTCCATGACCTGTTCGATAAAGCGCGCCTCGCGGTCGAAAATATCGACGGCAGGATCGGTCACTTCGCCGTGGATCAGCAGCGGCATGCCGATTTTTTGCATCTGTTCGAACAGCGGGTAAATGCCGGTCACGTCGCTGACGCCGTGGCTGGAGTTGGTCGTAGCGTTGGCCGGATACAGCTTGGCGGCGGTAAACACCCCTTGCTCGAAGCCGTTGACCAGTTCACTGGCCGCCAGGGAGTTGGTCAGGTAGCAGGTCATCAGCGGAGTGAAGTTGTGGCCCTGCGGGACCGCCGCCAGAATGCGATCGCGGTAGGCGCGCGCGGCGGCCACGGTCGTTACGGGCGGAACCAGGTTCGGCATCACGATCGCCCGGCCAAATACCTGGCTGGTATAGGGCACCACCGTTTTCAGCATCTCGTCGTCACGCAGGTGGATATGCCAGTCGTCTGGGCGGCGGATTTTCAGAACTTGAGGTTGTGCGGTCATCTAGCTAGGCTCCGGCGGTCAAATACGTCTAATGAAAAGCGAATAATGGGTTTATTCACGCCGGGGTGTAAGGATAAGCGGAAAGTGCCTGAGATGCATCTGTTTGTTGGCGACAAGTTGAAATCAATAGGGCGGCGGGCGCATAGTGGCAGAGATTTCAACGATGCCGACGCCAATACCGTCGACCTTCATCAAGTGGAAAGGGAGAAAGCAATGGAAGTACGCGTTATCGCCACCCTGCAAGCGAAAGCGGGATTTGAAGCCGCCGTCAGCGATGCGGTGCAGGATATTATCGAGCCGAGCCGCCAGGAGTTGGGCAACCTGCAGTATGATTTACATCGCGATCTGGAAAAGCCGGGCGTCTTCGTGTTCTTTGAGCGTTGGGCCAGCAGCGAAGCGCTGGATAAGCATAATGAGACGGCGCATTTTCAGCAGTTCGTCAGCCGGCTTGACGGCAAGTTGGACGTTTTGGACATCAAGAAACTGAAAAAGATAGCCTGAGCCTTTTTACAGGCAAGAAAAAACCCGCCGATGGCGGGTTTTTTTTAGGGTTGCAGATTAACTCATTCGTTAACCGGCTGTGGCTTGGTGGCCGGCGCAGTCGCCTGGCTCACCGCCGAATGGCCGCCTGCCGAGCCTTTGCCTTCAAAGTTGAAGGAAGGGCGCTGCCAGTCGCTGTGCTTGCGTTCTTCCGGCACGTAGGCCGGCGCAGGCGCTTTGGTCATCGGCGCAGTGGCGATGTGTTTGTACAGCACGTCCTGCACGGCTTTCACCGGTGCCGGCTGCTGAGCAACCACAGGCGCAGGTTCCGCGGCGATTGGCGCTGGGACTTTTTCGACCGGAGCGGCTTCTACGGCGGCTGGCGCAGGTGCGGCTTCTGCCACTGGCGTTTCTTCCGCTGGCGTGGCTTCTACCGGTGCAGTTTCGACCACAGGCTTCTCTTCCACCAGCTTGGCTTCAACCACAGGTTCTGCAGTTACGGCTTCAGCTACCGGCTCGGCTTCCACTGCCGGGGCAGTCTCTTCCGCTTTCGGTTCTTCAACTGCGGCAGGTGCCGGTGCGGCTTCCACCGGCGCCGGGGTTTCCTCGGCCGGGGTGGCAACGACCGGTGCCACGGCTGCAGCTTCTTCTTCCGTTACGGTGACGGCTGCAGTTTCAACGATGGCTTCTGGAGCCGGCTCGTTGACGCTGGCCGCAGCCTGAGTTTCTTCCACGGCAACGCTGTGTTGTTCAACCGCTGCGGCGACAACCGGTGCGGCTGCCTGTTCTACGACTTCGGCCTGCACTTCGGCTTCTTCAACCTGAGCAACCGGGTAGCTTACCCAGACTTTGCCCGACGCCATTTCCGGCGAAGCGAACGCGCCCACCAGCGGCATTGGGGATTGCAGCGGGTAACGCTCATCGCGGTAACGGCGGCGGCGCTGGCCGCTGACGCGCAGGTGACGCGGTGAACGACGGGAGCGACGCGGCATGCCTTCGCCGTTGCCGCGGTTTTCGCCCTGGGCATCGTCTTCCGGCTGTGCAGCAACGGTTTCCGGCAGCAGCTTGACGCTGTCGTTGGCGGTCGGCTGTGCGTCGGCGGCTTTCGCGACCGGCGCTTTCGGCGCCAACAGCTCTTCCGCTGCACGCTGCAGTTCTTCTTCCGCAGACAGGATGCGCACTTTCTGCGACAGAGGGCGGCGCTGACGGCGCTGCATGTTCTGCTGCTGGCGTTCTTCCTGCTCTTCGTCGGTGCTCTCGACCGCTTCAACGCTTTCCAGCGCTTTCACTTCCTGCTGAGCCTGGCGCTTCTCTTCCTGACGACGACGCTGGCGTTCAGCACGTTGCTCACGACGCTGCTGCTGATCTTCGCGCGGCGCTTTAGCGCTTTCTTCCGAGGCGGTTTCCTCAGCGACCGGTGCGTTCTGCTGCTGGTTGCGGCGGTTACGGCGCTGTTCATCGCGGGATTCACGCGATTCACGGCCTTCACGGTTCTCACGCGGTTCACGGTTGTCGCGCTCGCGATTGTCACGGCCTTCACCGCGCTCTTTACGCTCGCCGCGTTCCGGACGATCGCCACGCTCACCGCGCTCTTTACGGCCGGTGCCTTGACGGCGCTGGCCGCGACGATCCTGACGACGGTTTTCACCGTTGCCTTCCGCCTTCGGCGTTTCGGCCGGTTTGGCTTCTTCGACGGCAGGTTGTTCTTCACCGGCGAACAGGCTCTTCAGACCCCCGAACAGGCGGCCCAGGAAGCCCGGCTTGGCGGCGACCGGCGCTGCGGCTTGAGCCTTGGCGGCGGCAGCGGCAGGCTTGGCCACGGCGACAGTTTCTTCAGCCGGCGGCGGCGCATCGGCGGACAGGGAGAAGGAAGCCAGGGCCGGTTGCTCCGGACGCTTGCGTTCCATCGGCGCATCTTCCAGCGGGCGCTCCATGTCTTCTTCATGCAGCTTCGGCAGCAGGTAGCTCAGGGTAGAGGTTTCCTCACCTTTACGCACACGCAGCACCGAGTAGTGCGGGGTTTGCATCTGATCGTTCGGCACGATGACGGCTTTCACGCCGCCCTGGCGTGTTTCGATCGCGCTGACGGATTCGCGCTTTTCGTTCAGCAGGTACGAAGCGACCTGAACCGGCACGATAGCGTGAACTTCTTTGGTGTTTTCCTTCAGCGCTTCTTCTTCGATCAGGCGCAGGATGGACAGCGCCAGCGATTCGTTGTCGCGGATGGTGCCGGTGCCGTTACAGCGTGGGCACACGTGGTGGCTGGACTCGCCCAGCGACGGGCTGAGGCGCTGACGGGACATTTCCAGCAGGCCGAAACGGGAAATGCGGCCGATCTGGATGCGCGCACGGTCCTGGCGCACGGCGTCGCGCAGGCGGTTTTCCACTTCGCGCTGGTGGCGAACCGGCGTCATGTCGATGAAGTCGATGACGATCAGGCCGCCAAGGTCACGCAGGCGCAGCTGGCGAGCGATCTCGTCCGCCGCTTCCAGGTTGGTGTTGAACGCCGTCTCTTCGATGTCGCCGCCGCGGGTTGCGCGGGCGGAGTTGATGTCGATGGCGGTCAGCGCTTCGGTGCTGTCGATGACGATCGAGCCGCCGGACGGCAGGCGCACTTCGCGCTGGAAGGCTGATTCGATCTGCGATTCGATCTGGTAGTGGCTGAACAGAGGGATTTCACCGCTGTACAGTTTAATTTTGCTGCTGAAATCCGGGCGGCCCAGCGCAGCGATGTGCTCTTTGGCCAGATCGAGAATTTTCGGGTTGTCGATCAGGATTTCGCCGATGTCCGGGCGCAGGTAATCGCGGAAGGCGCGCACGATAACGTTGCTTTCCTGGTGGATCAGGAACGGCGCAGGGCGGCCTTCGGCGGCTTTTTTAATCGCTTCCCAGTGCTTCAGACGGAAGGAGAGATCCCACTGCAGCGCGTCGGCGGATTTGCCTACGCCCGCAGTGCGAACGATCAGGCCCATGCCGTCCGGCAGTTGCAACGAGGAGAGCGCTTCTTTCAGCTCGGTGCGATCGTCGCCCTCGATGCGGCGGGAAATACCACCGGCACGCGGGTTGTTCGGCATCAGCACCAGATAGCTGCCCGCCAGGCTGATGAAGGTGGTCAAGGCGGCGCCTTTGTTGCCACGTTCTTCTTTGTCTACCTGAACGATGACTTCCTGGCCTTCGCGCAGCACATCTTTGATGTTCGGGCGGCCATGGGAAGAGTAATTGCTAGGGAAGTATTCGCGGGCGATTTCTTTAAGGGGGAGGAAACCATGTCGTTCTGCGCCGTAGTCCACGAACGCTGCTTCAAGACTTGGTTCAATGCGGGTGATTTTGCCTTTGTAAATATTCGCTTTTTTCTGCTCATGACCCGGACTTTCGATATCCAAATCATACAGCCGCTGTCCATCTACGAGGGCAACACGCAACTCTTCCTGCTGAGTTGCGTTAATCAACATTCTTTTCATCTTAACTTACTCGTTATTTTTTCATTATCGACAAAGCTGCGGGCAAAATAACCTCATGGCCGGAGTTAAACCGAAAGCCCCGTGTCTTCTCGCAAAGCCGTCAACCTCACGGTTGTCGCCTGCATAGGGGCGCATTATCTCGGTAAGCCTGCTTTTCTTTGTGAAAGACAGCACTTTTACTAGGGGAATAGCCTCTGATTTACGTCGACAGATCTGATTCCATTTGCCGGCCAAGCTGCAACCCGCAGCCCGCTAATTGTTTGATTTCGCATTACGTCTTACGCCATTGCTGCGTTTTTGCGCGATCAGACAAATTTTATAATTCCACCGTTTTCCCTGTTTAACGAGAATCAACGCGGAAAGTGACTGCATTATTCCACTGCTGATGCCGTTATAGCAAGGTGACTTTTCCTTAACTGCGGAAGAAATCGCAAACGTTCAAACCGGCTTGCTGCCTTATTGTTCGCTGGGGTTTCGCCCGCCGTCAGAGAGACAGTTAAGCACAGAAAAAGATGTGGCGCTATTCACGCGCTCTATTTAGAATCCCGCACCATGAAAACGAACAATCCAGCAGTACAATTCATCACGATTTCCGACGACGAAGCCGGTCAGAGAATCGACAACTTTCTGCTCGCTCGCCTGAAAGGCGTGCCGAAGAGCATGATTTATCGCATCGTGCGTAAGGGCGAGGTGCGGGTCAATAAAGGACGCATCAAGGTCGAATACAAATTGGCGGCCGGCGACGTGGTGCGCGTGCCGCCGGTACGGGTGGCCGAGCGCGAAGAGACGCCGGTGTCGGCCAAGCTGGATAAGGTAGCCGCATTGGCCGACTGCATCCTTTATGAAGACGACTACCTGCTGATCCTCAACAAGCCCTCCGGCACCGCGGTGCATGGCGGCAGCGGCCTGAGCTTCGGCGTGATCGAAGGGCTGCGCGCGCTGCGCCCGGAAGCCCGTTTCCTCGAGCTGGTGCACCGTCTGGATCGCGACACCTCCGGCGTGCTGCTGGTGGCCAAGAAGCGCTCCGCGCTGCGCTCGCTGCACGAACAGCTGCGGCTGAAGGGGATGCAGAAGGATTATCTGGCGCTGGTGCGCGGCCAGTGGCAGTCCCACTGCAAGGCCGTACAGGCGCCGCTGCTGAAAAACATTCTGCAAAGCGGTGAGCGCATCGTGCGCGTCAGCAGCGAAGGCAAGCCTTCGGAAACCCGCTTCAAGGTGGAAGAGCGTTACGAATTCGCCACCCTGGTGAAGGCCAGCCCGATCACCGGGCGCACCCACCAGATCCGCGTGCACACGCTGCATGCCGGGCACCCGATCACCTTTGACGATCGCTATGGCGACCGCGAGTTCGATCGCCAGCTGGCGGGTACCGGCCTGAAGCGGCTGTTCCTGCACGCTGCGGCGCTGCGCTTTGAGCATCCCTCCACCGGCGAAACGATGCGCATCGAAGCGCCGATGGACGAAGAGCTGCGCCACTGCCTGCAGGTGCTGCGCCGGCAGGCGGCCAAGTAATCCGCGTCAGACCAGCGGGTTGATGCCCTCAGCCCGCAACATCTCCAACAGCGCGATCAACGGCAGGCCGATCAGGGCGTTCGGGTCCCGGCCTTCCAGCCTGTCGAACAGTGCGATCCCCAATCCTTCACTCTTAAAACTGCCTGCGCAGTTCAGCGGTTGCTCCATGCGAACATAGGCAGCGATCTCCGTTTCGCTCAGCGCGCGAAAATGCACGTGGAACGGCTCGCACAGGGCCTGCAGCTGCTTGCTGCGGCCGTTGTACAGCGCCAGGCCGGTATAAAAAGTCACGGCCTGGCCGCTGGCCTGGCGCAGCTGTGCCCGGGCGTTCTCCTCGGTATGGGGCTTGCCGGTGATGTTGCCATCGATCACGCAGACCTGATCGGAGCCGATGATCAGATGCTCGGGATAGGCGAGGGCCAGCGCCTGAGCCTTCGCCGCCGCCAGGCGCAGCACCAGCGCTTCGGCGGTTTCACCCGGCAGTGGGGTTTCATCCACCTCGGGTGCGGCGCAGTCGAAGGGCAGCTGCAGCTTCTCCAGCAGCATTTTTCGATAGGGGGAGGTGGAGGCTAAAAGCAATCTCTGCATAATTTTTTTCGCAAACCGTAGCGTAAATGGGTACGGCATTTTAAACTGTCGGCCGCTGTGGAAGCGAATATTGGTGAAAGGAGCCGTTTTACGGCCTTTTTCTTTGACTCTATGTCGTTACAAAGTTAATATGCGCGCCCTATGCAAAAGGTAAAATTACCCTTGACCATTGATGCGGTACGTACCGCTCAGAAACGCCTGGACTATGCTGGTGTCTATGCGCCTGAGCAGGTTACTCGTGTTGCCGACTCCGTGGTCAGTGTGGACAGTGATGTCGAGGTGTCGTTGTCGTTCAATATCGACAATCAGCGCCTCGCGGTGATAACAGGGCATGCGGACGTCACGGTAACGTTGATGTGCCAACGCTGTGGAGTCCCGTTCGAACATCAGGTTCACACAACATATTGTTTTAGCCCGGTCGTCAATGATGAGCAGGCTGAGGCATTACCGGAAGCGTACGAACCGATCGAAGTTGACGAGTTTGGCGAAGTCGATCTGTTGGCAATGATTGAAGACGAAATTATTCTTTCACTGCCTGTCGTTCCGGTACATGAATCTGAACACTGTGAAGTGTCCGAAGCGGACATGGTATTCGGCCAACTGCCTCCCGAGGCGGAGAAACCGAATCCGTTTGCCGTATTAGCCAGTTTAAAGCGTAAGTAATTGAGGAGTAAGGTCCATGGCCGTACAACAGAATAAACCAACCCGTTCCAAGCGTGGCATGCGTCGTTCTCACGATGCTCTGACCACGACTACTCTGTCTGTAGACAAAGTATCCGGTGAAACTCACCGTCGTCACCACATCACTGCCGACGGTTTCTACCGCGGTCGCAAGGTTATCGGCTAAGTAGCGATACCTTGACTCGTCTAACCCTGGCGTTAGATGCAATGGGCGGGGACTTCGGTCCCTGCGTCACAGTGCCTGCTTCGTTGCAGGCACTGGCCTCTAATTTACAGCTTCATCTCCTGCTGGTCGGCAATCCCGACGTCATCTCCCCTTTGCTTGCCCACGCCGATCCGGTTCTTCTGGAGCGTCTGCAAGTCGTGCCCGCCGAGTCCGTGATCGCCGGCGACGCCAAACCTTCACAAGCGATACGTGCCAGCCGCGGCACGTCGATGCGCATTGCGCTCGAGCAGCTCAGCAGCGGAAACGCGCAAGGCTGCGTCAGCGCCGGCAATACCGGCGCGCTGATGGGATTGGCGAAGCTGTTGGTCAAGCCGCTGGAGGGCATCGAACGCCCGGCGCTGATGACGGCGATCCCGAATCAGCAACGCAGTAAAACCGTGGTGCTGGATCTGGGCGCCAACGTCGAGTGCGACAGCACCATGCTGGTGCAGTTTGCCGTGATGGGCGCGGTGATGGCGGAAGAGGTGATCGGCATTGCGCAACCGCGGGTGGCGCTGCTGAATATTGGCGAAGAAGAGACCAAAGGCCTGGATAATATCCGCGAAGCGGCCGCTGTGCTAAAAAATACTCCGGCAATCAACTATATTGGTTACCTGGAAGGAAACGAACTGCTCACCGGTAAGACCGACGTGTTGGTTTGCGATGGCTTCGTGGGCAACGTCACCCTGAAAACCATGGAAGGGGTGGTCAGGGTATTCTTATCGCTGCTGAAATCGTCCGGCGACGGAAACAAGCAAGCGTGGTGGCTGAAATTGTTGGGCCGTTGGTTGCAAAAACGGGTGGTTAAGCGGTTCGGCCACCTGAACCCCGACCAGTATAATGGCGCATGTCTGTTAGGATTGCGCAGCACCGTAGTCAAGAGCCACGGCGCTGCGAACCCTCACGCGTTTGCAGTCGCAATCGAACAGGCTGTGCAGGCGGTGCAGCGGCAAGTCCCGGAAAGGATTGCTGCGCGCCTTGAGGCTGTATTACCTAAGAGTGACTGATCGTACATGTATACAAAGATTCTCGGTACGGGGAGTTATTTGCCCGTACAAGTGCGCACCAATGCTGATTTGGAAAAAATGGTGGATACCTCTGACGAGTGGATCGTCACGCGTACCGGTATCCGCGAACGTCGCATCGCCGCTGCGGATGAAACCGTTGCGACGATGAGCTTCCAGGCCGCTGAGAAAGCGCTGGAAATGGCAGGTGTGGCTAAAGAAGACATTGGGCTGATCGTCGTGGCGACCACCACGACCACTCACGCGTTCCCGAGCGCGGCGTGCCTGGTGCAGCAAATGCTGGGCATCAAAGACTGCGCGGCGTTCGATCTGGCTGCGGCCTGCGCCGGCTTCACTTACGCGCTCAGCGTGGCCGATCAGTACGTGAAAAACGGCGCGGTCAAACATGCGCTGGTTATCGGCGCGGACGTCTTGTCGCGCACGCTGGATCCTGAAGATCGCGGCACCATCATTCTGTTTGGCGATGGCGCAGGGGCGGTGGTGCTGGGGGCTTCTGAAGCGCCGGGCATTCTGTCTACCCATCTGCATGCCGACGGCAGCTACGGCAACCTGCTGACGCTGCCGTACAAGGATCGTCAGAATCAAGACAAGCCGGCCTATGTCACCATGGCGGGCAACGAAGTCTTCAAGGTTGCGGTTACCGAGCTGGCGCGCATCGTCGATGAGACGTTGCAGGCCAACAACATGGACCGCAGCGAGCTGGATTGGCTGGTACCGCACCAGGCCAACCTGCGCATCATCAGCGCAACGGCGAAAAAACTGGGCATGGGAATGGACAAAGTGGTGGTGACGCTCGATCGTCACGGCAACACCTCTGCCGCCTCGGTGCCTTCCGCGCTGGACGAAGCCGTGCGCGACGGGCGAATTCAGCGTGGCCAACTGGTGCTGCTGGAGGCCTTCGGCGGCGGCTTTACCTGGGGCTCGGCGCTGGTTCGTTTCTGATTTGGACAGGAAGAAAAAATGACGCAATTTGCTTTTGTTTTCCCGGGCCAAGGGTCACAGACCGTTGGCATGCTGGCCGAATTGGCCGCACAGTTCCCGATCGTCGAAGAAACCTTCGGCGAGGCCTCTTCCGCCCTGGGTTACGACCTGTGGCAGCTGGTGCAGCAAGGCCCGGCGGAAGAGCTGAACAAAACCTGGCAGACCCAACCGGCTCTGCTGGCCGCCTCGGTGGCGATTTTCCGCGTTTGGCAGCAGCAGGGCGGTAAAGCGCCTGCGCTGATGGCGGGTCACAGCCTGGGCGAATACTCGGCGCTGGTCTGCGCCGGCGTGCTGGACTTCAAGGCGGCGATCCGTCTGGTCGAGCTGCGCGGCAAGCTGATGCAGGAAGCGGTGCCGGAAGGCACCGGCGCGATGTACGCCATCATCGGTCTGGACAACGACGCGATCGCCAAAGCGTGTGAAGAGTCTGCGCAAGGGCAGGTGGTTTCTCCGGTCAACTTCAACTCGCCGGGCCAGGTGGTCATCGCCGGCAACAAAGAAGCGGTTGAGCGCGCAGGCGCCGCCTGCAAAGCCGCCGGCGCCAAGCGTGCGCTGCCGCTGCCGGTGAGCGTGCCTTCGCACTGCGCGCTGATGAAGCCGGCCGCCGACAAGCTGGCCGTGGCGCTGCAGGACATCACCTTCAACGCGCCGCAGGTGCCGGTGGTGAACAACGTCGACGTGCGCACCGAAAACGATCCGGAAGCGATCCGCAGCGCGCTGGTGCGTCAGCTGTACAGCCCGGTACGTTGGACCGAGAGCGTAGAATTTATCGCAGCACAGGGAGTGACGTCGCTGCTGGAAGTGGGGCCGGGCAAAGTGCTGACCGGCCTGACTAAACGTATTGTTGACACCCTGACGGCTGCGGCGGTGAACGACACCGCCAGCCTGTCGGCGGCGCTTGAACAATAAAGAGGAAAATGATGAGCTTCGAAGGTAAAATCGTTCTGGTCACCGGCGCGAGCCGCGGTATTGGCCGAGCTATTGCAGAAACGTTTGTGGCACGCGGCGCCAAAGTGATCGGCACCGCAACCAGCGAGAGCGGCGCTGAAGCGATCAGCAGCTACCTGGGCGCAAACGGTAAAGGGTTTATGTTGAACGTTGTTGATGCGCAATCTATCGACAGCGTGCTGGCATCGATTCGCGCCGAATTTGGCGAAATCGACATTTTAGTGAATAATGCCGGCATCACGCGTGATAACCTGCTGATGCGTATGAAGGATGACGAGTGGGAGGATATCCTCGACACCAACCTGACTTCCGTATTCCGCCTGTCAAAAGCGGTAATGCGCGCTATGATGAAAAAGCGGTTTGGCCGTATCATCACCATCGGTTCCGTTGTCGGCACCATGGGGAACGCAGGGCAGGCGAACTACGCGGCGGCTAAAGCCGGTTTGATTGGTTTTAGCAAATCTTTGGCACGTGAAGTTGCTTCGCGTGGCATTACGGTCAACGTCGTGGCACCTGGCTTTATTGAGACGGACATGACACGGGCGTTGACAGATGATCAACGCGCAGGCATTTTGTCATCAGTTCCAGCCAACCGGCTGGGCGATGCTAAAGAAATCGCCAGCGCTGTTGCATTTTTGGCCTCTGATGAGGCCGGCTATATCACCGGTGAAACGTTACATGTCAATGGCGGCATGTACATGATTTAAAAAATGTGAAAACCATTTGCGTTATTTGAGGCAAAAACCGCAAAATAGCGTAAAATCGTGGTTTGACCAGCCGGGATTTAGTTGCATCTTTTTCAGCATTTTATACACTACGAAAACCATCGCGAAAGCGAGTTTTGATAGGAAATTTAAGAGTATGAGCACTATCGAAGAACGCGTTAAGAAAATCATTGTTGAGCAACTGGGTGTTAAACAGGAAGAAGTTTTGAACAACGCTTCTTTCGTTGAAGATCTGGGCGCTGATTCTCTTGACACCGTTGAGCTGGTAATGGCACTGGAAGAAGAATTCGACACCGAGATTCCAGACGAAGAAGCTGAGAAGATCACTACTGTTCAGGCAGCTATTGATTTCATCAACGCTAGCCAGCAGTAAGAGAACATATCTAGGCGGTCGTTCGACCGCCTAAGTTTTTTCTATCCCTAGTGTCATATTTTTCCCTCCCTGGAGGACAAACGTGTCTAAGCGTCGAGTAGTTGTGACCGGACTGGGCATGTTGTCTCCTGTCGGCAATACGGTAGAGTCCACGTGGAACGCTCTTCTTGCCGGTCAGAGTGGCATCAGCCTGATCGACCATTTCGATACCACTGCCTATGCGACCAAGTTTGCTGGCCTGGTAAAGAATTTTAATTCTGAGGATTTCATCTCTCGCAAAGATGCGCGCAAGATGGACGCCTTTATCCAGTACGGTATCGCTGCCGGCATGCAAGCCATGCAGGATGCAGGTCTGGACATCACCGAGGCTAACGCCACCCGCATTGGAGCCGCGATCGGTTCCGGCATCGGCGGCCTGGGTTTGATCGAAGAAAACCACAGTTCACTGGTTAACGGTGGCCCACGGAAAATCAGTCCGTTCTTCGTGCCATCCACCATCGTGAATATGATTGCAGGCCACCTGACAATCATGTACGGCATGCGTGGCCCAAGCATTTCCATCGCCACCGCCTGTACTTCAGGTGTGCACAACATCGGCCATGCGGCGCGTATCATTGCTTACAATGATGCTGACGTGATGCTGGCCGGTGGGGCAGAGAAAGCCAGCACCCCATTGGGCGTCGGCGGCTTTGGCGCAGCGCGCGCCCTGTCCACCCGTAATGACAACCCGCAGGCGGCGAGCCGTCCGTGGGATAAAGACCGCGACGGCTTCGTGCTGGGCGACGGTGCCGGCATGATGGTGCTGGAAGAGTACGAGCACGCGAAAAAACGCGGCGCGAAAATCTACGCCGAAGTGGTCGGTTTTGGGATGAGCAGCGATGCTTATCACATGACGTCGCCACCGGAAAACGGCGCGGGCGCTGCGCTGGCGATGGAAAATGCCCTGCTTGACGCCGGTGTGACCCCGTCACAAATCGGCTACATCAATGCGCACGGCACCTCTACGCCGGCGGGTGACCAGGCGGAAGCGCAGGCGGTGAAATCCGTCTTCGGCGCCGATGCCCACCGCGTGCTGGTGAGTTCGACCAAATCGATGACTGGCCACCTGTTGGGTGCGGCAGGCGCGATCGAGTCTATCTTCACCGTGCTGGCGCTGCGCGATCAGGCGGTACCGCCAACCATCAACCTGGATAACCCGGATGAAGGTTGCGATCTGGACTTCGTGCCTCACGAAGCGCGTCAGGTCAGCGATATGGAGTTCACCCTGTGTAACTCCTTCGGCTTTGGCGGCACCAACGGCTCGCTGATCTTCCGCCGAGTGTAACTCGCGCTGCGGATAGCTGACGAAAGCCCGGTTTTTTAACCGGGCTTTTTTACGCCCGCCGTTTGGCCGCCGGCGGGGCTGCGTATCGTCTCGCCGCCTGCTATCCTGCGAGCGTAATGAAATAGCCCGGCAACAGGAGGAAGCATGTACTGGATTAACGGACAACGCCACGATGCGCTGGCGCCGAGCGATCGTGGCCTGCAGTTCGGCGATGGCTGCTTTACTACCGCCCGGGTTATCGACGGTAAAATCGAGCTGCTGCCCTGGCATCTGGAGCGGCTGCAGCAAGCGGCGCAGCGGCTGATGCTGCCTGCCACCGATTGGCTGGCTTTCGAGCGGGAGATGGCGCTGGCGGCCGAATCAATTCCGCTCGGCGTGGTCAAAGCGATACTGACGCGCGGCAGCGGCGGGCGGGGTTACAGCCCGACGGGGTGCGAAAACCCGACGCGTATCATCGCCCGCAGCAGCTACCCTGCGCACTATTTGCAGTGGCGCGAGCAGGGCATCACGCTTGCGCTCAGCCCGGTGGCGCTGGCGCGCAATCCGTTGCTGGCGGGGTTGAAGCATTTGAACCGCCTGGAGCAGGTGCTGATCCGCGCGCATCTTGACCAGACGGCCGCCGACGAGGCGCTGGTGCTTGACACTGCCGGTATGCTGGTGGAATGCTGTGCGGCTAATTTGTTCTGGCGTAAGGGAAAAGCGGTATTTACCCCGGATCTGAGCCAGGCCGGCGTCGCGGGCCTGATGCGGCGGCGGGTGATCGCGCTGCTGGCGGGCTCGGAATACCGTCTGCAGTGCGTCAGTGAACCGCTGGAGACGCTGGCCGATGCCGACGAAGTGCTGGTGAGCAATGCGCTGATGCCGCTGCTGCCGGTAAACGCTGCGCAATCATGGCGTTATGCTTCGCGCCAGCTGTATGATTTTTTGCGTCCACACTGTTAACCATGGCTGATTGATGAAGAAAAGAAAGCTGAAGGTCCTGTCTGTTATTGTTGTTCTGGTATTGGCGCTGCTGTTTTGGGGCTACCAGAAGATCGAACGCTTTGCCGATACGCCGCTGGCTATCCAGCAAGAAACCATCTTCAAACTGCCGGCCGGCACCGGCCGGGTAGCGCTGGAAGGGCTACTGGTACGCGATAAGCTGGTGCACAACGGGCGCTGGTTCCAGTGGCTGCTGAAGCTGGAGCCGGAGTTGGCGGAGTTTAAAGCCGGTACCTACCGGTTCACGCCGGGCATGACGGTGCGCCAGATGCTGAAACTGTTGGCCAGCGGCAAAGAGGCGCAGTTCACCGCACGCTTTATCGAAGGCTCACGCCTGCGTGATTGGCAGCAGGTGCTGCAGCAGTCCAAATACCTGAAACACACCCTGGCGGGCAAGAGCGAAGCGGAGATTGCCGCAGCGCTCGGCATTCCTGCGGGAGAAACGCCGGAAGGGCATTTGTACCCGGATACCTATCAGTATACCGCCGGCATGAGCGACATCGCGCTGCTCAAACGCGCACACGTGCGCATGAACAAAGCGCTGCAGGCCGCCTGGGCCGGCCGCGATACCAGCCTGCCGTATAAAACGCCGGAAGATCTGCTGACCATGGCCTCGATCGTCGAGAAAGAGACCGCGGTGCCGGAAGAGCGCAGCAAGGTCGCGTCGGTGTTCGTCAACCGCTTGCGCATCGGCATGCGCCTGCAGACCGATCCGACGGTGATCTACGGCATGGGCGAAAGCTATAATGGCAACATCACGCGCAAGGATCTGGAGACGCCGACGCCGTACAACACCTATGTGATCGCCGGCCTGCCGCCAACGCCGATCGCCATGCCGGGGGAGGCCTCGCTGCAGGCGGCCGCCAATCCGGCCAAAACGCCTTATCTCTATTTTGTCGCCGACGGCAAGGGTGGGCATACCTTCACCACCAATCTGGCGAGCCATAACCAGGCGGTGCGCGTGTACCGTCAGGCGTTAAAGGAAAAGAATGAAAAGTAAATTCGTTGTTATCGAAGGGCTGGAAGGCGCGGGTAAAACCACCGCGCGCGATACGGTGGTCAATGTGCTGCGCGAACACGGTGTCAGCGACATCGTCTTCACCCGCGAGCCGGGCGGCACGCCGCTGGCGGAGAAGCTGCGCGATCTGTTCAAACGTGGCATCGACGGCGAATTGCCGACCATCAAGGCCGAAGTATTGATGCTGTACGCCGCGCGCGTGCAGCTGGTGGAGACCGTGATTAAACCGGCCCTGGCGCGCGGCGCCTGGGTGGTGGGCGATCGCCACGATCTCTCTTCACAGGCTTACCAGGGCGGCGGACGCGGCGTGGATCCGCAGTTGATGAGCTCGCTGCGCGACACCGTGCTGGGGGATTTTCGCCCGGACTTGACGGTCTATCTCGATCTGCCGCCGCTGGTCGGCCTGCAACGCGCACAGGCGCGCGGTCAGTTGGATCGCATCGAACAGGAAGCGCTGCCGTTCTTCGAGCGCACCCGCGCTCGCTATCTCGAGCTGGCGGCGCAGGATAAAACCATCGTCACCGTCGACGCCGCCCAGCCGCTGGAGCAGGTGACCGCGGCGATCCGCGACTGCGTCGGCCACTGGCTACGGCAGCAGGAAGGCGCATAATGAACTGGTACCCGTGGCTGAACGGCCCTTATCGCCAGCTGGTTGGGCAGTACGCCGACGGCCGCGGCCATCATGCGCTGCTGCTGCACGCGGCGCCGGGCAACGGTGACGACGCGCTGGCCTACGGCCTGAGCCGCTGGTTGATCTGCCAGCAGCGCAACGGTGAAAAAAGCTGCGGCGAGTGCCACAGCTGCCGGCTGATGCTGGCGGGGAACCACCCGGATTATCACGTGCTGGCGCCGGAAAAGGGCAAGAGCAGCCTGGGGATCGAGCCGATCCGCCAGGTGATTGAAACGCTGTACGCCCACGCGCAGCAGGGCGGCGCCAAAGTGATTTGGCTGCCGCAGGCGGAACAGCTGACCGAGGCGGCGGCCAACGCGCTGCTTAAAACGCTGGAAGAGCCGCCGGAGAAAACCTATTTTCTGCTGGGTTGCCGTGAGCCGTCGCGGCTGATGGCGACGCTGCGCAGCCGCTGCCTGTACTGGCATTTGGCCAGCCCGGATGAACAGCTCAGCCTGCAGTGGCTGGGCCGACAGGCGGCCGGATCTCAGACGGACCGCCTCACGGCGCTGCGCCTGCACGACGGCGCGCCGTTGGCCGCCGAACAGCTGTTGCAGCCGCAGCAGTGGCAACAGCGCAGCGCCCTGTGCGCCGCGTTGAACGCCGCGCTGCCGCAGCGCGATATGCTGTCGCTGTTGCCGGTGTTGAACCATGAAGACGTCGCCGAGCGCCTGCACTGGCTGTGCGCGCTGCTGGTGGACGCGATGAAGTGGCAGCAGGGCGCGCATCAGTATGTATTGAATCAGGATCAGCAGCCGCTGGTGCATCAGCTGGCCAGCCTGCTGAGCAGCGCCTCGCTGCAGCAGATTGTGCAGCAGTGGCTGAACTGCCGCCATCAGCTGCTCAGCGTGGTGGGCGTCAATCGCGAGCTGCTGCTGACCGAACAGTTACTTCGCTGGGAACAGATGCTCGGCGCCGCCGGCTATTCCCACCCTCATTCGCTGTAAAGTAAAAGAGTTAAACATTATGTTGTTAGTCGATTCTCATTGCCACCTTGACAGTCTGGATTATCAAACGCTGCACCAGAATGTGGACGATGCGCTGGCCAAGGCCAAAGCATGCGACGTCGGCTATGTGCTGGCGGTCGCTACCACGCTACCGGGCTACCGTTCCATGACCGAGCTGATCGGCAAGCGCAACGACGTGGCCTTCTCCTGCGGGGTGCATCCGCTCAATCTGGAAGAGGGGTATGATTACGCCGAGCTGCGCCGCCTGGCGGCGGCGGAACAGGTGGTAGCGCTGGGGGAAACCGGGCTCGATTACTTCTACCAGAAAGACAACCTCGAGCTGCAGCAGGACTCTTTCCGCGAACATATCCGCATCGGCCGGGATCTGAACAAACCGGTGATCGTCCACACCCGCGATGCGCGTGCGGACACGCTGGCGATCCTGCGTGAAGAGAACGCACAGGATTGCGGCGGCGTACTTCACTGCTTCACCGAAGATCTGGCCACGGCCGAAGCGCTGCTGGATCTGGGCTTCTACATCTCCTTCTCGGGCATCGTGACCTTCCGCAACGCCGAACAGCTGCGTGAGGTGGCCCGCTATGTGCCGCTGGATCGCATTCTGGTGGAAACCGACTCGCCTTATCTGGCGCCGGTGCCGCATCGGGGCAAAGAAAACCAACCCGCCTATGTGCGCGATGTGGCTGAATATATGGCGGTATTGAAGGGCGTCAGCCTGGAACAACTGGCCGAAGCGACCACCGCCAACTTTTCACGCTTATTTCACCTCGATCTGTGATCTTTGACCTAGGCTATAGCTGTAGGTCATTGTCTGCGTAATTTTTTTTAAGCTCGTAATTAATCACTGAAACGGGTAAGGTTCCCTCCCGTTTCAGGGGGATTGATGCGTGTTTTTTGGCCCGTTTTGCCAAAAAACAGCCGGTTTATGCAAAGTTACCGCAGCTCGATCATCGAAACGTGATTGTCATCAAACATTGCGCAGGCTATTTATTTTACTCTGCGTAATAAATTCAAGGGGTGCTCAGACACCCTGAATTGCAGGGGTTTTTCTCCCCCCCTTGCAGCGCGAATTATCGCGACAAGAAGTAGCAAAGCATTATTACTCAGGAGCACACTCAACTATGTTCAAGAACGCATTTGCAAACCTGCAAAAAGTAGGTAAATCGCTCATGCTGCCGGTGTCCGTGTTGCCTATCGCAGGTATCCTGCTGGGCGTCGGCTCCGCCAACTTTAGCTGGCTACCTGCGGTAGTCTCCCACGTGATGGCGGAAGCGGGCGGTTCGGTCTTCGCCAACATGCCGCTGATTTTCGCCATCGGCGTCGCCCTGGGCTTCACCAACAACGACGGCGTTTCCGCGTTGGCGGCGGTGGTGGCCTACGGCATCATGGTGAAAACCATGGCGGTAGTTGCGCCGCTGGTGCTGCACCTGCCGGCTGAAGAGATTGCGGCCAAACACCTGGCGGATACCGGTGTGCTCGGGGGGATTATCTCCGGCGCCATCGCGGCCTATATGTTCAACCGCTTCTTCCGCATTCAACTGCCGGAATACCTGGGCTTCTTTGCCGGTAAGCGTTTCGTGCCGATCATTTCCGGTCTGGCGGCGATCGTTCTGGGCGTAGTGCTGTCCTTCATCTGGCCGCCGATCGGTACGGCTATCCAGACCTTCTCGCAGTGGGCGGCTTATCAGAACCCGGTCGTGGCCTTCGGCATTTACGGCGTGGTTGAGCGTGCTCTGGTGCCATTCGGTCTGCACCACATCTGGAACGTACCGTTCCAAATGCAAATCGGTGAATTTACCAACGCGGCGGGCCAGGTATTCCACGGCGACATCCCTCGCTACATGGCGGGTGACCCAACCGCGGGCAAACTGTCCGGCGGCTTCCTGTTCAAAATGTACGGTCTGCCTGCTGCGGCCATCGCCATCTGGCACTCGGCCAAGCCGGAAAACCGCGCGAAAGTCGGCGGCATCATGATCTCCGCCGCGCTGACCTCGTTCCTGACCGGTATCACCGAGCCGATCGAGTTCTCCTTCATGTTCGTCGCGCCGATCCTGTACGTGATCCACGCTATCCTGGCCGGCCTGGCGTTCCCAATCTGCATCCTGTTGGGCATGCGTGACGGCACCAGCTTCTCGCATGGCCTGATCGACTTTATCGTACTGAGCGGCAACAGCAGCAAAATCTGGCTGTTCCCGATCGTCGGCATCGTCTACGGTCTGGTGTACTACACCATCTTCCGCGTGCTGATCGCCAAGCTGGATCTGAAAACCCCGGGCCGTGAAGACACCGCTGCCGAGCAGACTGCGCAGGGCGGTTCCGAAATGTCCGCGGCGCTGGTTCAGGCCTTCGGCGGTAAAGAAAACATCACTAACCTGGATGCTTGCATCACCCGTCTGCGCGTCAGCGTGGCCGACGTGTCCAAAGTTGACCAGGCGGGCCTGAAGAAACTGGGCGCAGCCGGCGTAGTCGTCGCTGGCTCCGGCGTGCAGGCCATCTTCGGCACCAAGTCCGACAACCTGAAAACCGATATGGACGAATACATCCGTAATCACTGATTCAGGCAGGGGAGTTACCAAGGGAGGCGAAAGCCTCCCTTTTTTATTCCTAACTTAAAACCACGTCCTGTGGACGTGGTTATCGACTCGGTTTTGGCTCTGCCTGTAAAAACCTGC